>NZ_CP025804.1:3764688-4105860 GCF_003352085.1 Sulfitobacter sp. SK012
AGGTGAAATTCGCCCCGCCCCGGCCATCAGCGTCGGCTCCGACTTTGAACGTGGTGCCTAGAAATTGAAGCAATGGTGCGTTGGCGGCGATATCCTGACTTCGGATGGTTTCATTCGCAGAATACAGAAAATTCGCCGCAAGCACGATTTGCCACATCCCAAGCGTTACGATGAACGGCGGCAGCTTCATCACGGCGATCAACCAGCCATTGACCGCCCCGATGCCTGTCCCAATGATCAATCCGCAGGCCACAGCGACTTCGACCGGCAGGCCGTAGCGAAAGGTGAATTGCCCCATGATAACAGAAGAAATAACTGCAATGGCCCCTACGCTGAGGTCGATGCCTGCGGTCAAAATAACCAACGATTGGGCCGCGGCCACAATACCGACAATCTGGACCTGTTGCAGGATCAAGGTCAGTGCGAAGGGCGAAAAGAACTTAGAACCCAGAAGCATTCCAAAAATGACAATAGCAGCGAGGAGAACGATCAGGGGAACCAGCGCCGGTGTCGTATGCAATGCGTGGTGGAAGCTGCCAACAAAACCACGTCTATGGTCGTCAAATTCCGCAACAGTTGCCCGACTTTGTGTTGCCGCGCCTTCGTAATCGTCCTGCGATGACATCCCGAGTGATCCCCTTAACACTTAAATAAATACCGGACCCTGATCTGGGCCCGGCGGTTTTCAAAACGCTTGCGAGGGTATTAGCCCCAGCAGAGCTTGGTGCCTTCAGCAGTATCGATGCTGTCCACACCGTCCACTGGCTTGTCCGTCACCAGCGCCACACCCGTATCAAAGAAATCCTTGCCGTCTGTCGCGGCAGGCAGAGTGCCATCCTTGGCAAAGGCAGCAATTGCTTCAATCCCTTTTGAGGCCATCAGCAGTGGATATTGCTGCGACGTGGCACCAATCACACCGTCTTTGATATTGGCCACACCGGGGCAACCACCATCGACCGATACGATCAAGACATCGTTTTCACGGCCAATCGACTTGAGTGCCTCGTAGGCGCCAGCTGCCGCAGGTTCGTTGATAGTGTAGACAACGTTAATCTCAGGGTCGAGAGCCAGCAGGTTTTCCATAGCTTTGCGGCCACCTTCTTCGTTGCCCGCCGTGACGTCATTCCCGACGATACGTGCGTCGGTTTCATCACCCCATTTGTTGGGGTCGCCCAGGTCGATGCCAAAGCCTTGTAGGAAACCCTGATCACGCAGAACACCAACTGTGGGTTGGCTAACGGCCAGATCAAGCATCGCGATCTTAGCAGTCGCCGCGTCATCGCCCAGCGCGCTGGCGGCCCATTTACCAATCAACTCACCTGCAAGGAAGTTGTCCGTTGCAAAGGTCATATCGGCTGAATCAATTGGCTCTAGCGGTGTATCGAGTGCGATCACCACCAAACCTGCATTGCGGGCTTGCTGAACGGCTGGCACGATGGAGGATGTATCGGAAGCGGTCAAAAGAATGCCCTTTGCGCCATTCGCGATGCAAGTCTCGATCGCAGCGACTTGGGTTTCATGGTCGCCATCAACCTTACCCGCATAGCTGTTGAGCGTGATGCCTAGTTCTTCTGCTTTGGCCTCGGCCCCTTCGCGCATTTTGACGAAAAATGGGTTGGTGTCGGTCTTGGTGATCAAGCACGCAGATACCCCGTGGCCATCAGCAGATGCTGTGCCAGCCATAGCGATCATTGCAAGCGCGGTGCCGGTAATAAGTTTATTCATGGTTTCCTCCCAAGAAACTATTTTCAAATATTGCCGCAGATCTTTCCGAGACAAACCCCAAAGGCGCTACACCCTCAGATTGCGTATCAAAAAGCCAGATTCGCTTTGCGCTGTCAATAAATAAATAAAGTTGATTTATTAATCGATCCGAGTCACCTTTTACGCAGATGATTAAAGGCATATGGTTCGCCAATGGACGGTAGTAATCCAGTAACAGGGCGTCGGGGCGTAAACCAAAGTGGGGTACGCGACCATAATGAACGGCTGTTGCTGTCGATGCTGCGCCGCCTTGGGCCCACGCCCGGGAGCGACCTAGCGAGGCTTTCAGGGCTGTCTCCGCAAACCGTCTCTATTATCCTGCGCAAGCTGGAAAAGGACGCAATCCTTAAACGCGGCGACCCAATCCGGGGCAAAGTCGGCAAACCATCAATCCCAATGCACCTTAATCCAAACGGCGTTTTATCGTTGGGTCTACGAGTGGGGAGGCGCAGCGCAGATCTGCTGCTTTTGGATTTCACCGGGGCTGTGCGCAAACAAGCGCACATCGCCTATCAACACCCCGTGCCCGATGAAATATTTTCGTTTCTAGAAAATGGGATTACAGAGTTCTTAGCTGACCTTTCTGAAGATGCCCGGGCGCGCATTTGCGGCATTGGTATCGCGATGCCGTTTGAGCTTTGGAAATGGCACAGCGATGGGCCGGAGACCGAACCCATGAAACATTGGGAAGGAATTGATTTCCCACAAGTCGTTGCGCAGTTTTCGGAGCTGCCGGTGTTTGTCGATAATGATGCAACCGCGGCTTGTCAGGCCGAACATCTGCACGGGCGAGGGTCCGATTTCCGCGATTATGCGTATTTCTTCATTGGGTCCTTCATTGGCGGAGGTGTCGTTTTGAACGGAACCGTCTTTGAGGGCCATCAGGGTAATGCTGGCGCTTTGGGGGCGTTACGTAGTACTGGCCCGTCGGGGGAAAGTCGTCAGTTGGTCGATGTTGCCTCGTTGCATTTACTTGAATCTCGCCTAAACGATGCGGGCATTGATCCGGGCATCCTGTGGCAAACCCCACAAGATTGGTCCTCTATCATGCGCTACGCTGATCCTTGGATTGGTGAGACCGCACAAGAGTTGGCAAAGGCATCCTTGTCGATCTGTTCTGTCATCGATTTTGAAGCGATCCTCATTGACGGTTCTTTTCCTAGCGAAATTCGCGAAGCGCTTGTGGAACGGGTGCGGCGCTACCTTGTCACCCAAGACACCCGCGGCCTGATCACCCCACGAATCGAAGCCGGAGCCATCGGACCTAATGCCCGTGGTCTTGGGGCCGCGAGCAGCCCCATTGTGGCACAGTTCATGCTGGACACAAATTCAGGACTTGGCCGAGGCTAAATTTGCGACATCCAGCGGGGAGATGTTCTACTCCCCTGCCCCACCATCAAGGCCGTACTTACGACGCGATAACCGCCTGAGCTTTAGCCGTTGCTCGATCTGCATTGCTATGATCACCCAAACCTTTGAACGCACGTGCGACAGCGCGCCAATTTTGGACAGACGTCGGTTTGACGCCTGTGCGTTCGTTTGCAAGCGCTAGGGCAAGGTCGAAGTTACGGGCACGCAACGCAGCTTCAAGCAACGTCCAGCCTATAATATCGCGTTGCGCGTAACTGCCGCCAAGACGGTGGGTCATGTAACGCACCGGCAAAAGGCGTTCGACACAAGATGCGTAGTTCTCATCCTTAAAGTCGCGCATCGCCAAACAAAACGGCAAGCCGATCTCGCGGGTCATGGCAGTGTTCGCGTCCGACGCGCTTTCAAGATAGCGTTCATTGGCGGTCAGCAACGCCTTTTGCGCATCTTTGCGGTCGTCGGACACAAAGGTCAGCATCGCGTGCACATCGTTGAACGCATAAAGCGTGTCTTGTGCGGCGGGTTCCCATTTATTGGCCAAATGCGTCCATCGATCACCAGAGTCCTGACCCACCAAATTCATTCGCCACAGAAGGGCCGCAGCATCGAGTTCTTCGTAACGGTGACCTTCTTTGTTTCGGGAATCCAGCTGGGTATCAAAGATATTATAGACCTGATCATATTGCTCAAGATCAAGATGATAGAGCCCAGTGTGCCACCACAAATGATTGGCAAAGTTCGACGTGCCCCAAAGGCCAGCGCGGTCTTTCATAAAGCGAATGCCACCGGCCTGATGACCGCGCATTTCCATTACGTGGCTGACGGTGTGGATCGCATAAGGGTTGTCGGGGCGGATAGAAAGCGCCTGCAGCGCCATATCTTCGGCGCGCGAAAAATCACGATTTTCTTCCAACCCAAAGGAATAAAAACCCAAAACAAACTCATACCCGGGAATGTCTTCGTCCCAAAGGTTAAAGACACGGGCCACAACATCGCGTTGGCCCTGAACGTCACCCAGCAAAACCATGGTGTAATGGACCAACTCAAGCGCAAGTAAATCCATTGGGTAGGTGGTCAGCACCGCCTCCCACTTCTGGACTGCGCCAAAGAAATCGCCATCTACCCAAGCCTTGATCGCTTCGAAATGGCCGCGCTCACGGTCATTGGCGCTGGCCATGCGACGCTCAGCCTGACCCAGACTTTCCAGCATTACATCGTAGATCCGTGTCTCCATTGCCTGCGTTAACCAGCCCGCCTTAAAGAGCCACCCCATGATGAAATCAGGATGTTCAGCCAGCACAGTGTCGATTTCGGCAATGGCATCACCGCGAAACGTCAGTGACATGATAACGGCACGTTCCAGCCCATCGATCGCACCGTGATCGGCATAAGATACCGGCACACCGCGTACATCTCTGAGGCATACAGGGAACTTCAAGGCTTCAGATCCGGCCATCGTACGCGTTCCTTCCGATTACTGCTGAAATCAATGTGAATGTATCTTTGGTAAACGCATCGGTGATCGCCGCATTGAGACTTTCGCGGTCACGGCAAGTCACGCCAATGCCCCCCATCGCGTCCGCAACGCGGGGAAAATCAGTACCGGGGAATTCGACACCAAGGTTTGGCATCTGGGTGCCGCGCTGTTTCAGCTCAATAAGGCCAAGTTGTTCGTCGATGAACACCACAATGGGGATGCCCAACTTGAGATCGCGGGCTGTTGCCAGTTCACCAAGGAACATCTCGACCCCTGCGTCACCAACAAAGGCAATGACAGGCCGGTCAGGTTCCGCTTGTTTGCGGCCAATGGCCAACGGTACGGCACAGCCCATTGTACATAAAGCCGTGGATTGCAGCACGCCATGCGGCACGTCAGCCTCCCAGACATGGGACATAACAATGCGGTGCGCCCCGCTGTCTGCGGTGGCGATGGTGCCTGCCGGACAGGCTTTGCGCGCTTCATTGACAATGGCAGCAGGGCCCCATGTTTCTTCAATATTAAATGCTGTTCTTAACGCGCTCTTCGCCACCGCGACCTCGTTGCCAGACCAGTGTTTTGCGGGATCCCCAGATGGGCCCAAAGCCAGCAGGGTGTCCGCAACCGAACCCACAAAATTCAGCGCGGATTGGTGCATGTAATGGGTGTTGGTAACGGCCGTGATATCGATGACGTTATGGTCAGGCGTTACAATATCCCGCCAACCAATGCGCATTTCAATTGGATCATAACCTGCCAGAATGATGCAGTCCGACTGGGCAATCAGCGGATGTACGATTTTATCGCAGACTGGAGACAACCCAGCTCCACCAAGCGCCAGATCGTGCGTTTCGGGCAGAATGCCTTTGGCCTTGTAGGTTGTCAGCAGCGGGATATTGCGGCTGGTACAGAATTTGGCCACCGCGGCGCTGTCCAGATCGCCAATCGCATCTACGCCCGCCAGCACGATGGGGCGTTTCGCGGCGGCAAGCCAGGCGTTCGCCACAGCTAGCGGCCCAGGTGCCGGCACCATCGCCACATCTGGTTGGTGGCGCGGCTTCATCCAACTGCTAGATACCTCGCGTTGCACGTCAATTGGCACATCCAAGACAACAGGTCCGGGTTGTCCAGACGTCGCGATCTTGAGCGCTTTGTCGATCACGACCCCAGCGGTGCCAGCCTCCACTCGGAATACGGCCTTTGTGATCGGCTCAAGGAATTTCACATGATCAAAAACCTGATGGGTATAAGTTTGCGCCTCGATCGCAGGGACGCAACCGGTAAGCACGATCATTGGAACACGGTCTTGCCAAGCGTTGGCGATGGCATTCGCGGCATTCGCAATACCCGGCCCGATCGTGGCAAAAAGCACCCCGGGCGCACCGTCCGCATGATAGGTACCTTCGGCCATAAACCCACCAGAATTTTCATGCTTCACCAAACTGACAGACAGCCCGGCCCGATCCAAAGCGTCCATCAACGCCAGAACCTCGCCCCCCGGTATGCCAAAAGAATGACGGCATCCCGCATCAAAAAGGCGTTGTGCTATGACGTCGGACGCTGATTGAGCGGCGGGATCTAGATCATTCATGGCTTGGTTTGTCTTTCAGCAATTTGCATATGGCCGTTCGCGGTCTTCGGGTTCATCATATTTCATAGCCTGCCCACAGCGGGTTGCGCAGCATAACTATGCCACCTCAGCCAATTGTGAACGTGCAACTGCCCCGAAATGTCTGTTTCAAAGGCTGTGAGCTCGAATACCTCGTGACGCTGTGCATCAAAAAGCTGCTGTTCGTAACATTTATTTCAATTTTGAACGCTACGATCTTGGCTTGTGCAACAACTGCCCGTCAAAAACGCTTGCGTGACGGAACTATTGCACGGCGCAGCGCCATTGTGGCCTCAACGGCCGCCAATACAGCCACGATGATTAGAAGCGGCGTGTATCCAATTTCAACGATCAGCCAGCCAGCGATCAACGGGAAACCAAACACGCCGACGAAATAGGTCAACGCAAAAAGTTGAAGCGTTTGAGGCCCCAAGTGTTCCTCTGCATCATTCGCGGCCATGGCAACAAGGATCGGATAGGAAACACCGTAGCCCAACCCAAACAAAATCGCGACGACGACATAAAGCAGCGCGCTACCTCCGCTCACAATGAACAAAACCACACTGGCGCACATTAGGTATTGGAGGATTGCGATCGTAAGGTACGGGTTCTTTCCGCCTTTGAACCGGACAAGCAAAAGCCGAAACACGATTACGGTCATTGTGTAGACCAAAAAGAAGGTGCTGTACTCTAGGCCCCTGTCATCTGCAAATACGGTTTGAAAATTGTTCAGACCTGAGAAGACGCTGGCGCCCAGACACACCATAATAACAGGCAACAGAGCTCGCGATTTTAAGACCGCGACAATTGAGGCCCATGTAATCCGTGAAGACCCTTCAGGTGCAGGGTTAAGCGCATGAGATTTGATGGGCTTGTCGAGACTAAGAAACAAGAACGCACTGATCAGGCAAAATGCTGATGTGACATAGAAAGCGTCGCGGATTGAATATCCAAATTTTTCCAGGAGCGATGCCAAAACCGGGGCCAGCCCAAAGCCTGCCATCACGAAAATAGACAATAATGCAAAAAACCGCACGCGCTCGGCTGCGCTCACCAAACGTGTCAGGACGATCGGGGCAAGTGAATACGTCAAGGCCCACCCGAACCCCAACAGGACGCTCGCAAGAACAAGCGAGATGCCCACCGAACTTACCGAGCCATAAAGATATAGCGATCCTGATATGGCAAAGCAGGCGATGCCAAGCGTGCGAAGCCGTCCCAACATATCTGACAGATGACCGGCAAAATAGACGGTGAATATTGTGGCCAGCGTTGTCACCAGAAGCATCACACCGACGACTTTCTCACTTGCACCAAAGCTGCTGAACAGCCGAGGCAGCATGAAGGTCAGGCCATAGGCCCCCGACTGCAAGAAGATCGCCGTGAAAAACAAGATGAGTGTCGAGGATCGTGACATTTCGTATCCGGTCGCTGCTGTTCACCGCGACGCTCAGGCTTGTGGTGCGCTTTAGCAATGGCTTTCTGTGTGGGGTGCACAAAAGAAGTTGGAGCAGATCCCTACACTTGTGGCCAACAGGTGCGATTGGCACCGAGAATGACAGGTGAGGACCATTGCAAGCTGCCTCTTTGCAATTGACAATCAGATGCTGTTTTAGAGTTAGAGAGGACGGTAGAAATACAAGCCATCGCGCCATACCCGAGGGCGTGCTATGTCGGTCAAAACGAGATATTTAGGGATAACTGTTGCATGGCAATCTATTTCATTCGGCATGGTCAATCTGAATTCAATGCGGCTTTTCAGGGTGACATTGACCCACTGATCTTTGATGCGCCGCTGACACAGCTTGGATTTGAACAAGCAAGTGAGGCGCGCAAAACCATTGCTGAGTTGGAGATCAAACGCGTCATCGCGTCTCCCCTTACGCGCGCGCTCCAAACTGCCAATACAATTTTCGATGGGATTGCGCCTATTGAAGTTCGCCATGGCCATCACGAGCTTCTTAAATACAGCGGCGACGTCGGCAGGCACCCGGATGCCTTAAGCGTTGATTTTCCGGACCTTTCATTTGGACACTTACCGCCAAGGTGGTGGTATCCCCACGAAGGCTCAGAAGATCTCGTGCCGAAAGAACCCGAACAGGTGTTTCAGAACCGTATCGCTAACTTCGTTGAAACCTTGGCCACTATCGAAAGCGAGAATGTTGCAATCGTTGGTCACGGAAACGCGTTTCAAGAAGTTATCGGCTTCATGCTGCAAAATTGTCAGATACATCAGTATCGATAGGCAGCTTGGGTTGCGATGCTAAGGGCGGTCCAAAATGAAGTCCGGACAAATTCCAGATTGCTCTATCGGTGCCATCACATCGTTGCCAGCAAAGAATCCAAATCCAGCAATCAATGCGGTTTTGACACCAGCGATTTGACCGCCCAAGATATCCGTATGAAGGCTATCGCCGACCATCACAATCCGCTGCATGTCCGGGTCTTCGAGCCGTTCAAATGCGAGATCAAAGATGTTCTGAAATGGTTTGCCAAAGAACCGCGGTGATACCCCGGTACGGTCCGCCAGTTGGTGTGCAAAGGCCCCCGGTTCCGTCGAAAACCCAGTTTCACGTGGGGCCACAATATCAGGGTTGCCGACGTAAACAGGGCGCGGGTTCTGGACAAGCGATGCTTCAAGCATGGCTTGTCGATCCAGTGTCCAAGCAGCACCGCCAATTAAAAGAAACGCTTCAGCGGCATCATAAACGGCCGGATCTTCACCAAGATAGGTAATATTGAGGTCTTCGATATCCGCACGCCCAAGACTTTCGGTCGCCATCAATCCCCAGTGGCATTTGGGTTCAGACTGCAAACCGCGCAGCAGCGTTTTCCGGCTTGTGATGACGTCCTCAGGGGCAAAATCATATCCAAGGTTCCGGTACTTGGTCATCAGATTAGCATGGGGGAAGCCAGCTGCGTTTGACACGACCAACACCCGTTTGCCCGCCTTTTGCAAACCCCTTATCCGTTCAGGAACACCTGCAATCGCAGTTTCACCGATGTTGAGAACACCAAAAGCGTCTAGCAAAAAGACGTCCATCTCTTCAGCAATCGCGTCGAGATTGGGCAGCTGTTTGCATGCCCCTTTTCTCGCCACTGTAGGTAGGCGATGCCTGACGGCCTCATAGGCCGCAAACGCCTCATGCACGTTCAAATGATAGCGCCTCTAACTTTGGCCGAGACCCACTCCGAAATCACAACAGCTGCGAGAATGACCAACAAGATGAGCGATACTTGTGGCCAGGCCAACACGTTGAGAGACGAAGACAATTGCAACCCGATACCGCCAGCCCCAACAAGGCCCAAAACTGTCGACTCGCGGATGTTAATGTCCCACCGAAACACAGCGATCCCTGCAAAAGCCGGCATGATCTGCGGAACGATACCGTATGCCATAACCTGCCAACGCGACGCCCCGGTCGCGGTGATCGCTTCAACTTGCGTTTCATTGATTTCTTCTATGGCCTCATACAAGAGCTTTGCACAAAACCCGATAGACCTGATCGCGATTGCGATAACGCCCGCAAAAACGCCGGGGCCAATGATGGCAATCAGCAACAACGCCCAGATCAAAGAGTTGATTGAGCGGGTTGAGACGATGATCAAGAGCGCAATTGGGCGAATGAAAAGCGCCGACGGCGTTGTATTGCGCGCCGCCAGAAACGCGACAGGAACAGCAAGAAACAACGATATGATCGTGCCCAGTGTCGCGATGTTCAACGTATCCCAAATGGGCTTACCGAGCTGGGCAATGTAAGACCACTTTGGCGGCGTTGCGCGCATCCAAATGTCATTCGCGATCCGCGGAGCGTCCCAAACAAAAAACCACGTGGTCGTGTTCGAGATTTGCTGCCAGCAATAGCCAAAGATCGCGACCCCGATGAGCCATAGAACCCAATGGCTCAAGCTTTCTCGGCCGGTGCGTCGATGCCAGATCTTTAGTCCTTTTTCGTTACGTATAGGCATTACTGGACCCTCGCACGAACGACGCCGGATAGGTATTCAAGCGCCATGACTATCAAGATGATAACCAGCAATATCGCTGCGGCCGTATCATATTCATAACGATCAAAGGCAGTGTTCAGCGTGGCACCGATGCCCCCCGCCCCCACAAGCCCCAGAATGGCACTTTCGCGGAAGTTGATATCAATTCGGTAGATCGAAAGCCCGATCAGACGCGGCATGACCTGCGGCTGTACTCCGTAGTTGATCCACTGTGTCCACCGCGCGCCAGAAGCTTTGATCGCCTCGGCCTGCACTTTGTCCATGCTCTCAATGTCTTCCGCCAAGAGCTTGGACAGAAAGCCGATTGTTGCAAAGCTGAGCGTCAGGAAACCCGCAAGAGGACCAAACCCAAAAATCGCCACCAGCAAGATGGCCACGATAATTTCCTGCAAGGCTCGGCTGATAGCAATAATGCTGCGGCAAATCAGATAAACAGGTAGCGGGGCCACGTTGCGCGCAGCACCCAGTGCGATTGGAATGGAGATCGCGATACCAACAACGGAAGAGGCAACCGTCATGACGATGCTCTCGATCATGCCTTCCCAAATATCCGTTGAGCGCGTTGTAAAGTCGGGAGCCATAAAGGCGAGAACGAACTTCTTGCCCCGCTCCAGCCCTTCATAAACGCGCGACCAATTCACATCGATCGTCATATAGGCGGCCACAAGATACGCGAGAAAGCCGCCGATCAGCAGCAACCTAAGCCATCTGCGCTGAACAAAGGGCGGTTTCTTCCATGGCTGACCGATACGGGCGGCAGCGTCGAAACTAGTATCGCTCATTGCGCGGCCAACTCTTCTTCGTCGTCGACCTTTTCGATGGTCGCTTCCCAGTCTTCTGCGCCATAGATCGTGGTCAGGACTTCTGGGGTTAACCCATCAGGCGGGCCATCAAATTCGACGGCCCCCAAGCGCAACCCAATGACACGCTGAACAAACATCTGCGCAAGGGCCACATCGTGAATGTTAATAATCGCGGCAAGCCCACGTTCTTTGCACAGCTCGCAGATCAGTCGCATGATCTGGCGCGATGTCTTGGGGTCCAAAGACGCTGTGGGTTCATCCACTAAAAGCACCGCCGGGTCTTGAATAAGTGCACGGCAAATGCCGACGCGCTGGCGTTGGCCGCCCGAAAGCTCATCCGCGCGCTTGTCGGCCATATGCGCCAATCCCACTCGGTCTAGCAGGCGAAATGCTTCATCGACGTCTGATTGTGGAAAGCGGCGGAGAAAACTGCGCCAAAAGCCAACATAGCCAAGACGTCCTGAAAGTACGTTTTCCATGACGGTCAGCCGCTCAACAAGCGCATATTCCTGAAAGATCATGCCCATACGGCGGCGCTCTCGGCGCAATGCGCCCGAAGACAGTCCCGTCAGCTCAACATCACCTAGATAAACCTTGCCAGATGTTGGCTCTACCAGGCGGTTAATACAGCGAATAAGGGTCGATTTACCGGCACCCGATGGGCCGATCAAAGCAAGAACCTGCCCTTCCGGCACTTCCAGCTCAACAGCCTTCAAGGCCTGATCGCCCGTTTTATATGTCTTCACAAGCTTCTCAAGCCGCAGCATGAAAGCCTCCCCACCCCAAGTGTTTTTTGTTGGAAAGGGCGGACCGTTTGGCCCGCCCGATCAGAAGTTACTCGCAGGCGTAGCTTACGCCATTTGCGGTATCAATCTTGCGGATCACTTCCCAGAAGACCTCGTAGGTCATCGGCAGGAACTGGCCTTCGTTCGATTTCTCGAATTCTGCCTGTAGCGACGTGCCCTCCCACTCAAAGCTGAAGAACGCATTACGAATGTTGTCCTTCAGTTCAGGTGTGAGATTATGCGCGGTACCAAATCCAGTCGTCGGGAAGGTCTGCGATTTGTAGATCACCTTGACGTCGTCGGCCTTGATGACATCACGGCTGATCATTCTTGCCTTGACCGAGTTGGCGATTGAAGCCGCCATATAGTCTTTGTTGGCAACGCCGAGGATCGAATTGTCGTGTTTGCCTGAATAGACCGGTTCGAAGTCCCGCTCTGGCAGCATGTCGAAATCACCCTTCAGGATTGCCGATGGGGCTTTGAAGCCTGAGTTCGACGTGGGCGATGTAAAGGCAAGTTGCTTGCCCTTAATGTCTTCGACCTTATCAATCCCGGACCCTGGATAGGTGATGATTTCCATCTCGTAGCCGAAATTGCCGTCCTTGGACGCCATAATCGTGAACGGATTAAAACCAGCACAGTTCACAGCCAGCGGGTTAGAGCCGGTGTTAAAGCCAGCGATATGCAACCGTCCTGAGCGCATTGCTTCGATTTGGGCCGCGTTATTCTGTACCGGAAAGAAGACAACCGATTTGCCGGTCTCTTTTTCCAGGTGGGTCAGAAAATCGGACCAAGCCTCTTTGTAGACAGCTGGATCTTCTACCGGTGTATAGGCAAAAATCAGTGTGTCCGGATCCACCTGATCGGCGGGATCTGTGGGTGTATCGGCGACCAAATCGCCGTCGACATCGCAAAAGCGTTTGTCGAGATCACCACGTGGACAATCCTGTGCCGCCGCGGGGCCAGCAAAAGAAAATGCCAGTGCGACTGCTGCACCAGACAAAAGAGCGTTCATAAGTTTCATGTAAATTCCTCCCTGATCAATAGGCTACGCGGTATCTTGGGAGATGAGCAAAGATTCTTTCACATTCCTATGTAGGAAACCGTTTTGCCGGTATGTTCATTTTTCATTCTGGGGAAAGTGACAAATAGGGAAAACCCAGCCTACCTGTAGGCCGTCTGTGTTTCACGCAGCAGTTCAGGCCTGCTCCAGCGGCACGTCTAAGCTCCACTAATGCTTAGACGTGCCGATCAATGAAAACGCAGCATTGCAGTGTCCCCACACGAGATTCTCTATTGCCGTAACCAAAGCGCAGCCACCCAGCGCAAGGTGAATCAGAGCAATCTTACCCGCATTTACTGTAGCCGCAGCTGCCGCATGTCATGCAACCCTCGACCATACGCAATTCAAACTGACCGCAGCTTGAACATGCCTTGCCGCGTGGGGCGTCAAGGCCAACGACTTTGGCCTGCGGGTCGGACTTAAGTCCCATACCTTCGCCGGCGATAAACCCTGTCGCGATCATATGTTGTTCGATCACGCCGCCGATCGCTGCAAGAATTGAGGGGATGTATTTCCCTGCCATCCACGCGCCACCACGTGGGTCGAACACGGCTTTGAGTTCTTCTACAACAAACGACACATCACCGCCGCGCCGGAACACTGCTGAAATCATGCGCGTAAGAGCAACCGTCCAAGCAAAATGCTCCATATTTTTAGAGTTGATGAACACTTCGAACGGACGGCGGCGGCCCCCAATCACGATGTCATTGATCGTAATATAAATCGCATGCTCACTGTCAGGCCATTTGACTTTATAGGTGTTGCCTTCAAGCTCGCTGGGACGATCGAGCGGTTCAGACATATAGATCACGTCGCCATGGGGCATCGCAGGCTCTTCGCCGTTGGTGCTGACAACTTCTGGGGCTTCATCGGATACGGTCAGAACCGAACCGGTCACGTCATTGGGACGGTAGGTCGTACAGCCTTTGCACCCGGTATCCCATGCCTCCATGTAGACATCTTTGAACGCGTCAAAGCTGATGTCCTCGGGGCAGTTGATGGTCTTGGAAATGCTCGAGTCGACCCATTTTTGTGCAGCTGCCTGCATTTTGACGTGCTCCAGCGGGGCCAGCGTCTGAGCGTTAACGAAGTAGTCCGGCAATGGTGTATCGCCCTTAAGCTCACGCCACAGTTGGACAGCGTAATCGACGACTTCTTCTTCAGTCCGAGTGCCATCTTTCTGCAGAACTTTGCGTTTGTAAGCATAAGCAAAAACCGGCTCGATGCCCGAGCTGACGTTCCCAGCATAAAGGCTGATCGTGCCGGTCGGCGCAATTGAGGTCAGCAGCGCGTTACGAATGCCGTGTTCACGGATCGCATCGCGCACATCTTCATCCATCTGCAGCATTGTGCCAGAGGCCAAAAATGCCTCAGCATCAAACAACGGAAAAGCACCCTTTTCTTTGGCCAGATCGACGCTCGCCAGATAGGCCGCGCGGGCGATGGCCTTGAGCCATGCCTCGGTTTGTGCTGCCGCTTCGTCAGAGCCGTAGCGTAGCCCGACCATAAGCAGAGCATCCGCCAGCCCAGTCACACCAAGCCCGATCCGGCGCTTCGCCTTTGCTTCACGCTCCTGCTCCGGAAGCGGGAACTTGGAGACATCCACGACGTTGTCCATCATCCGCACGGCAGTAGCGACCAATTCGCTCAGCGCGTCTTGATCAAGGGCCGCGGCATCTTCAAACGGATCGCTAACAAGGCGCGCCATGTTGATTGAGCCTAAGAGACATGCACCATAAGGCGGCAATGGCTGCTCGCCACAGGGGTTCGTCGCAGCAATCGTTTCGCAATAGCTAAGATTGTTAGCCGCGTTGATCCGGTCGATGAAAATCACACCAGGCTCGGCAAACTCATAAGTGGCCTTCATGATCCGGTTCCACAGATCACGGGCCTGAACAGTCCTGTAGACCGTCTCGTTAAATTTCAGATCCCAAGGCCCATCCGCCTTGACCGCATCCATGAAGGGGTCGGTAATCAGCACGGACATGTTGAACATCCGAAGCCGCGCAGCGTCAGATTTGGCGGCAATGAAATCCTCTACATCAGGGTGATCACAACGCATCGTTGCCATCATTGCGCCCCGGCGTGAGCCTGCGGACATGATCGTGCGGCACATCGCGTCCCACACATCCATAAAGCTCAACGGGCCAGAAGCATCCGCCGACACGCCCAGTACATCCGCGCCCTTGGGACGGATGGTCGAGAAATCATACCCAATTCCGCCGCCCTGCTGCATGGTCAATGCCGCTTCTTTGAGCATGTCGAAAATACCGCCCATGCTGTCAGGAACGGTCCCCATAACAAAGCAGTTAAACAGCGTCACACGGCGTGCAGTTCCTGCTCCCGCCGTGATGCGTCCCGCAGGCAAATATTTGAAATCTTCAAGCGCTTCGTAGAACTTTTTTTCCCAGCTGCTTTTGTCGTTTTCGACCTGTGCCAGATCATTCGCGATGCGCTGCCAAGTATCCTCGACGCTTATGTCTTTTGGCGTGCCATCCGCTGCTTTGAAGCGGTACTTCATATCCCAGATCTGTTCGGCAATAGGGGCGGAAAAACGGGACATAGGTGGCGCTTTCTATACTTGAAAATAGGCAGGTTGGCCCTGCATTATACGGTGTCTGTTAGGATTCTGAAACGGCCTTGTGATGGCCCGAAGCAGGTGTTGTGGCGATCTATATGTGGTATGAGCCGGCCGCGTCAACACTATATAGCGGGCGAAATTCAGAAAAACACACACTGTTTCTCTTGCACCACTGCCGTTATTCTGCGATGTAGGAGGATGGCTAAAACTGTCAACCTTATAAAGCTCTCAGTCGGCTCTGAAAACGTCGAAGATATGATTGAATGGCAATCAAACAAACGCGCACAAGCACCCGATGGACTGCCCCGTCACGTCACACGGATGTGGCCAAAGCGTGGGGACGAAATCATCAATGGCGGTTCGATTTACTGGGTCGTAAAGGGTGTAATACAGTGCCGACAGCGGGTTGAGCGACTGGATGAATATTTCGGCACAGACGGGATTCGCCGCTGCGCCATCGTTCTAAACCCCGACCTGATCCGTACCCAAGGAAGCCTGAAACGCCCCTTCCAAGGATGGCGTTATCTTGCCACGGCAGATGCTCCGCCCGATCTGCCAAAAGGGCGCGAAAATGAAGATGTCCTGCCAATAGAGCTTAACCGTGCATTGGCTGAAATCGGGGTCCTGTAACAGCACCCTGATTTGCATTTTGCAAATCTCAATAAAGGCGTCGCGCTTCAGCGTGCCCTTTGGATTATGCCCCTGCGTCTAGGCGCTTCATCAAGCTCTCAAGCGTATTTAATTGCGCATCATCTAGCTCAGCTACTCGGCTGCGCCAAAGCGTCGCTTGGCTGCGCAGCATCAACCCGTCACTTAAAATTTTCAAATGGTTCGCACGCAGCGTCTCGCCGCTTGAGGTGATGTCAGCAATCGCCTCTGCCGTCTCATTTGCGACGGTGCCTTCGGTCGCGCCTTGGCTGTCGACCAACGAATAGTCCGCGACGCCTCCCTGGCGCATGAATTCCCGAACCAAACGGTGGTATTTCGTCGCGATCCGTAAGCGGTGCCCATGTCGCGCTCGAAAGGCAGCTGCAACCGCATCAAGATCATCAAGGGTATCGACATCCACCCAAGCCATGGGCACTGCCAAAATCAGATCCGCATGACCGAAATTCAACTCTTCGACCGGCTCCACCATCTGCTCCCACAGGGGCAGTTTTTCATGGATCAAGTCAGTACCGGTGACACCCAAATGCAGATGGCCTGTAGCAAGCTCACGCGGGATTTCGCCTGCCGAAAGCAGCACCAGCGATACACCGCCAATACCGTCAACTGCGCCGGCGTATTCACGGTCAGATCCGCTGCGGCGCAAGGTGATGCCACGCGCACCAAACCAGTCAAACGTCTTTTCCATCAGCCGCCCCTTGGACGGCACACCGAGTTTGAGCGTCATGCCACGCCCTCCAGTTCCAGCAAAAGGCCCGGGCGCATTACACCGCCCACAGCGGGGATTTCTACCCCATCGCCCAATCGGCGTGTCAGTGCATCATAGCGCCCGCCGCTGGCCACATTTGGCAAGTCAGCACGATCTTCAGCACGAAATCCAAATACGAAACCGTCGTAATATTCCATCGAAGATCGACCGTAGCTTGCCTCAAATACCAGCGTGCCTACATCGACGTCGCGTGCACGCAGGGCTTCTTGGCGTGCCTCAATCCGGGCCACGGCCGCTGTGATCGTGGGTAAATCGACGGCCAAATCATGCAATCTGCTTAGCGCAGCAGGCATCTGGCCGCGGATATCCAAAAGAGTTTCGATCAGATCTACTTCACGCGCAGAAATCGGAGGTGCGGCGGCGTCTGCCTTGAGGGCAACGACGCGGGCGTCAATCTCGGCACCTGTTCTTTTGCCCGTCAGCGGCGCGTCGCAATTGCCTCCACCTGCCAGCAACTCAGAACGTGCTGCAGCCACCGGGGTGCGCCCTGAAAAACGCTCCAGCAATGCGCGAAACCGACGAGGTCGCCAGATGTGGCGCATAAGCGCTCCCTTGCGGGCCGGCGTTGTATCCAGCCCAGAAACGGCCGCCATCAAAAGCCCGATATCACCTGTCACCGCACGCACGGGAAGACCGCGCAACGCACCCGCGATCAGCGCAAATACTTCGGCATCCGCTGAAGCGGGATCAGCACGTTCAAACACCTCATACCCAACCTGCACATACTCATTGGTGCGGCTAGGGTCGTGTTCTTGTCGGCGAAAAACTTCGCCCGCGTAGGTATAGCGCGCAGGCTCCGCGCCATGGGCCATGTGCATCTGCACAACGGGAACAGTGTAATCAGGCCGCAGCATTTGCTCCCCGCGCAGCGCATCGCTGGTAACGTAGGCGCGCGCGCGAATATCCTCGCCATAAAGATCAAGAAGCGTTTCCGCTGGTTGCAGAATTGGGGGCTCGACCGGGACCGCACCTTGCGCTTCAAAAATAGCGCGCAAGGCCGCGGCCTTGGCATTCGTTTGCGCGCGTGTCGGCATCAGCGGCGGCTCTTGAGGATCGATTGCACTTGGGCAACCAATTCGCCACGCGGCACCTCGATCTGGCTGGGGCGGTCTTTCCACTCTTCATGCGTCGCGTGTTCGGCAATTTCTGCGCCCAAGATCAGGTCTTTGATCTGAACCAAACCATTATCGAACTCATCGCCGCCCGCAATAATCGCGACAGGGCTGTTGCGACGATCTGCGTATTTCAACTGGTTGCCAAAGTTTTTAGGGTTGCCCAAATAAACTTCTGCCCGGATCCCGGCCTGCCGCAGTTCAGCTACCATCGCCTGATACTCGGCCATCCGCGCGCGATCCATCACCGTTACAACCACGGGACCGTCCGATTTCGCATCCAGACGCCCCTTGGCGTGCAATGCGGCCAACAACCGGTCTACACCGATGGAAACACCCGTTGCCGGCACTTCCTGGCCGGTGAAACGCTTAACGAGATCGTCATAGCGCCCGCCCCCCGCAACAGACCCAAACTGCCGCTTGCGTCCTTTGTCATCGAGGATTTCAAAGGTGAGCTCTGCTTCAAAAACAGGACCGGTATAATAGCCAAGTCCGCGCACAACCGAGGGGTCGATCTCGATCCGGTCGGGGCCATACCCGCCTGCCGCAAGCAACCCTTCGATGGTATCAAGCTCTGCCACACCGTCGAGGCCAATTGCGGAGCCAGTCACGAGGGCGCGCAAAGCATCAACCGTTGCGGTTCCAGTCGCACCTTTGGCCTGCATAAAGCCCATGACCACGTCTGCCTGCGTATCAGACAGCCCTGCACCACCAGTGAAATCGCCGCTGTCATCTTTGCGACCTGCGCCAAGCAATGCACGAACACCGTCCGTGCCAAGGCGGTCGAGCTTATCGATCGCACGTAGCACGATGCCGCGCTCCGCTTCTTTGTCGTCCCCAGAAAGCCCTGCGACTTCCATCACACCGCTAAGCACTTTGCGGTTATTCACACGAACAATGTAGTCACCACGCTCGATGCCAACCTCTTCGAGGCAGTCAGCCAGCATTGCGCAAATCTCGGCGTCAGCGGCCACACTGGAGGCACCGACAGTATCCGCATCGCATTGATAAAACTGACGAAACCGCCCCGGACCCGGCTTTTCATTTCGCCAGACAGGACCCATGGCATAGCGGCGGTAGGGCGTCGGCAAGTCATTGCGGTGCTGCGCGTAGACGCGGGCTAACGGTGCCGTCAGGTCGTAACGCAACGCGAGCCAATCGCCGGGTTTGTCAGCCTCTGCATCTTCTTGCCAGGCAAAAACACCTTCGTTTGGGCGGTCAACATCGGGCAGGAACTTGCCCAAAGCTTCGACCGTCTCAACACCGGCACTTTCCAACGCATCAAAGCCATAGCGGCTGTAGACGCTGGCAATCTTAGCAAGCATATCAGCGCGCTGCGTGACTTCTGCGCCAAAATAATCACGGAAACCCTTGGGCGTTTCGGCCTTGGGGCGGGGGGTCTTTTTGGGCTTGGCCATGGGGCACCTCGGGGCTGCGCAGACGCGGGTAATTTCGACCTGCGTCTACCGGATGGTCTGCGACGGGGCAAGCCGCGCGACCGACCCATTGCCAAAGACGGCCCAAGCGCCTAATTCCAACGACATGGAACAGCTTGAAGAACAGATTGCGCACATGACGCGGACGGTCGATGACCTGTCGGATATTGTGGCCCGCCAAGAGCTTGAGATTACAGCGCTAACCCGCCGTGTTGAGATGCTGATGCGCCGCGAAGGTCAGCGTGAGGCTTCCGGTGCCGGCGGTATCGTCGTTGGTGACGAACGGCCACCCCACTACTAAGCGGTCATTTAATGGCGACGGCCAAGGTTCTGCCGCTATGCACAAGAAATTCTGACCAGCGGGCATTGTCGCCATAGAACTCGTAAGCGCTGACAAAGACTGTCGTTTTATCGAGACTTGAGACTCTCTTACCGCAGGGCTTGTTTTTTCTGGACCCGCAGACGCGGCGTTTTAAGCCGTCATAAGCCACATCTGTCGCAGCGTGAGGCAGGTTTTTACCCGCCGGGCTGAAACGCAGCTGTTCATACAGCGAAGGCGACCCAAAGAGTGCCGTTGCAGCGGTGAACTGCCGCGGGCATCCGTCAGTGTACCCGGTGATGTAGAAAGTGCGTTTTGCAATAATATTCGGGGCGGAATCGTATAGTTTCAGCCCCCTTTTGCTCAACACATCAACCTTTGAGCCAAGAGGTTTTCCTTTGGCTTCACATACGCGCGCGATGCTACCAAAGGGCAGAACAGTGCCAAAGGCGACGTCTTGGGCATCTGGCCCAGTGGCCGCGGGTGGCGCAGAAATCGGGGCCAAAGCTGCGGTCTGCTGCGTTGGAGGCGTGGCGTTTTCCGCCGCATCATTTGCAGAGCTTATCAGGCGGCTGAAGAAACCGCCGCCGGTTGAGGCAGCTGGCGATGCCGCGATACTCGGTGCATCCCCTTTAGCAGCATCGGTTCCAAAGAAGCCTTCGCGCTCAAGTTCAGCGGCGTCAGGCAATGCCGCAACGACAGGATCGGTGTCAGCCACATCAACGTCAGACAGACGTGGCACCCCGGCAAGTGGATCACTGCATCCTGCAAGGACAGCCGCGATAGCGAAGCCCTGAAATATCCGCACAACATTCCCCCCTAAGAAAACGAGATCCGTGATAGCGCACAGCAACGTCTTCGTCCAGCGGGGGCTATGGGTCAGATTTCCTCAACCTCCAGCACACCACCAAGTGAACGAATAGCGCCCTTGATCTGCGGTGTGACGGGGTACTGCACGCAAAGGTCCACTTCGACTTCGCCCGGCAAGCTAGGATCCATCAAACACAGCTGCACTGGACCAAGCGCGGATTTGACCGCTGATTGCGCCCCAGCCAACACGTCGGCAACCGCACCAATCGCACTGGGCGTTTCAATAAAGATGCGCAACCCCATGCCGCCTGCATCTTCTACTGCGGTATCAATCGGGACAACGGAGCGACCCAGCAGCTTAAGTTGATCTGCCTCTAGCGTGGCCTCGACGGAAATCACAACTTTGGCCCCTGTTTCCAAATGTTCGCGGCATTTTTCCAACGTGTCAGAAAACAGCGTGACCTCAAAAGCGCCTGTGGTGTCAGACAGTTGCGCAAAGGCAAACCGGTTGCCGCGTGCTGATTTGCGTTCTTGCCGTCCGGCGACAACACCAGCCAGTTTAGCAACCAAAGGACCGTTCAGAGCCTTTTCTGCCAACTCGTCAAGCGTGATCACGCCCTTGCGTTTGAGTGGCCCCATGTAGTCATCAAGCGGGTGCCCCGAGAGATAAAAACCGACGGCCTTGAACTCTTCTGTCAGGCGTTCAGCGGCCAACCAATCGTCCCCAGGCATCATGCGCGGTTCGGGCAGATCATCGCCCGCTTCGCCAAAAAGCGAGACCTGATTGGAGGCTTTTTGCTCGTGGATCGCGGCGGAATAACCGACCAGCGCATCAAGTGCGTCAAAGACCCGGCGACGGTTGGGATCAAGCTGATCGAACGCACCCGAACGCGCCAACATTTCGAGCGGACGTTTGCCGACGCGCTTAAGGTCAACCCGTCGCGCAAGATCAAACAACGTGGCAAACGGGCGGTCAACACCTTCCAGCTTGCGGCCTTCGGTGATGAGTTTCATCGCCTCAACGCCAACGTTTTTCAACGCGCCCAGCGCATAGATCAGCGCCCCATCAATAACCTTGAAAGTCGCATCGGATCTGTTGACGCAAGGCGGCACCCAAGGCAGTTCAAGCCGCTTTCGAACCTCTTCGAAATAGACCCCAAGCTTGTCCGTGAGGTGAAGATCGCAGTTCATCACACCGGACATAAACTCGACAGGGTGGTTCGCCTTCAGCCAGGCCGTTTGGTAGCTGACGACCGCATAGGCGGCCGCGTGGGATTTGTTGAAACCGTAGTTGGCGAATTTTTCCAGAAGGTCGAAAACTTCTGCCGCTTTTTTCTTTTCAACACCATTTTCCATGGCGCCTTTTTCGAACTTTGGACGTTCCTTCGCCATCTCTTCGGCGATCTTCTTACCCATGGCACGGCGCAACAGGTCAGCCCCACCAAGCGAATAACCCGCCATAACTTGCGCGATCTGCATAACTTGTTCTTGGTAGACGATAATCCCCTGAGTTTCCTCAAGAATATCATCGATCAGCGGATGGATAGACTCGCGCTCTTTTAGCCCATTCTTGACCTCGCAATAGGTCGGAATGTTCTCCATTGGGCCAGGTCGGTATAGCGCCACAAGCGCCACGATGTCTTCGATGCAGGTAGGTTTCATGCGCTTGAGCGCATCCATCATGCCCGAGCTTTCAACCTGAAACACTGCCACCGTCTTGGCACCAGCATAAAGCTTGTAAGACGCCTCATCATCCAAGGGGATCGTCGCAATATCGTCTACCAACCCTTCAGGCGGAACAAACAACTCTGTTCCGTCCGCAGCAAGATGCAAGTGGCGACCACCTGAACGGATTTGGTCAACAGCATTCTGGATCACAGTCAAGGTTTTTAGGCCAAGAAAGTCGAATTTCACCAGTCCAGCCTGCTCCACCCATTTCATGTTGAACTGCGTAGCGGGCATGTCAGAGCGCGGGTCCTGATACAGCGGAACAAGCGCATCCAAAGGCCGGTCGCCAATCACCACGCCCGCGGCGTGGGTCGATGCGTTCCTGAGCAGACCTTCGACTTGTTGGCCGTAGTCAAGCAGCCGCGCGACTACCTCTTCGTTGCGCGCTTCTTCACGCAATCTCGGCTCGTCCGCGAGGGCTTTTTCAATGGAAACCGGCTTGACGCCTTCGACCGGGATCATCTTGGATAGACGGTCGACCTGCCCATACGGCATCTGCAGCACGCGCCCGATATCGCGCACAGCAGCTTTGGACAACAGCGCACCAAAGGTGATGATTTGCCCGACCTTGTCTCGCCCGTATTTTTCTTGAACGTAGCGGATGACCTCTTCGCGCCGGTCCATGCAAAAGTCGATGTCGAAGTCGGGCATGGAGACACGTTCGGGGTTCAGAAAACGCTCAAACAAAAGCTGGTAGCGCAACGGGTCAAGGTCCGTAATCGTCAGCGCATAGGCAACCAGCGATCCCGCACCAGAACCACGACCGGGGCCAACAGGAATGCCCTCATCTTTGGCCCATTTGATAAAATCCGCAACGATCAGAAAGTAGCCGGGAAATCCCATGCCCTCGATGATCCCCAGCTCAAATTCGAGCCGCTTTTCGTATTCCTCAACAGTGTCAGCATGCGGGATCACGGCCAGTCGCGCCTTTAGTCCTTCGATGGATTGGCGGCGCAGCTCTTCGATCTCGTTATCTGCAAACTTAGGTAGGATCGGATCGCGGCGATAGGTCTTAAAAGCGCAGCGCTTGGCGATTTCGACTGTATTTTCAATCGCTTCAGGCAGGTCAGCAAATAGTGTGACCATCTCGGATTGGGTTTTGAAATAGTGCTGCGGCGTCAAGCGACGGCGCGGTTCCTGCTGATCAACATAAGCCCCTTCGGCGATACAAATTAGGGCATCATGGGCCTCATACATCTTTGTATCTGGGAAATAGACATCATTGGTGGCGACCAGAGGCAGGTCCATTGCGTATGCCATTTCGACGAAACCGCGCTCCGTTAGGCGCTCATCTTCGGGCTGGCCGTCATCGCCGGGATGGCGCTGCAGCTCGACATAGAGCCGATCACCAAACATGGCCTTCAGACGGTCCATCAGCTCTTGCGCGGCTGGCAATTGGCCCGCTTGCAAGAGCATCCCAACCGGACCAATCGGCCCCCCTGTCAGGCAAATCACATCACCCGCATAGGTCTGCAACTCGTCCAGCGTCACCTCAGGCAGCGCGCCTCCCTTATCGAGGTAGAGACAGGAATTGAGCTTCATGAGGTGCTCATATCCAACTTCGGTTTGCGCAAGCAGCACCACCGGGGCCGGGTCGCGGGGCCGTTCGCCAGGACGGGATTCAACATACGCCAGATCGACCTGACAGCCGACGATCGGCTGGACGCCTGCGTCTGACATCGCGACTGAAAACTCGAGCGCCGCAAACATGTTGTTTTTATCGGTGAGCGCCATCGCAGGCATGCCCGCCTTTGCGCACATGCCTGGCATTTTCTTGAGCCGCAGAGCACCTTCTAGCAAGGAGTACTCGGAATGGGTGCGCAAATGGATGAACTTAGGATTCTGAGACATGATCCCAGATTAGCCGCCTTCTGCCGCGGCTTCTATCGGAAACACCACAAATCGCGCGGCTTCTTTCCATTGGCTAGCGCCTTTTTTTTCGACGCGGGGACATGCAGATCGCGGTCTTGATAAATCCCTCCATACCTGCAGAGATATCCCGCCCGCTCTGCGTGCCCCAATCGCAGCTGGCCAAAACAGCAAGCCCCTTGCCGAATCCTATCTCCTGCGCGTAGCGTGTTGAAACGATAAGCCCGCGACCCGTGTTCTACACCGCATCGAACGCACCGCACAATTGGGCCACATGTAACGCGGCAGGCGAACTCCATGGACATCACGTTTCTTCTGAACGGAGAGAGTGTGTCACTTCACGACATATCCCCCACGACAACGGTGCTCGACTGGCTGCGTGAAAGACGCGGGCTTACTGGCACCAAGGAAGCATGCCGTGAAGGCGACTGCGGAGCGTGCACCGTGATGATTTCGGACGAAGCAGGCAACCGCGCGCTCAATGGCTGCATCCTGTTTATGCCGCAAGTCCACGGCAAGCATATCACCACCGTCGAAGGATTGGCCGAGGCTGATGGCACCTTGCATCCCGCCCAGACCGCGATGATCGACCACCACGGCAGCCAATGTGGGTTTTGCACGCCCGGTTTTGTGGTTTCGATGGCCACGGCGCAGCTTAACGGAAATGACGATCACGACACACAGCTTGCTGGCAACCTTTGCCGCTGCACTGGCTACGCCCCCATCATTCGCGCCGCCGAAGAGTTAGCCCAAGCACCCGTTCCTCCACATCTGGCTTCGCTGCCTCAAAACTTGCCTGTGGTGGAAGGTGCAGCGGCACCTACCCACCCAGAAAGTGGCGATGCGCTGGCCGAGTGGTATGCTGCAAATCCCGATGCGACGCTGATCGCTGGGGCCACCGATGTTGGCCTTTGGGTGACCAAGCAGTTCCGCGATCTGGGGTCTGTGGCTTTTCTCAACCGGTGTTCTGACCTGAGCGGCATCAAGGACGAAGGCGATCATTGGCACATCGGGGCCACCACGACGATCACTGATCTTGAGCAGCATTTTGCGCCGCATTTTCCTAGCCTTGCAGCGATGCTTCGCCGCTATGGGTCTGTGCAAGTGCGCAATGCCGCGACCATCGGCGGCAACATCGCCAATGGCTCGCCTATTGGGGATGGAGCCCCTGCGCTGATTGCGATGAATGCCACGCTACATCTGCGCCACGGGAATACCCGGCGCAGTATGCCGCTTGAGGATTTCTTTATTACTTATGGTAAACAGGACCGTGCCAAAGGCGAATTTGTCGAGGCTGTTAGCGTACCAAAACAGCCCGACACCTTGCGGTGCTACAAGCTTTCAAAACGCTTCGACCAAGATATATCTGCTGTCTGCGCTTGCCTGAACATAACCCGCGATGGCGATAATATTACGCAGGCGCGCCTCGCCTATGGCGGTATGGCCGGCACCCCAAAACGCGCATCTCAAACGGAGGCTGTCCTGACAGGCCAGTCTTTTTCGGAGGAAACGTTTCGAGCGGCGATGCAGGCCCTAGCTGAAGATTTCCAGCCCCTCGATGATATGCGCGCCTCTGCCGAATACCGTCTCAAGTCAGCGCAAAACCTGTTGCTGAGGTATTATCTGGAGGCAACGGGTACCCAAACCGACCTGCATCTGGTGATGTCATGAGCGTCGCAAAGCCCCTGCCCCACGACGCCGCCCGCCTTCATGTGACGGGTACCGCGCGTTATGTTGACGACATCCCTCTCCCAGCGGATACGTTGCATATTGCCTTTGGCCTCAGCACAATCGCTGCGGGCACGCTCGACGCGGTGGATTTATCGGCTGTGAATTCCGCCCCCGGTGTCGTCGCGGTTCTTACCGCCGACGATCTGCCTCACGCGAATGATGTATCACCTTCCAACCATGACGAGCCGCTGCTTGCCATGGGTCAAGTTCATTATGTCGGGCAGCCAATATTTATGGTCATTGCCACATCTCATCTTGCGGCACGGGCAGCCGCACGGTTGGGTGAATTTGCATTCACACCGGCAACAGCCCTTCTCAGCATCGAAGATTCGTTGGCTGCAAACAGCCGTTTTGAGGACGGTCCCCGCATCTATACTAAAGGTGATCCGGACGCTGCGTTTCAAACAGCACCGCAGAACTTGACCGGATCGATAATTGTTGGCGGTCAGGAACACTTTTATCTCGAAGGGCAAGCATCCCTCGCGTTGCCCCAAGAAGGTGGCGACATGGTTGTGCACAGTTCAACCCAGCACCCGACCGAAATCCAGCACAAGGTTGCCGAGGCACTGGGGACCCCAATGCACAGTGTCCGCGTCGAGATACGGCGCATGGGCGGCGGATTTGGCGGCAAAGAAAGCCAGGGCAATGCTTTGGCAGTCGCGTGCGCCATTGCTGCGGCACGCACGGGCAAGCCCTGCAAAATGCGCTATGACCGCGACGACGATATGATCATCACCGGCAAACGGCATGATTTTCGCATCGACTACACCGTCGGGTTTGACTCCGATGGACGCATCCAGGCGCTTGATTTTAAACAATATGTCCGCTGCGGTTGGGCGATGGACCTTAGCCTCCCAGTTGCTGACCGCGCCATGCTACATGCTGACAACGCTTATCATCTTAGCGATGTCCGGATCACCTCGCACCGTCTCAAGACGAATACGCAATCAGCAACCGCATTTCGTGGCTTTGGCGGACCTCAAGGGGTTGTCGGAATTGAGCGCGTCATGGATCATATAGCGCAGCATCTGCAACGCGACCCGCATGAGGTCCGGCGCGCTAATTACTACGCTGATAGCGCCCAAGAACCCTCATCTGGCACTTTGCAAGACACGCAGAGTGCAACAAATGCTGCTTCTCGCGATGCGCCGACTGCCAAGGCGGCCACCGTTCAGACCACCCCCTATCACCAGCCCGTCACCGACTGCGTTATCAACGCGCTGACTGATCGTCTGGCGTCTTCTTCTGACTACGTCGCGCGCCGAGCGGCCATTGCGGCATGGAACGCAGAGCACCCCGTGCTGAAACGCGGAATTGCATTGAGCCCGGTAAAATTCGGCATTTCCTTTACGCTCACCCATCTTAATCAGGCAGGCGCATTGGTGCATGTTTACCAAGATGGCTCGATCCACCTGAACCACGGCGGAACGGAGATGGGTCAGGGTCTGTTTCAGAAAATCGCGCAGGTTGCTGCCGCACGGTTTGGCGTCTCAACCGATCTCGTGAAAATCACGGCAACAGACACAGGCAAAGTGCCCAACACATCTGCAACCGCCGCGTCCTCAGGCACCGACCTGAATGGCATGGCCGTTCAAGCAGCATGTGACACCATACGCACACGTATGTCCGAGCATCTCGCTGAACTGCATCAAACCACACCGGAGGCCGTGCATTTTGAAGACGGCATGGTGTCGATAGACGAAACCAAGATCACCTTCGCTCAGGCCGCGGCCTCGGCTTATGTAAACCGGGTCAGTTTATCGGCCACTGGTTTTTACAAAACCCCAGATATCGAATGGGACCGGATCAAAGGGCGTGGCCGGCCTTTCTTTTACTTTTCCTATGGTGCGGCGGTGACCGAAACTGTGATCGACACCCTCACGGGCGAGAACCGCATTTTACGGGCTGACATTCTGCATGACGCTGGCGCTTCGCTGAACCCAGCGCTTGATATTGGCCAAATTGAAGGTGGCTATGTTCAGGGCGCTGGTTGGCTGACCACAGAAGAACTGGTTTGGGACGCAAAGGGCGTGCTGAAAACCCATGCGCCTGCGACCTATAAAATCCCGTCCTGCTCTGATCGCCCGGATGTGTTTAACGTGGCGCTTTGGGATCAACCAAACCCTGCGCAGACGATTTACCGTTCCAAAGCCGTGGGAGAGCCACCTCTTATGCTTGGCATTTCTGCTTATCTGGCGCTGGCCGATGCGGTGGCCGCCTGTGGTCCGAATTTCGGCGACCTGCAAACACCCGCGACTGCCGAAGCGGTGCTGAACGCGGTCGAGCGGGCACGCGGATGAGCCACATCTGTATAGAAATCACAGCAACACGCGGATCGGCCCCCCGTGACGCTGGCACCGCGATGATTGTGCGCGCCGATCGGATTGTCGGAACAATTGGTGGCGGGGCGCTGGAATACCGCGCCATCACGACAGCGCGAAAAATGCTGAACGACAATCAATCAGAAGCGCACGAGACAATCCCTCTGGGCCCCGACTTGGGACAATGCTGCGGCGGGGCCGTCAGCTTGCGCTATTCACGCGATGGTGCCGGACCAAATGGCGATCCGAGCCTCGCTATTGATCTGTCGATCCTGCCGGAAACACCCCTAGGGCCCTTGTGGATTTGGGGTGCAGGTCATGTGGGCCGCGCGATGGTAAACCAAATTGCGCCGTTGGATGCTTTTGCAATCACGTGGGTCGACGCGACCCCAGATCGGTTTCCCGCCAACGTGCCGGCGCACATAGACATCGTTCCTACCCTCGACATGCCGCGCCTAGCCGCACACGCCCCGACCGAGGCGCATCATCTGATCCTTACCTATTCGCATGATATTGACCTAAAACTATGTGCTGCTTTGCTGGAACGTGGTTTTGCTTCTTGCGGGCTGATTGGGTCAGCAACGAAGTGGGCGCGCTTTTCCAGTCGGCTCAAAGCGCTTGGACTGGAACCTGCACAGATCACCTGCCCTATCGGCGATCCATCCTTGGGCAAACACCCAGCGCAGATCGCGCATGGCACTGCTCTCACTCTCTTGAAAGACACGCGCCAACGTGGCGATACTGGACAAAATCCGGGGACCAAATGCCATGACTGACAGCACACTTCTTGATCTGACCGGCCTGACCAAAGCCTATCCGGGCGTCGTTGCGAATGACGAAGTGTCCTTACGGATTGCACCCGGCGAAGTGCATGCACTCTTGGGTGAAAACGGTGCGGGAAAATCGACTTTGGTCAAGATGATCTATGGTCTGGTCAAGCCTGATGCGGGTCAAATGTTGATGCACGGGGATGTTTACGCCCCATCTGAACCTCGCGCGGCGCGCTCTGCCGGGGTCGGCATGGTGTTCCAACATTTTTCACTTTTTGACGCACTGAGCGTGGCCGAGAACATTGCCCTTGGCATGGAGAACGCCCCAAAACTGAGGGCTCTGTCGGCCCGAATTCGTGAAGTATCAGAGACCTATGGGCTGCCCCTATCGCCTGATCGGGTTGTCGGTGATCTATCTGCCGGCGAACGCCAAAGGGTCGAAATTATTCGCTGCCTTCTGCAAGATCCGAAGCTGTTGATCATGGATGAGCCAACAAGTGTCCTGACACCGCAAGAGGTTGAAATCCTATTCAAAACCTTGCGAAAGCTGAGCGCCGAGGGCACAGCCATTTTGTACATCTCACACAAGCTCGAAGAAATCCGCAGCCTATGTGACAGCGCCACGATCTTGCGATTAGGTAAAGTCGTGGGCCATTGCACCCCTCGTGAAACCACGGCCCGGGACATGGCCGAGATGATGGTGGGCACGGTCCTTCAGACCCCTACCCGGGCAGGCAAAACGCCTGGTGACGTGGTGCTCGCGCTCAAAGCGCTATCTGCCAAATCGCCAAGCGCTTTTGGTATGCCCCTTCGAGAGATCAATGTTGAGTTGCGCGCAGGCGAAGTGCTGGGCATCGGCGGAGTTGCTGGCAACGGACAAGACGAATTGCTGAGCGCGTTGTCAGGCGAGGTGCTCAGCGCCCGTGGGATGATCCATTTTCGTGACCAAGATATCGGTGTCCTGGGCCCTACTGTTCGGCGCGCACTCGGCATACTCACCGCACCCGAAGAGCGTCTCGGCCATGCCGCCGCACCGGATATGTCGCTGACAGAAAACGCGATGTTGACGGGCGCTGTGCGCGAAGGCTTGGAAACAGCTGGATTTTTGAATTGGCCTGCCGCCACAAAGTTCGCTGAAAAAATCATTAAGGAATTTGACGTACGCACGCCGAGCCCACGATCTGCCGCGCGATCTTTGTCTGGGGGTAACCTGCAGAAGTTCGTGATTGGGCGCGAAGTATTACAGCGGCCAGAAGTGCTCGTTGTCAATCAACCCACTTGGGGGGTCGATGCATCTGCCGCCGCCTCAATTAGGCAAGCGCTGCTTGATTTGGCTGAGAATGGCACGGCGATCATCGTGATTAGTCAAGATCTGGACGAGCTGATGGAGATTTCGGATCGGTTTGCAGCGCTCAACGAAGGGCGGCTGTCTGAACCTCGGCCCGCCATGGGGCTGACCGTCGACGAGATCGGCCTTATGATGGGCGGCGCGCACGGCATGGAGGTGGCTCATGTTTGAAACGCTTATGCCGACATGTCGCGGATCTATCTTTGAGTTAGACAGACTAGACCCCCAAAAAACTTCAATCAATTTAAAAACTAAAGTCAGGACCGGCGTATGATCCGATTAGAAAAACGCCCAGAGCCAAGCCGCGCGTTTTCATTGGCGACACCGCTACTTGCTGTAATCGCAACGATGTTCTTTGGCGGACTGCTGTTTTTGGCTTTGGGCAAGGACCCGATCGCTTCGATCTTAACGATCTTCTGGGAGCCGCTGTTTGGGGATTTTGCCTTTTACTATCGGCCACAATTGCTGATCAAGGGTGCGCCGCTGGTATTAATCGCCATTGGTCTAAGTTTGGGTTTTAAAGCCGGGATTTGGAACATCGGAGCCGAAGGGCAATACATCATGGGCGCGCTGTTTGGCGCAGGTATGGGGCTTGCGTTTTATCCCGGTGAAGGCTGGTATATCTTTCCGCTGATGGTTCTCGCGGGTGCCTTTGGCGGATGGCTATGGGCGATGATCCCGGCAATTCTTAAGGTGAAATTTGGAACCAACGAGATTTTGGTCTCGCTCATGTTGGTCTATGTCGCAGAGCAGTTCCTCGCCTCAATGTCCTTGGGCTTGATGAAAAATCCCGAAGGCTTTGGATTTCCGGGCAGTCGAAATCTCCAGCAATACGCACCTGCGCATAACGCCGAATTAATTGCAGGGTCCGGTATGCACTGGGGTGTGGTTGCGGCCTTGATTGCGGTGATTTTCGCCTATGTTTTGCTGGCACGGCACCGGTTGGGTTTTGCCATTAGGGTGACCGGAGAAGCGCCCCGTGCCGCGAAGTTCTCAGGTGTTAATCCTGCGCGATTGATTTTGTTCTGCCTCGGAATGTCGGGATTGCTAGCCGGGCTGGCAGGCATGTTCGAAGTGTCGGGGCCTGCGGGTCAGGTGACGATTGATTTCAACGTAGGCTATGGCTTTACGGCGATCATCGTCGCGTTTTTGGGCAGGTTGCACCCGGTTGGAATTTTGTTGGCAGGCGGTCTGATGGCGCTGACATACATCGGCGGTGACATCGCGCAATCCAAACTCGGGTTGCCTGCAGCGGCCATTCAAGTGTTTCAGGGCATGCTGCTTTTCTTCCTGCTGGCGCTTGATCTCTTCACCAATTACCGGCTGCGGTTTGGCCGGACGGAGGCATCCATATGAGACATTTGGAAATACGACCTCTCATGATGGGGGCGCTGATGGGCCTCATGATGCTGGGAATGGTCCATTTGATGCTCCAAGGGAACAGTGAACTCGCAGGGACGGCACTGGCTGTATTTGTCGCGGTGCATATTGCCATTCTGCTCAGCGCCCTTTGCCTTGGCGTCTGGGCAACCCGGCATATGCCACGGCTAGCCTCGATGCTCGCACGGCTGCATCGGCCATCTATCCGGCATTTTGCGCAAATGCTCGGAGCTGCCGCGTTTGTTGCTTTCGTCATTCATCTTAGCCTTCACGGAGGGCTCTAAATGGACCTGTCAGCGATCAATCCAGTTCTTTTTGTTGCAGGTTTTCTGGTGGCCGCGACGCCCCTGATATTTGCTGCCGTAGGCGAGCTTGTCGTGGAACGCACGGGCGTTCTGAACCTTGGCGTCGAAGGTATGATGATCATGGGCGCGATCTGCGGCTTTGCAACCGCGGTTGAGACGGGCTCACCGCTGTTGGGGTTTGTCGCAGCAGCCGTTGGTGGGGCTACGATCAGCCTTCTGTTTGTGTTTCTCACGCAAGTGATGCTGGCCAATCAGGTCGCCTCTGGGCTGGCGCTAACGCTCTTTGGTCTCGGGTTTTCTGCCCTGATGGGTCAAAGCTATGTTGGGGTAAAACCGCCGCGTCTGGGGGATGTCGACTTCGGGCCCCTGAGTGATATTCCTGTGATTGGGCCGATCCTGTTGACCCATGACATCATCCTCTATCTGGGTCTGGCGCTGGTCGCCGCGGTCTGGGCCACATTGAAGTTCACGCGCATTGGCCTCGTTTTACGCGCGGTCGGCGAAAACCACGACGCAGCGCATGCGCTTGGCTACAAGGTCGTGCGTATCCGTACCGCTGCGATCATGTTTGGCGGAGCCTGCGCGGGCTTGGGCGGGGCTTACATCAGTTTGATCCGTGTTCCGCAATGGACCGAAGGCATGACCGCCGGCGTTGGTTGGATCGCGCTCGCGCTGGTTGTATTCGCATCATGGAAGCCTTGGCGCGTGCTGGCGGGTGCCTATCTTTTTGGCGGAATTACTCAATTGCAGCTTAATCTACAGGGCGCCGGCGTTGCCATTCCTGTCGAATATCTGGCAATGTCACCGTATGTGATCACCATCGTTGTGCTGGTGATCTTGTCTGCAGACAAAAGTGCCGCGCCCGGTTCGCTGGGGCGGACATTCCATGCCTCATCTTGAGGCCAATCACCATGCCCCGCAAATGGGGTTTTACACCTGGGAGACGTTTCATGAAATTCACCAAACTGATGACTGGTGCCGCAATGGCAATGGCATTGGCAACCGGCGCACTGGCCGATGGCCACGCCAAGACCAAGCTCGGCTTTGTCTATGTCGGCCCTGTCGGTGACGGCGGCTGGACCTACGAGCATAACAAAGGTCGCCTCGCGGTCGAAGCAGAATTTGGCGACGCGGTTGAAACCGTGTTTGTCGAAAACGTGGCCGAGGGTCCTGACAGCGAACGCGTCATGACCCAGATGGCACTAGACGGCGCTGACATGATCTTCACCACATCGTTTGGCTATATGGACCCGACAATCAACGTCGCGGCCAAATTCCCGAATGTGAAATTCGAGCACGCGACTGGCTACAAGCGTGCCGACAACGTATCGACCTATTCTGCACGGTTCTATGAAGGCCGCGCGATTCAGGGCCACATTGCCGGCAAGATGACAAAATCCAATACCGTCGGCTATATCGGATCCTACCCGATCCCCGAAGTGATCCGTGGCATCAACTCGGCGTTTCTTCATGCCAGAAAAGCCAACCCAGATGTACAGTTCAAGATCGTTTGGGCCTACACATGGTTTGATCCTGCCAAAGAAGCCGATGCAGCCAAAGTACTCATCGAGCAAGGCGCAGATGTGATCTTGCAGCACACCGATTCCACTGCGCCTCAGGCGGCTGCACAGGAAGCGGGCAATGTGATCACCTTCGGTCAAGCCTCCGACATGGCGCAATATGCACCGCTGCCGCGTGTGTCTTCGATCATTGATGACTGGGCCCCCTACTACATCGCACGCACCAAGGCCGTTATGGATGGCACTTGGGAAAGCACAGACACATGGGACGGCATTGGCGCCGGCATGGTCGGCATCGGCGAGATTTCCGATGCGGTACCAGCTGACGTTAAAGCAGAAGCGCTGGCGTTGAAGGCGTCTATCGCTGACGGCTCCTATATGCCTTTCACCGGTCCGATCAAAAAGCAGGACGGCTCTGATTGGTTGGCTGACGGCGAAACAGCAGATGACGGCACCTTGGCCGGCATGAACTTCTACGTCGAAGGCATCGAAGGCGACATCCCACAATAACGGGAGTCACTTTTTGAAAAGTAAAAAGGCCCCGTATGATGCGGGGCCTTTTTATTAGGGTTAACCGCGGCTTTGAGCCCTCATTATCGAATTCTCGCGACGCAGCTAATGCCCGCTTTCGCGTCAGATGCAAAAATGTTCAACAACTGTTTGGGTATGAAGGTGGTTTGTGGCCGCGTCAAAAGATGTTGCTCGGGCCTGTTTCAAAAATGAGCGTTTTAGGAAGGTTCCTGAATGTTGACCTTGCGGGAAAGTAACATTCAAAATGGTAGCCAACACCTTGTGCTGCCTTCAACGAAAACGAGGAATGCGAGGTAACAAGAATGCCAATCCAGCCCCGAAAAGATAAAGAGGCGCAATCACTTCAGGAAACAAAAATGGAAGATCGAGAGCGACACGCAAACCACCGATAATTCCCAATGGATGACCGAACGATAACAACGCCCCGGTCATGGCTCCGACACAAGGGAACGCACCCGCAATCCAGAGTATATCTTTGAGCCAGTGACGCCCCATCCTTGGGAAGACTGCCCAGGCCCAAGCGCCAGCTGCAAATCCAGCTATCCCCGCAACGTACCAAGGGCTCGTCGGATCATGGCCCGGATTTACACCTGCTTCGTAAACAAAGGCGGAAAGACTCGCGCACAGTGCGGCAAAAAATAAACTGATCCGTCGCCTCATTGCAAAGCAGGCCATGTCCATAATGTTCACCACAATCATCGTTTGGTTGCACTAGCGTTTCAATGCAATCAGGCCTAAGCGCAACATGCGTTCGAGTTCCCCTTAAGCAAATTCAAAACCATGTTGCGCAATAGCATGATCCAAATGCCTTCGCACCCGCACAAGCTTTCCAAAAACGACAGTTTGTTGAGCGGTATCATGTAGCTGACATTGATACATTTGAAGTGGACGGCAGCTTTACCCCGCAAAGGGTACAATCACCAAACCCTGAATAATATGTTCAAGGGCAACAGTGAACTTGGCAACACGATGCACGAATGGAACTTGTCGAAAGAACGGAGCTGGCCATCACTTGCGCTCAGAATTTCGATACCCGGTGTGTTGAACGAGATCATCGCCGATGGTTCGGGCGAGCCGACGCGCGGGCTTCTTTTCTTACGGAAACGGGCACGAAAAAATCGAGGCCACCCGTCGCAACTGCGACCCATGACGTGCAAGTAAAGGGTCGTCTTGCCAGTACAAGAAACTCTCAATTCCGCACCTGTGACTTTATTCTAAATCAACACAGCTTTGCCCGTTGCACCACTTTCCGCGTCGTGCCACCAATCATGTATGACACAAAAGCTAACCAGCCTTGATGGCACTCCCGCCAGTCGCCTTGCCTTTGGCTCCATGCAATTTGGTGGGCGTGCCGACGCCGCCGCCTCGCGTGAGATGTTTGAGGCATGTATCGACGCAGGGATCACTCATTTCGATACGGCCCATGTTTATACCGATGGCGCATCTGAGACGTTGCTTGGTGGGATGCTGGGTGCACACCGCGAACGTCTGATCATTGCAACCAAGGCCGCGTATACCGGCGGTGCCTCTGCGCAAAACATCCGCAGCTCGGCTGAGATGTCGCGCCAGCGGATGCAGCTTGAAACCCTTGATGTCCTTTACCTGCACCGTTTTGATCCTGACACCGACATGCATGAAAGTTTTGAGGCATTTGCCGATCTGCGCGCCAAAGGCCATATCCGCCATATCGGCCTCTCGAATTTTGCGGCTTGGCAGGTGGTCAAAGCCGCGTCGATCGCCGCCAAGTTTGACCAAAGCGTCGCGGTCATCCAGCCAATGTATAACCTCGTCAAACGGCAGGCCGAAGTTGAAATTTTGCCAATGGCACAGGACCTAGGCATCCTTGTCGCCCCCTATTCTCCCTTGGGTGGTGGGCTGTTGACCGGGAAATATACCAGTGGTGGCGGTGCCGGACGGCTCGCCGAAGATGATCGCTATGCCGCACGCTATGGGCAAGATTTTATGCATAGTGCTGCCGCTGGTTTGGCAGAAATTGCCGCTGAATTGAGTGTGCATCCAGCGACATTGGCTGTGGCATGGGCGGCCGCGCATTCAACTACGCCCACACCCATCATCTCTGCGCGCTCCGCCGAACAGTTGGCTCCGTCATTGGCGGCGATGAACTATGCCATGACGCCCGATGTTTACGCTCGAATTTCAGCTCTTTCTCCAACGCCTCCGCCGGCTACAGATCGTCTGGAAGAACAATCATGACCGATATTATCGTCATCGGGGGCGGCATCGCAGGATTATCCGCCGCGGCACGTCTATCAGCAGACGCGAAGGTCACCGTGCTGGAGGCAGAAACAGCGCTTGGATTTCATGCGTCTGGCCGCTCAGCTGCGCTGTTCGAAGAAAACTACGGGCTGGCGAGTACGGTTGCGCTCAATAAAGCAGGCGCTGAATATCACCGAAGCCATGCAGGGGGTTATCTTTCTCCTCGTGGCTTGCTCATCTTGGCAGAAGCCCACGACCGCGCGGGTTTTGATCATGACATGGGCGTCATGGGCGTTCATGAAATCACGACCCAAGAAGCGCTTGCGATGGTGCCTGTGCTCAACAGCGAAAAGGTCGCGTTTGCGGGCTACCATTCCGAGGCCTACGACATTGATACCGACAGGATGATGCAAGATTTCGCGCGCGAGGTGCGCAAGAACGGCGGCCAGGTTCTGACCGGTGCCGCCGTGACAGGCATCCGGCGCGAGAACGGTCATTGGCATGTCGATTGCGGGGCACAAAGCCATAGCGCTCCCCAGCTGGTCAACGCTGCTGGGGCTTGGGCAGATGGCGTGGCCGAGATGGCAGGCGTCGCACCGCTGGGGATTGTGCCGCATCGCCGGTCTATGGCGCGCATACCCGCCCCAGGTGGACATGACACGCGCGATTGGCCAATGTTTTTTGGAATTGGCGAGACTTGGTATGCCAAGCCTGATGCTGGTGCTTTGCTGGTTTCTCCTGCCGAAGAACACGTCACGACGGCCCATGATGCTTATGCCGATGACATGGTCTTGGCCGAAGGTTTGGCGCGCTACGAGGCCTTGGTCACCGAACCAGTGACGCGCCTGCTGGCATCTTGGGCGGGACTGCGCAGTTTTGCACCAGATCGAAATTTAGTGTTGGGACGCGATCCCGATACACCAGAGTTTATCTGGAGTGCTGGGCAAGGTGGGTATGGTTTTCAGACGGCCCCAGCCGCGTCTCAACTGGTGGCGGATTTGGTCATGGGACGTACGCCTGTGTTGACTACAGAAACCGTTTCGGCACTCACGCCGGATAGGCTGCGCGGATGACCCGCCTGCCCCCATCAGCAAGCGTCACGACCCCGCAAGACGGTGCCAAGCTGCACGCGCCATCGGCAGAGCGGAATGCAGGCTTCCTATCAACGCTTTTGCAAGAGGTCGCACCCGTCAAAGGTCGCGCTATGGAGATTGCCAGCGGCACCGGCCAGCACATCGTCCGCTTTGCGCGCACTGTCCCGCAACTGCATTGGCATCCCACCGAAGTCGAGCCAACCCGCGTTGCCAGCATTGATGCTCATGCAGCTGAGGCCGGCCTACAAAACCTCGCCCCCACCCGCCATCTTGATGCAACAACCGCTGGGTGGGGAGCAAAAGACGGTCCTTTCGATCTGATCGTTCTGATCAATTTGTTGCACCTCATTCCCAATCCTGCTGCCACGACGCTGATCAATGAAGTAGCGCAGGCACTTAGCCTGAATGGGCTTTTTGTACTCTACGGTCCTTTCAAACGCGGCGGGACGCTGACATCTGAAGGAGATGCGCGGTTCGATGCCGAGTTGCGCGCCGCCGATCCAACAATCGGATACAAGGATGATGATTGGATTTTATCTCACCTGACCGGTGCAGGGCTAACCGTCGATACACCGCGCGAGATGCCCGCCAATAACCTCGCCTTTTTAGCCAGGAGTCCTCACTGATGCGCCTTGCTCCCATTCTCGCGGCCTTGTCCATCGCCCTTCTTACTGCCTGTGGCAGCGGTGGCCCCGTGGCCCCCGTGGGCGAACCGATTGCACCGCGATTTGCCGATACCAATCCGGTTGACTTTGACGGGCGTGGGCCAGAGCGATATCCGGTCCATGGCATTGATGCCGCACGGTTCCAGACCAGCATTGATTGGGCTGAGGCACGGCGCAAGGGTACGAACTTTGCTTTCATAAAAGCTACTGAGGGTGGCGATCTGCTTGATCCGATGTTCGCCGATCACTGGAGCGGAGCGGGGCGTGCAGGTGTTGCCCGAGGGGCCTATCATTTCTACTATTTCTGCACCTCCCCTGAGGTTCAGGCCCGCTGGTTCATCCGCAATGTGCCCCGGGTAAAAGGCGCATTGCCGCCGGTGCTGGACATGGAGTGGAACCCCTTTTCGCCCACATGCGCCAAAGTGCGCCCCCCCGCAGCCGAGGTACAAGATCAGATGCGTCGGTGGCTTCGCATCGTTGAGGCGCATTATGGTCAACGTCCAATTATCTACACCACACCGAGGTTCTACAGCGAAAATGACCTCGGCCGTATCAGTGGCTATGAATTCTGGCTGCGCAGCACTGCGAAAACCCCCGCCATGGCATTCCCCGGCCAGCGTTGGACATTCTGGCAATACAGCGCCACGGGCTTGGTTCCGGGAGTTGCCGGAGAGGTCGATCTTAACGCCTTCTCTGGCGGTCGTGCGACATGGGAAAGTTGGTATGAGACCCGGAAAGCCAAGTGATCCTTTGCACAAGCCGCGAACCCACCGACGGACTGTAGCTTAGGCACCTTGGATGCGTGGGAAAGCGGTCGGGAAAAATTCCCGCTCTGATATCCGTTTCAAACCCCCACTGACTAAGACGATGTTACCCGTCCGCGCGGATGGTAGCATTCTTTGGATCATAAGGACTGTCTTCGACCACCTCAGCTGACCAAAGCTGATCAAACATTTTGACCTGCAGTTTGGTGCCCACTTCGGCGTGTTCCGGCTTGACGTAACCCATACCGATGGACTTGCCAAAAGCGACAGAATACCCGCCCGAAGTTAGACGGCCTACTCGCGTGTCACCCGCATAGAGCACCTCGCGGCCCCACGGATCAGCATCGTCAGGGCCTTCAATCAACACGGTCACACATTTTGCATTAATCCCGTGATCCACCATGGCTTGTTTGCCATGGAAATCTTTGGACAGGTCCACAAAACGCGGGAGATCAGCTTCGAGCGGCGTGGCGTCACGGCCCAACTCAGTCCCGAAGGCACGGTAGGATTTTTCCTGACGCAACCAGTTTTGGGCACGTGCACCAACCAGCTTCATCCCGTGTTTCTCGCCGGATTTTTCCAGCAAATCAAACAGATGGTTTTGCATCTCGATCGGGTGGTGCAGCTCCCATCCAAGCTCGCCGGTATAGGCCACTCGAATGGCGCGCACAGGAACCATGCCCAGTTCGATGTTGCGCATCGTCAGCCAAGGAAAGCGCTTGTTCGACAGTACGGTATCGGGGTCCGCATCCTTGATGACATCGCGCAGGACATCGCGAGATTTTGGACCCGCGATGGCAAAAACACCCCATTGCGTGGTCACATCATGGCATTCGATATAGCCAAGCTCAGGGGCCTTATCTTCGATTGCCTTGTGCAGATAATCGGAATCGTATGCCGTCCAGCCGCCCGCGCTCACCAGATAATATTCATGCTCAGCCAGACGCACGATGGTATATTCGGTGCGCGTTGTTCCGGCCTCTGTCAGCGCGTAAGTCAGGTTGATGCGACCCACCGATGGCAGCTTGTTGCAGGTAAACCAATCAAGGAACGCAGTGGCTCCCGGTCCTTTGACAAGATGTTTGGTAAAGGCGGTCGCGTCGACCAAACCCACACCCTCGCGAATTGCGCGTGCCTCATCAACGGCGTGTTGCCACCAACCGCCGCGCCGGAAAGAACGAGCGTCATGGTCGCTGAACCCCTTGGGCGCAAAGTAGTTTGGACGTTCCCAACCGTTCACCCAACCAAATTGCGCGCCGCGCTCGGCTTGCCGGTCATAGGCGGGCGACGTGCGCAGGGGCCGACATGCTGGACGTTCTTCATCGGGATGGTGGACGATATAGACATGCTCATATGCCTCCTCGTTCTTGCGGGCAGCAAATTCCGTGGTCATCCATTCGCCGTAGCGTTTGGGATCAAGGCTCGCCATGTCGATCTCTGCTTCACCGTCGACCATCATCTGAGCGAGGTAATAGCCTGTGCCCCCTGCGGCCGTGATGCCAAATGAGAACCCTTCTGCCAGCCACATGTTGCGCAGCCCCGGCGCAGGGCCGACCAGTGGGTTTCCGTCCGGCGTGTAACAGATGGGACCGTTGAAATCATCCTTCAGCCCGCAATCTTCGGTCGAAGGAATGCGATGATTCATCGCGAGATACTGACCTTCGATCCGGTCAAGATCGAGCTGGAACAAATCGGCACGAAAGCTGTCTGGCACGCCGTATTCAAAACGCGCAGGTGCGTCTTTTTCGTAGACACCTAAAATCCAACCGCCGCGCTCTTCGCGCACATAGCTTTGTGCATCGGCGTCGCGAATGACGGGATGCTCTACATTGCCCTCAGCGCGGAATTTGACCAGATCTGGGTCTTGGTCCATCACGATGAACTGATGCTCGACGGGGATCGCAGGTATCTTGATACCCAGCATTTTGGCGGTGCGTTGCGCATGGTTACCGCTGGCGGTGACGACGTGTTCAGCTGTGATCACGATCTGCTCGTCGGAGGGAACAAGGTTGCCACCCTTTTCGACCATTTTGGTGACCGTGACTTCCCACGCATTGCCATTCCAGTGAAACGCATCAGCCTGCCATTTACGCTCAATCATCACGCCGCGCTGACGCGCGCCTTTGGCCATCGCCATGGTCACATCTGCGGGATTTATGTAGCCATCCGTCTGGTGGTAGATTGCGCCTTTGAGGTCTTCTGTTCGGATCAGCGGCCATTTCGCCTTGATCTCATCTGGGGTCATCCATTCGTAAGGCACGCCGCATGTCTCTGCTGTGGAGGCATAGAGCATGTATTCTTCCATCCGCTCGTCAGTCTGGGCCATACGCAGGTTACCAACTACGGCAAAGCCGGCATTCAACCCGGTTTCCTCTTCAAGCGTTTTGTAGAACTTGATGGAATAGTCGTGAATGTGGGTCGTCGCAAAGGACATGTTGAAATAGGGCAGCAGCCCTGCCGCGTGCCACGTGGATCCTGAGGTTAACTCATCACGCTCCAGCAGCATGACGTCATCCCAGCCAGCGCGCGCAAGATGATAGGCAATTGATGTGCCCACGACACCCCCACCGACGACCAGTGCCTTAACTTGCGTTTTCATGTCCCACGTTCCCTTGCTGAGTGTCGTCTTCGTTTTAGGACGGGCAAGAAAGTGACGTCATCACACGCCGACACAAGACAGCGCGAAACCGACTTGCAACGTTGATTTTAGCGGTTGGAATGATGTTAGGCGGGGATCAGTCGTAGATGCTGCTGCGGTATACGCTCATATCAACGCCTGCCTCTTTCATACCTGAAACGACGTCATTCATGTTGTTTATGGCCGTCGTGCTTAGGCCTTTTTGAATCGCGCCCATGTTTGCAGCGATCTGCGCGGGGCTCATATTCGCAAGATCAGCCGGGTTCATGCCCATTCGGCGCGGCCTAGGGGTATTGCGCGCGCGAATATCAGCCAGACGGTTGCCCGCGTTTTTATCCTCCGGTTTGAATTTCTGACGAATACGGTCCCACCAGCGTTGCTTTGAAGCCGCGCGGTCAGCACTGACCATCTTTTCCAACATTGGGCTGCCACTGGCCATGGAATCAATTTGCTGCTCATTGGTCATATTCGACCAATCGTCATCCATCGAGTTCATTGCGAGCTGTCGCACCTGAGGCAATTTGCTTGGCTTCGCCGTTTCATTGCGCGCCGCGAATTCTGACATCCGGTCAGGGATCATGGAAAGATACTGGTCGAGTTGTAGCGCGGCTGCACCATGTGCCGACATTTGGCGGCTGTAGTCATACCCGACCACCGCTGTGGTCATGCACAGGGTCACGCCCAACCCCAAAATCACTTTCAACATCATGCTCTCCCAAACCCTTTGGGTTAGAAGAACACCCCGAAAACACGGCGCTAATGGGGCGAGAAACTGGTTTGTTCGCGCCCCTTAATCAGTCGCCGACTATCTTGCCGGGGTTCATGATATTATCGGGATCAAGGGCGGTTTTGATCGACTGCATGATGTCCACAGCACCGCCCAGTTCTTTGAGCAGATAGGGCCGTTTCCCTTGCCCGATGCCATGTTCGCCGGTGCAGGTTCCATCCATGGAAATGGCCAAATCGTTCAGCCAGCTGACAAACATCTTAGCCCGTTCCAGTTCATCAGCGTTTTCCATATCCACCAGCGGCGTCGCATGGAAATTACCATCGCCAGCATGACCCACGATCGGCACTACAAGGTCCAGCTCCGCGGCTTTGCGGCTTGAAGCAACGACCGCCTCAGCCAAGCTGGAAATCGGCACACAGACATCTGTCGCCACCGCCTTGCACCCCGGACGCAGCGTCAACATTGCCCAATACGCGTCATGTCGCGCCTGCCAAAGCTTGTTGCGTTCTTCTGCCGTTGTCGTCACGGCATAGCCTATGCCGCCAAATTCTTCGGACAGCGTGCCAAATACCTCTGCCTGCTCGGCAACACTTGCGTCCGAGCCATGAAACTCCAGCAACAAAAGCGGCGTCTCAGGAAGAGTGAGCTTGGAATAGCTGTTCACTGCCTTGACGACCATCGCATCCAACAACTCGATCCGCGCCACAGGCAGCCCGTATTGGATCACCGCCATCACAGTTTGGCAGGCAGCCTCGACCGAAGGATAGGAGCAGCGCGCGGCTGATATTGCTTCGGGAATGCCTTGCAAACGCAGGGTGACTTCGGTGATCACTGCCAGCGTCCCTTCAGAGCCAACCATCAACCGCGTCAAGTCATACCCCGCCGAAGACTTGCGCGCACGGCTTGCTGTCCGGATGATTTTTCCGTCGGCCATCACGGCCTCGACACTCAACACATTGTCTTTCATCGTGCCGTAGCGGACTGCATTCGTCCCACTAGCCCGCGTAGCAGCCATCCCGCCAATGGAAGCATCAGCCCCCGGATCAATCGGAAAGAATAACCCTTGATCTCTTAGATGCGTATTGAGGGCCATGCGCGTGACACCCGGCTGCACACGGCAATCCAGATCACCGGCGTTGACCTCAACAACAGCATTCATCTGGCTCAGATCAATGCTGATCCCCCCAGCGGGCGCGTTTACATTTCCCTCCAGAGAAGTACCTGTTCCAAATGGGATAATTGGAACTTTATGCGCAGCGCACACCTTTACAATATCCGACACATCCTGCGTTGATTGGGCAAAGACCACGGCATCGGGTGGTTGGTTTTCAATCCAGGTGGTCGTATGCCCATGCTGTTCACGGATCGCGGCCCCCGTTTGAAACCGCTCTCCGAATTGCTGTTTGAGCACACCAAGGACGCAGGCAATCCCGTCCTCATTGCGCGGCAATGTAGTAGCCTCAACCATGGTCTCTCCTTAATTGCCTAGTGCGATGCCTTCTCGGCGCGGGTCCGCACCACCTTGCAAATCTGTTCCGATCTCAATCAGGTGCAAACCAGACGTCAACGACCGCGTTCCAACCTCATACCCCAAGGCCGTCAACTCGTCTGCCATTTCAGCCGCCGCCGTGCCCTCTTCGAGGTCATACTTCCCAAACCGGTTCACCGCATGTGGCAATGACGCCGCTTGCTGCACGTCCATATCCCAGTCGAGCATCGCGATAACCGCTTGTGTCACATAGCCAATGATTCTGCTGCCACCAGGACTACCGATTGCCAGCACCGGCGCGCCGCCTTTCAGCACGATTGTTGGGGCCATAGAAGAGCGAGGCCGCTTGCCCGGCTCAACCCGATTTGCCACAGGCACGCCATCTACATGGCTGCGAAACGAGAAATCCGTCAGCTCGTTGTTCAACAGAAAACCCCCGACCATCAGACGGCTGCCAAAGCCATTCTCAATTGTGGTCGTCATGCTGGCCACGTTGCCCGCGCCGTCCACGATAGAGATATGCGAGGTCGACGGGAGTTCAATCGCGGTGTCATCGGCCCAGTTTAGCGCATGGTCATATTCCGGATTGCCGGGTGTCACTTCAGGCAAGGCATCATCCCCCGCAAGCAAACCACCGCGTTCAGTCAGATACGCCGGATCAAGCAGACCTTTGACTGGGACAGGGACGTAATCGCTATCCGCAAGGTAGCGCCCACGATCCGCAAACGCGAGACGCGCAGCATCACCGATCAAACGCCGTACATTTGCGTCCATCGGCCCAGCGCTTAGGTCATAACCCTCTAACATGCCCAGCGTTTGACCTACGGCCACAGCGCCAGAGGACGGCGGGCCCATGCCACAGACTTCATGATCACGGTAAGTGGCGCAAACGGCCGGGCGCTCTTTTACCTGGTAGATGGCCAAATCAACCTCAGACAACACGCCGGGATTGCCCTTTGCATTTTGCACAGTGCCGACAATTTTCTTTGCCAGATCACCGGCATAAAAGGCACCGATGCCCCCTTCAGTGATTGTTTTCAGGGTCTGTGCGTAGGCTTGATTGATCAACGTATCACCGGCCTTGATCGGCGTGCCGCCGGGCAAGAAATAGGCCGCGGTGACATCTGAACTGGCAAGCCGCTCTGCGTCATTTTCCACCAAACCGGCCAAACGGGGCGATACGGTAAAACCAGCATTCGCCAAATCAATTGCCGGGGCCAGCAAGGACCCCCAATCTTGCGTTCCCCAACGTTTGTGCGCTTGAGCCATCAACGCGGGCGTGCCCGGCGTGCCAACGGACCGCCCACCGACAACTGCGTCAAAGAATTTGAGCGGCTCCCCGGCTTCATTTTGGAACAAACGTGGCGTCGCGGCCAGGGGTGCCGCCTCGCGCCCATCAAGTGTCGTCAGCTCGCCCGAGGCGGCATCATACCAAACCAGAAAAGCACCCCCACCAAGGCCCGAGCTTTGTGGCTCCACCAGTCCCAGCATCGCCTGAACCGCCACCAGCGCATCCGCCGCAGTGCCACCTCGTGCCAAAACGTCATATCCCGCCTGCACCGCGTGAGGGTTCGCTGCTGCAACCATAAAGTCTTGCGATCTGACAACCTGTCCTGCGGCCTTGGCCTCCAGAGCAGCGCTCACTTCGGGCGACAAGCTCTCAAACACACCAACGGCGGCGGCCTCAGGCTCAACGCCATCCGCCGCTTGTTGAGCAAAACCTGCCCCCGCAACCATCACGCCCACTACAAAGGATACAAACCGCATGTCATTTCTCCAATCAAGCGGATCACGCCCGCATTCCTTCGGCTAAAACCATTCACGCGAAGAGTTTTGAGGCCGTGCCCCGTCATCTCGCAACAATCGTTAAGCCTGTCAGCTCCCTCAAGAAGGGGCAAAACAGGAAACGCTAAAGCATTGATGGCACAACCTGATCCGGTGGCCGGTGGCCGTCATCAAACGTCTTGATGTTGATGATAACTTTTTCGCCCATCTCAATTCGACCTTCCATCGTTGCCGAACCCATATGCGGTAACAACACCACATTAGACAGCTCGCGCAGGCGTGGATTGATTGCCGCGCCATGCTCATAGACATCCAGCCCGGCACCTTTGATTTCGCCGGCGCGCAACATCCGGGTCAGGGCGTTTTCGTCGATCACTTCACCGCGTGAGGTATTCACAATCACCGAATCCGGTTTCATCAATTTTAAGCGCCGCGCGTTCATCAGATGAAAGGTCGACGGCGTGTGCGGACAGTTGATGCTGATCACATCCATCCGCGCCACCATCTGATCCAAACTTTCCCAATAGCTAGTCTGAAGCTCTTGCTCCACTTCGGGACGCAGACGTTTTCGGTTGTGATAATGCACCTGCATGCCAAATGCCGCTGCGCGCCGCGCGACCGCCTGACCGATCTGACCCATCCCAAGGATGCCCAGGCGGCGCCCGCTGACACGTCCGCCCAACAGCGCCGTGGGTGCCCAGCCTTGCCACTTGTCTTGCTGCATAACGGCCATACCCTCAGGCATCCGCCGTGTCACCGCGAGGATCAGCGCCATAGTCATATCGGCCGTGTCGTCTGTTAGAACACCGGGTGTGTTGCTCACCAAAACGCCGCGCTGGCGTGCGGTGGCGACGTCAATATGATCCACTCCGACCCCGTAATTCGCGATCAGCTTCAGCCGGTCACCCGCTTGGCCGATCAGCGTATTGTCGATTTCATCCGTAACGGTAGGCACCAGCACATCGCAGGTCCGCATCGCCTCACCCAGTTCTTCACGGGTCATTGGCGTGTCGTCGTCCCGCAGTCGCACATCAAACAGTTCCGACAAACGGGTCTCAACCACATCTGGCAACCGTCGCGTGACTACAACACTCAAGCGTTGCTTTGACATATCTGGTCTCCCCGGCCTTGGCTTAGCGCGCCTCTTGGTGGCATGGTGTCCCAAGCGGCGACGAGGCACAAGAACTCCCGGGCCGCAAATGAGCAAAAACAGATATTCCACAGTGCAGGCGGCACCAGAATGAAATTTTCGATCACAAAGTCACTCGTGGCTGCGCTATTTGCGATTCCCTTTATGTGTAGCATGGCCATGGCTTCTGATATCGGCAAAGTGACCAAACGCCCCTTGCCCCGCTTTGTCTCTATGAAAGCCGTCGAGGGCAATGTGCGTCGCGGCCCCTCCCTAAGCCACCGGATCGATTGGGTATTTAAACGTCGCGATATGCCGCTGCGCGTGACCGCAGAGCACGGTCACTGGCGGCGCGTCGAAGACCGCGACGGCATGGGCGGCTGGGTTCATTATTCGCTCTTATCGGGCGCGCGCACCGTATTGGTTGAAAAAGACATGCTGCAATTGCGCAGCCGCGCCAACCCTGCGGCCCCGGTGACTGTGGCGCTTGAGTTCGGCGTGGTCGCACGTGTCGGTGCCTGCGAAACAGAATGGTGCCTGCTCCGTTCGGGCGGCTTCAAAGGCTGGGCTCCGAAAGCGCGCCTATGGGGCGTCGCCCCTGCTGAGGTTTTCAACTAAGCGCAACCGCTCAAACGGCAATTGCAGTGCCTGCTGGTTTGGCGCAAGGTCCGGTCGACACCATGTCGTCACAGGAGCCTGACTGATGCACGCCGTTACCTATGAAAAATTCGGCAAAGCAGCCGACGTATTGACCCTTTCCGAAATGCCCGATGTGAACCCCGGATCGGGAGAGGTGCGGGTTGCACTTCACCGCTCTGGCGTGAATCCTTCGGACGTCAAGAGCCGCGCTGGCAGCCGCCCCGGTGTGACAGCCCCCCCTTTTCCACTCGTCATTCCTCATAGCGACGGCGCTGGCGTGATCGAGGCCGTTGGGGCCGACGTGGATCCATCGCGGATCGGAAGTCGCGTTTGGATCTGGAATGGTCAATGGCAGCGGGCTTTTGGCACAGCCGCCACTCACATAACATTGCCCGCGACCCAAGCTGTGGCACTACCGGATGGCGTCAGCTTTGATACAGGGGCGACGCTAGGTATCCCCGGCCTCACGGCCTGCCATGCGGTCTTTGGCGGGGGCGACGTTGCTGGGCAAACCTTGTTGGTTTCAGGCGGCGGTGGGACAGTCGGATACCTTGCCGTGCAATTGGCACGTTGGGGCGGTGCGCGGGTGATCGCAACCTGTAGCGCACGCGACCGTAACCGCGTATTAGCCGCTGGCGCACATGTCGTTCTGGATTATGCGGCAGAGGATCTAGCGGGGCAGGTACTTGCTGCAAATGACGGTGCGCAAGTTGACCGGATCTTGGAGGTTGAATTCGGCATCAACCTTGGTGTCGACACCGATGTGATCGCCGAAAATGGAACAATCGCGGCCTATGGATCAGCATTGGAGATGGCCCCAGTGTTGCCGTTCGGACCTCTGCTTTTCAAGGCCGTAACCATCGATGTCATTTTAATATATCTGCTGCCAAAGGCCGAGCGTGATGCAGCCATCAAACGCCTGCACGCAGCCCTGACCGACGGCGCGCTGACTTGCCCAGTGGAAAAGGTTTTTGCGTTGGCAGACACCGCTCATGCACAACAAGCCGTTGAGGCCGGAGGCCGCGCTGGCGCGATCCTGATTGACTGTGTCCTCAAAGATTAAATGTGTGGCGAGGGCCCTGCAGCGGCGACGAACACATAGCGACATTTATAGCTATGTGGCGGAAGCGCTGTGATCCGGCCGTCTGGCTGGCGGAGCACGTAGTGGCCTTCGGGCACAGTAATGGCCTCGCCGTCATCCCCAACCAGTTCAGCCGGGGCGCGCAGGCGCAAGGCCTGAACAGGCCCATAGCGCGGCTTGAAGACAGTCGCGTTGCGGATGGGCTGATGGGTAGTATCAAGTGTCACCCGGTCGAGTGCGATGCGGCGACCATTCTGGCTTTGTAGGGGAACAGGGCCCTCCGGCGGCACCGCCCCATCAGGTGGGTCCAGCAACAGCATCGCCGTGTCCTGCACCCACAGAGCTTTGTCATCCCACGCCAGCCCGGGGGCTAGTGCCCTGCCGGTCTGAGCGCCTTCAACGATCAAGGATTGGTATTCTGCCATTGCATCACCCGTTTAACGCGAATGACGTCCTTGCTAAGGAAGTTTGGTTAACGAAGGATTAACCACGTTCGAAGCTATGGAACTGATAGCTAACCGACACCTTGCCGCGTTTCGTCGCAAGTTCCTTGCCAGAAACAAACATCCGTCGGCGCGAAACATAGGCCTCGATCACCCCATCAAGGCCGATCATAGTTTCGGCAACGCTATCGTCTTCTTCGGAGCCAAGGGCAAGAAAGGTGATCTTGCGGGGTTGGATTTGACCACATTGAGCGAGTGCGTCTATCAAGGCCATGCCGCCGTCATACTCAGACAATGCGCCAAGGGAAAAATCGCTGATCAACAACGCATCACTGATGGGCATTTCGATCCTGATCCAAAAATGCGTGTCATCAGGGAGCGAAAACTGTTCAGAAAAGCCGTCGCTACGGCGAACCAATGCGGGAACGCGGGCGAGTGGACGCTGCTCTTCCATGACACTTCTCCGGTTCGTCAGATCTGCGACAATCAGTGGTTGCTTGACGCATGGGGACCTTTCGTTAAGCATAGTTAACAAACAACAGCCCGGCAAGCGTTTGGCCCCATATTCAGGGGAGGTTTCCTGCGCAGGAAGATGAGGTACAGTTTGGCAATTGGACTTGGCGCACCGCTTAAACGGGTGTTCATCATTGGCCCGATGAATGACGATTTGGATGAAAGCGGGCTTTCCAATGCAACACATATTCCGAACATCGCGGCCGCCACCCGCCGCGTTTTAGCCCAACATACGGCCAATGGCGCGCCAGAATGGGATGTGATTATTCCTCCGAACCATACAGGCGACATCCCTCCCCATATCTTTGCTAACATCATGCATTGCGATATCGCGATTGCGGATCTTTCAAACGCTAGCCCGAACGTGTTTTACGAACTTGCAATCCTGCATGCCAATGGCATCCCTGTTATCCTGTTGACGGAACGCGATACGGAAGACAAACAGCCAAAGAACGTATTCTATACCGTACAAAGCAATCTGACCGTAGTGGACGACTATTCTGAGGCCGCGATAGAGCGCGCCCTGATAACGCCCGCGGGCACGGGCGCACAGCCAGTTCTGGAACAGCTCGCCTTTGCGCAACGCAATGTCCACCGGAGCAACCCGATCAGCAACTATTTTGGTGGTGTGCACCTAATCAACGTCGCCTCCACCACGGGACTGGCGACCGGGCAGTTTTACAACTTTTTGCAATGGGCGCTGCGCGAAGGCGGTATCTTTCAGGATTTTCCAGAACTAGAGGGCTTGATCATTTTGCGCCCTGCGCGCGTCAGCGAAGTGGACCGGGCCACAGGCACCCTGATCCAACGCTTTGGTGACGAGATCACAGACAATGACGATAACCCAGTCATGGACGATCTGGGTCGATCTAAGAAAGAAATCAAACGACAATTCTATCCGCATAAGGGCCACCCGCGAGGCGGCTACTTCTTTCAACGGATTGGCAATTACCTGATCGATTATCCGACACCGATCAGCAGCCTTTCGGTCAGCCAGCAATACCGTGCCGCCGCCGACTATGTCCGCGACTATGCAGAGGTCGATGATGACGACGGAATCGCCCCTATTGAGGCCCGCTTGATCGAGATCTATTTTGAAACACTCCGCCGATTGGCGAACGATCCCGCGAACGGGTGTAGCTTTCAAAATGTGCGGATCCTAACCCTTGAAGAAGCCATTGCAGTGCTGGACACGCAAGCCTCCTAAACTAGAGGTGCATTGTAACAACTGTGCCGCGCGCCTATTCTGGCGGTATTGTTCGCTCAATTTTACCTGAGATTTTTATGCGCCTGATTGCCCTTCTGCTTTGCCTTTCCATTCCGCTTGGTGCTCTGGCGCAGACCGTCACCACGCAGCCTAGCGGCCCGATCTCCGTTACGGAGGGTGCTGTCGCTGATGAGGCCATCGCCCAACGTATCCGCGACATTGTGCACGAACTCGACGGGTACGGCGACGTTACGGTTTCAGTCAGCGCTGGAATTGTGACCTTGCAGGGCACCACCTTGGATACCGCTGCTGCGGGCCAACTCACCAGGCTCGTAAGCCGGATAGAAGGCATCGTCGCCATAGAGAACGACATCTATGAGACGACCGACGTAGTGGAGCGATTGAACCCGGCTGTTGCCCGTTTTACGGCGCGCGCGCAGCAGGCGATGGCGTTTCTGCCCCTAGCGCTGGTCGCCCTCGCCGCCTTTATGCTGGTTGTCACGCTGGGGTTTTTTATCGCCCGTCTCAAAAAACCGTGGAACAAGTTGGCCCCAAACGCCTTTATCGCTGACATTTACCGGCAAGTGCTTCGGCTGATCTTTATTGTGGGTGGATTGGTGGTAGCCCTCGATATCGTGGGCGCGACAGCACTGCTTTCTGGTATTTTGGGTGCGGCCGGGATTGTTGGCCTGGCCATAGGCTTTGCCGTGCGCGACACGGTTGAGAATTTCATCGCATCCATCATGCTTTCGATCCGTCAGCCTTTTCGGCCCAACGACACTGTCGAAATCGAAGGCGATACTGGCAAGGTCATCCGCCTGACATCGCGTGCAACGATTCTCCTTAGCTTTGATGGCAACCATATCCGCATCCCCAATTCGACTGTTTTCAAAAGCCGCATCGTAAATTTCTCCCGCAACGAGGAGCGCCGGTTCACTTACACGCTGTCCGTTCGCTCTGACGCCAACCTCGATCATGCGCGGCAGCTTGCAACCGAAACCCTGAACGCGCTGCCCTTTGTGCTTGAGACCCCTAAGGTTTCCGTCTGGGTGCAGTCGGTTGATGACAGCTCGATTTCATTGAATATGGCGGCGTGGATCAATCAGAACGAAACCGGCATCACCCTAGCGCGGTCCGAGGCGATCCGTTTGACGCTTGCCGCATTCGACGAAGCGAACCTGACGGCCTCCGCTCCCGCATATCGCATCATTCAAGCCACAGAAGACCCCGCCAAACGCACATCCCATGCTACAGGTACAGAACACCTCGAAACAGCGCCGCAGCCCCCTGCCCCCGCACAAGACGTAGAGGCGACGTTGAACAAAGATCTTGATGAGATCATCGACCAAGAACGGGCGGAAGAGCACAGCGATTTGCTCCGAGATGACGCCGTTCAGGAATAACCTACGACCTGCGTGAAATTTCTTGGCGATAAACACTTGCGCCCCGCGCCGCGTCGTCCTATCTAGCGCCTCACGTTGGGATGTAGCCAAGTGGTAAGGCAACGCTTTTTGGTAGCGTGTACCGTAGGTTCGAATCCTACCATCCCAGCCAATACCCATCAGATCAGCTGCCAATGGACCATAAGCGTGCAGTTTTTGGCCAACTTCATGCATATTCGTGTCAAGAAGTTTGTTTTTGCCGAATTCCTCTCCGCAGATGAGGCTTAAGTGCGTTTTTGCACATTAGATTCGGCGAATTGCGTCGACCACACAGCACTGTCGCTTCACTCATTTTGGAATGTTCGGAGCCGATGCGGCCGAATTGCCCTCAAAATGAAGCTACTTGAGGACTCCCTCGACATCCTCGCGGAGATAAAGCGGGCCGTAATCCTCTCCATTTGGCGCAAACGGTTTAACCTCTGCCGCCTTCAGTTTCGCAAGCAATGATGCTTTTTTCAGGCCAGACTCATCTCTCATTATCTTAGTTGTCACAAAGCGTTTGTGAAATTCTTCGATATCGCTTGTTGAGGCATAGACCCACTCGCCACCAAATTTCGGATGCGGCATGCGTGTCGCAGGGGTGTGACCGGCAGCCGCAAGACTTTCGAACCATCCTTGGGTGCGTACACCAACTGATCGGCCAAAGGTGGCAGCAGTAATCAAAGGACCGCCAGCGGCCTCTTGTTCTTGAGACTTCATCCGGTCGATCTCTTCCTTCAGGACACACAACGCTGCGTACCCCTCAAGATCCGTACGGCGAGCCAGTTTTAGATTACCAGCACGTAGTCCGGCAATTATTTTCCCGACGCTTAAGTCAGAGCGGTTTTTGGCCTCCTGTATTCCTTCCCACCGTTTGTCTGAGGGCTCTATTCGAACAGCCATCGCTTGAAGTTCAGCGACTAAGGCAATGCCGTCCGACTTCCGCCAAGGAGAATTGATCGTAGGGATGTTGATCCGAGGCACCAACACGCCATCAATGGCCAATGAAGCAAATTGCCCCTTCTTTGCGCCCATCGCTCGCTGCATTCCGATAGGACCAACCAGCGTCGGAATTTCCGCCAGCAGGTCAGCAAAGGTTGCTGCGTCGAAGGTTTTTCGAGAAATGGGCCTGTCATCGTCAGCAGCAATCGCGCCAGCATCAATTAGGCATTGTTCAAGTAACACAGGCCCGATCCCTGTCTCTTCCGATGCAGTCAGAATTGAGTGCAGTTGCCTTACAGGCTGGGCAATCCCAAGAACAGTTTCTCCGGCAGCAACCGGCCAGATGCCGACGATGCCATCCCGCAGAATTTTCCGAAATGGGGTGAAGTCTTCTTTGTCCAGATGTGCCTGACTGAAATCGATGAATAAATGACCAAAAGCCTTTTGCGGTTTGGCGTTGGAGCCATCAGAAAGGGCGGCAAGCTCGTTCAGTGCATTCCGGATTGCTGCCTCTCCATGGCTTGCTACACAAAAGCCCAAGGTCCGGGCCCGCTGAAGCCGCGCACTTGGATCCAAATGAGACACATCCTCCAATCGCAGTAGTTCTGTACCCAGAAGCGTACAAAATGTCGTTGCAGCATAAAGTGTGTGATCAGCGAGCCATGTATCGTCAGCTCCCGTTTGAAGACGGGTGTCGAGCCAAGTGTCGTAAGGCGAAGGCGTCATGCATGGCTGCTCTAAACTACCTTCCAGGACGTCTTTCAGGATCTCGGCGAAGCGAGATGAAAGATCATATCTAACGGACTGGGGTGTGTGCTTCCACAGCGGCACCAGAGGATGGCAATGTTCGACGCAAAGATCGATTTCTCGCACTTGCCAATCCCCACGCATCGTCATTTGAGCGAGCGGTCGGAGATGATCAGCTTCGGCATCTTTACGCAAACAAACAGGACAGCCTCGTATGATTGGGTTCCTGAGTGCACGAGAGACAAACACCTCACCTCGAAAGATCGTCCGAAAATCGCCGACACCCCTTCCCGTCCAGGAAATGAGTTCTTCGAGTTGAAGGTCACTTAGTCCGCCACTTGCGGCAAGCCTGTGCAAAGCAGCATCTTCGAGATTGACTATCTTCTTAAGCGAAAATCCCATGTCCAATGCGAAGTCAGCAGCGCATATTCCGTTCAGCGCCGCGATCCGAGATAGAAATGACGGGATCGTTTCCCTGTGGTTCGGTTCGGGACGGAGGGGGAGTGGTTGTAACACACTGTGCGAGATACTGCCTCTGGACGGAATACGAAAGCCATTTTGGCTGAGGGTTATCATCGGCAGCTTTGGGGATCAGACAACAGACGCTTGGTTTCACGCCGCTGGAAGACAAGCGAGCGCGTGGTTTGCCGCACTTCAGCGGGATCGCATCGTGATAGCTGGCGATGATTTCCGGCGAGTGAACGGCCATAGTCAGCTTGGTGCGTAAGGCCACCGTACGGGGTATGCCAAGAGCTGTGAAGCCGTTTGGGATCGCGGTGCGGATCTGGATCTCAGCAACCTAGCGTTCTTTGGGCTGAGACCCGCCATGGGCTGCGCATTGTAGGAAAGACCGCTTGTAGACAGAACCCCAATTACAGAACTCACCCGTCGTTTTCGCCTTTGCCAAAAACGTATGAGTTTTGACCGGTTCTTCGCTCACAGCGCACGTTCACTGCCAAAATGACAAATGGCGACAGTGCCGGACTAAACGGTTTTTCATCCGAAACCGCTGCGTCGACGTGATTAGGTTCAGGACTCATAACCAGAATATGACGGTTGCTGCGAGGGCGATTGCTGACAGGAATACCTTGGGGCAGCGGTCATAGCGGGTTGCGACGCGTCGCCAGTCTTTGAGCCTTCCAAACATTCGTTCGATGCGGTTGCGACGTTTGTAACGGCGCTTGTCGTATCTAACGGTCTTATTGCGTGACTTGCGGCCGGGGATGCAGGGCCGTGTTCCCCTGTCTGACAAGGCTTCTCGGAACCAATCTGCATCATAACCCCGGTCGGCGAGTAACCAATCAGCCTCGGGTAAACTGCTCAGTAGCGCTGCTGCGCCGGTGTAATCGCTGACCTGACCGGCCGTTATGAAGAAGCGGATCGGGCGACCGCTGGTGTCAGTGACGGCGTGCAATTTGGTGTTCATGCCGCCCTTGGTCTGACCGATTAGCCGCCCACGCCCCCCTTTTTAAGCCCCAGGCTTGAGGCCGTGCGGTGCGCTTTGAGGTAGGTCGCATCAATCGAGATCGTTTTATTGTCGGGTGCTTTAGCCGCCAATCCAGTCATGATCCGAGCGAAAACGCCCATATCGCTCCAGCGCTTCCAACGATTGTACAACGTCTTGGGAGGGCCATACGCGGCAGGTGCATCACACCAGCGTAAGCCATTGCGATTGATGAAAATAATACCGCTCAAAACACGTCTATCGTCAACACGTGGCTTGCCTCGGCTCCTCGGAAAATACGGGCGTAACCGCAACATCTGTTCTTCGGTTAGCCAATAAAGATTGCTCATCGTGCCCCCCAAATCATTGGGGTCTGTGAATCATGACGACAAATCAGCAGCAAGGCATTTAATGGGTCCTGAACCTAGGCGGAAAAGGCCTCTTGGCATTCGAACAAAAGGCCGCGTAAATGAGTTGAGAGACTGCAACCTAAACGGGACAAGATCAATATACACTTGATGGCCTAAGAAACGCCTAAACACTAACGGTCGCTCGGACATGAAAATAGGTCGATTAACTAACATTGTGGAGGCCAAAAATGGGGACCGGATTAGAACTATGGTGTAGCAGTTGTGTGAAAACAACAGAACATCTCGTTACGAAAACGTCACAAGAAAAATGGCAAATACCAGATCTTCTCAACTCTCCGGAAAACGCTTCCGAGTTTATGAGAGAAAGAACTCGTCAATGTAGCCAATGCGGCCTCGGCCAAGCGGCGGACAAAAAAGACATTTTACCTGCCTAATTTCTTTCGCTCGCCACCAATCTGACCGTTTGAGAAATTTATGGTAAAGTCAGACTGAAACATGGAGGTGCCAGTGATGAAAAAGCCAAAACCATATTTTCTCGTTTTAGCCACCCTATTCGGACTTACAGCGGCCTGCGTTTCAGCCCCGCAGCACGGTGACTGGTGGGGTCACGGCCCGATGGGGCCGGGCCATATGCAGCCCGACGGCATGCATGGCTGGGGTTGGGGCGACATGGGTCAAGGCCAACAGCAGAGGATGCAGCGACACTGGACATACATGAACAAGGGAATGCCCGCGACCTATCGGGGCGCTCGAAGCCCTTTTCGGGCAACGCCGCAGGTTATTGCCGAAGGAGAGACACTCTATTCTGCCAATTGTTCAGGATGTCATGGCGCGGAAGGTTTAGGAGACGGTGAGGCGGGACGCTCTCTTGTTCCTTCTCCAGCCTTGCTTAGATGGTTTGTCCAAATGCCGATGTCAGGAGATGAATATCTCCTCTGGACGATTTCCGAAGGCGGAGATCGATCTGGGACCGACATGCCCGCGTTCAAAGATAATCTGAGCGAAGAAAACATTTGGAAGATCATCGCATACATGCGCGCGGGTTTTCCCTAATCTCATTTAGTTTAAAGTCCGGCTTGTCGGCAACTCGGTCATTCAAAAGGCTTACGGTTGCGGCACCGCGGCGAACGGCTGGTTTGTCCCGCACAGCAGTCACTCGCACCGACCGCGGCGAAGGTTGGCTTCCCGCCCTTATTGACGAAATGTGCATGGTGCAGCAATTGGGCCAAATCACTCGCGTATCACGGTCGCGAACGGCCCATTGCTGCCGTCCATCACACACTTCCACGCTGCGGTGCAGCTTTCGCATTGCTGTCGTTCGCGCATCGTGCAGCATTTTGGCGGTTTGACCTTCGATCAACGGACGAACCTGCCACTCGCCGCACCCTGCTTTGTTGCCACGGCAAACTGGGTATCCAGACTTTATCAAAGCCAAGCCGATCTAGCCGGACCCATTCCTCCAGATCGTTCCTGTGTCTTTCGACGATTGAGCGCTCGGGAGGTCGTCCAATGGGTGCATAGCGAGAACACTCGCTCCCCTCCCATCCAGCAATTGTCTAAAAAGAAAATTAGTGGCAGGCTCGGACAGCGGCACTGAAGGAGCGGCAGGATGTTAATAGGAAGGGTCGGCATCGCTTTGAGAGCCTTTTCATGCGCGGCCGCTCTCGCCCTAAGCGGATGCGGTAGTGCGGCGGAAGATTCAAAGGCGGATCGCACGGCAATCGCAGACAGACTGGCTGATCCGGCAGATTATGCCGGGAACGTTACGTTTCGCATCGCCGAAGCCTTTCCTATCGGGGATTCCAGCGTTCCGTTTGCTCTGTATCTCGGACTCGCTCCGGAGACGGAGACGCGACTCCGAGTGAACGCATTAATCGACCTTCGCGAACTCCAGCGTGCCCTGCCGGGGCTGATCTCGGACACTCTAAATCCAAGTTGTGGGCTCAGCCTCGATGTCACACTGAACGATGCGCGAGCGGCGGGAGATACTGTGCGTGGGAGCGGCACGGTTAAGGCCGTTGTCTACCGATGCAAGATTAGCGGGACGGGAGAGGAGGAGCGCGGCGCTCGCTTGCTGACACAGACGGTCGACGTTGACGTCGCTGTCGGCGTAGGCATTCAGGGAGACTGTATCGTCTTCTCCTTGGTTGATCTCGAGCTCGCGCCCCGTGGGGTGATTGGCTGGTTGGCCAACCTTCTTGGGGTGACGGAACGTGTGCGGACTGTGATCCGCGAGACTGGAAGAGCGACCCTGTCGGAGAATCCTGTCTGTCCTGATTTGCCAGAGGCTCTTACCCTTCTGGACTTGCACTACAGTCAAGTTGACCTTCGAGAGATAGGAAGCGGTGGGATCGGCGCAATTCTCTCAGGCTCGGTCGACACCGGCGCGGAAACGCTGATCAGCCTCCTCGCATTGGGGCAAACAAACGGGGTTCTACCAAATGCAGGGCTGGCACCCATACTACCTACCGCGACCACCGCCGGTCGACGCGTCGACTTCAGGATCGACGAAACGCTAGCGGCACCGAACGGGCAAGTCGCCTATGGCCTCGACCTTCGGCTTGCAACTGTCGCGCCGACCCGGATTGGCGTGAAAACCGTGCTGGATCTTAGAGACTTGCAGCACCAATTGCCGGACCTGTTTTCCGATATTGTTCTTCTGGATACCTGCGGTTCGCGCATTACGCTGCAACGGTTGGAGGCTGAAGCTAGAGAGAAGGCTGTTATCGCGAGGGGACGGCTTGATGTGCGAGGGTTCGCCTGCGAGAGAACCGGCCCAAGCTCTTGGGAACGTGGTGAGCCACAGACCTCTGAAGAGGTTGATGTCCGCGCCGAGATGTCGATCCGGCTCGTTGAAGGGTGCGCCGTTTTCAGCCTACTTGATCTCTCTCGCGACCCGCCACTCCCGTTCGGCCAAGTGGAAACGGGGAGCGGTCGGATCCAGGCGGCACGGGCCCTGCTTCTTGATGCGGTTGGTTTTATGCTGGAGGGAGCGCCGCTATGTCCTGAGGTGCCGCCGGAGCTGACGATGCTTGACCCGCAGTTCGAACGCGGCGAACCGCAAGAACTCGACCAGGGTGGCATCGGGGTCGCAGTCGAGGGGTCAATCGACGTGAGCACGAGGACCATCCTCGAGTTTTTACAGCTATTGCAGCATCGGGGTGCGCTACCGCCACGTCCCTAGTTTCAACGCCCTGATCGGCGGCTGGCATTGCCTCAAGAAGCTTACTCAGCAATACTTGAAAAAAAAGGGAATGTGAAAATGTCGATTGGAAAAACGCTAACTGGCGCACTGCTCACTTTGAGTACAGTCCTGCCGTCATCGGCCTCTGCCCAACAAGCGAGCGGGCCTGATTTTTCCGTACCGAAAAACGAAATTGTCGAGAAGACAGAGAATTACTCTCCTTTCGTAAACTTCGAGGCACCTGATCGTGTCTTCTGGGGAGATTCACATCTGCACACTTCGTATTCTTGGGATGCTGGATTGGTAGGCAATACGTTAGGCCCGGATGAGGCTTATCGCTTTGCGAAAGGTCAGCAGGTTATTGCAAGCTCTGGGCAGCCGGTCAAACTGGTCAGACCTCTGGACTGGCTCGTAGTGGCAGATCACGCAGAGAGCCTTGGTGTTGCGGTGCTTATCGAGCGTTCAGATCCCGCCATTTTAAAAAGCGAAGTCGGCCGGACCACGCACGACCTGTACAAAGAAGGCAAGATCTACGAAGCCTTTGAAAACTGGGGCCTGAATGTCATCGTTGGGGGCAATGATCCGCTCAAAGACCCTGCGCTGACCCGCACTGTCTGGGAAGAGATCATAGACCACGCTGAAAACCACAATACCCCCGGGCAGTTTACGGCCTTCATCGGCTACGAATGGTCATCAGCGCCAGGTGGCAATAATCTGCACCGCGTCGTCATAATGCGGGATGGTGCGGCGGAGGCGAAAAAAGTCCTACCGTTCGCTGCCTATGAGTCCGACGACCCCGAGAAACTGTGGGATTGGATGGAAGTCTACGAAGAAAAAACCGGTGGGCAGATTCTTGCTATCCCCCACAATGGCAACATCTCGAATGGTGTGATGTTCTCTGTCGAGACCCAGTCCGGAGACCCAATAGACCAAGAATATGCAGAGCGCCGTGCCAAATGGGAACCTCTCTATGAGGTCACTCAAATGAAGGGTGATGGAGAAGCGCATCCGTTCCTGTCACCGAACGACGAGTTCGCTGACTATGAAAATTGGGATCGAGGAAATTGGAACGGTGAGCCGAAAACACCGGAAATGTTGCCACATGAATACGCCCGGGGTGGATTGAAGGTCGGCCTTCAAATGGAAGAAGCGCTCGGCATCAACCCATTCAAGTTTGGAATGATCGGTGGAACCGATTCACACACCTCGCTGGCCACCAGCCGAGAAGATAACTATTTCGGCAAAGTGTCGTTGATGGAACCGGGTCTCGACCGGTTCGAAGGAGAGATCGTCCCCGATCCGCAGAATGCGGGCACAGGTACATATGAATTTGAGACCATCGCGTCGGGGCTTCAAGGTGTATGGGCCAAGGAAAACACGCGCGAGGCTTTGTGGGATGCAATGAAACGCAAAGAAACATACGCAACCACAGGCAGCCGTATGACTGTCCGGGTGTTCGGCGGCTGGGAGTATAATGCCGACGATGTGCTGAGGCCAGATTTTGCCAAGACAGGTTATCTGGGCGGTGTGCCCATGGGCGGTGATTTGCAAAACGCACCTGACGGCATGGCCCCTAAACTGATGATCCGCACACTGCGTGACCCGGACGGAGCGAACTTAGACCGTGTTCAAGTTGTAAAGGGTTGGCTCGATTCAAACGACCAAGCACAAGAGCTTGTCTATGATGTCGTTTGCTCCGATGACCGAGAAATCATTGAAGCTCGTTGTGAACGTGCCGTCGGCAATACCGTCAACATCGAGGCTGCCACATACACCAACGATATTGGCGATTCACTTCTGATGGCCTTCTGGGAAGACCCCGATTTCGATCCCTCACAGCGTGCCTTCTACTATGTTCGGGTTCTTGAGATTCCCACACCACGCTGGACAACCTACGACGCTGCTTTCTACGGTGTTGGTTTGCCCGAGGGCGTGCCACCGTCACAGCAGGATCGGGCATACACATCACCGATTTGGTATACGCCATAGCAGACGGTGGAACACACCGCAGCGAATGTCCGCAGTCCGCCCTTATTGTCGAAATGTGCATACCGCAGCATCGGTCACTATGGGCTGAAGTCGCGACACGACATGAACAAGATATTGACGATCCTCAGCGGATCAATGGCGCACGCATCGCCGAGGTACGTTCCAGTTCAAGCTCGTCAATTCTGGCATCTTTCCGCAATCTCGGATCCAAGCGATCAAAGTCGTAATTTGGTTGGAAATCCCTTTTACAGAATATCAGAGTCGACTTCCCAATACGTGCCGGAAGGGTAGAATACCGTGCGAGGTTGACTGATGCCGAACAGTAGCTGCAATAAGTTGTGATCGTTCAGGGATTTGACCCTAAATAAATCATACATATGCGGTAGGTATTTGTTTTAAATAATTAAATATTCAAGCAATTGGCCGCTTGAACCGCACAGGGCATACTCATTTCACGGCTTATTTAGGATTAACCACAGTGTGCCTTAGAGCCTTCTCGACTGTTCCTCGTCCCTTCAGTCGGGAGTTAGGCTCGAGATTAACTAGTTCGGGTTGCGCAGCACTATCTGCGCAACCCTTTTTAAACCAAAGCGACTTTATCGTCGTAGTGAAAGAATGAATGATGACCCAATTTACCGCTGACAAAAGAAAAAATGAACTCGGTTCTATCGAGCTTGCTCCGATGCAAATTGACGAGCTGACAGCACGCAAATTTCAACTAAGTGCGACCCTTCTTCTCATAGTAACCACAACTGGATTGGGACTGCTCGGACTATAGTCAGCTGAGGTGATGTTGAGCATACGCTCGTTCATTCGCCAGCCTCCAGTATCTTAAGTGCCTCAGTTCCCGCCAGGTTTGGATTTTGCTGGCCAAAGTCGAAGCCAGTTTCCCTCATCTGGGTTTTGGCAGCAGCATCGACCACATTTGCCGTTTTCCACGGCGGCTCTTCAACATGCAAAGAGGTTAAAAAACTGTCTGTGATTGTAATGTTTCCGATACGGTCGGCTTGAAACGCGGCTTGGCTATCAGCTTAAAGCTGAACGGAAACTTTAACGTATCTTCGGGAATGTCCACGCTGTCATTCATTTACTGGATCTCGACCAGCCGCCAGGGAATACCTGTAAGATCACCAGCATTTGTGCTCAGTGCGCAAAATATTGAGCCGGCTAAAAGCAGTAGCCGGAAACAAACCCGGTTCATATTAGCCACCTTCAATCGCGGCAATCGGAACTTCGTACACCTCTGCACCATTGACTGTGACGGTCCATATATCGCCATTTATCATAGCCTCCACCTCGCGATTGGTTGCGTTTACATAGCCAGTCATGAAGTTGATCGTGAACTGTTCGCCTTTCTGGTTCTGAACCACAATCGAAGCCTGCCGGTCTTCCATACGCAATATGCCAGCAGGGCACTGGCCGAATTTGGTGTCGCTCGCGTCTCGGCAGTTCAAGAGTGTCGTGGCATCATAATCTTTGGTGGAGAAGGGAAAGGCTGGATTGTCCGCGTTATCAGGTTCAAGCGCAGCTGCGTTCCAATAGACGAAAACACTTTCGTCCGGAAATCGAAAGATCAGACCCTGGTCACCGAGACCACTCTGCCGATAGACCCTGCGGCCATCCTTGTCTTTGAAATTGCCGACCGTGTTTCCGTCCGGCTCCAGTTCGTGGGTCACACCGTCTGCACGTCTGATGGTCACAAAGCCCTGCCGCTGCGAGAAGCTGCATGAGATCATGTCGGACGCTTGGTCCGACTTTGCGGGATAGATGTCGCATCGTGCTTCTGCCGTGTCCGCCGAGGCAGAAGTCGCCAACATAGTCACCACTGTTGCGGTAGCCAAAAGCCCAGTCTTTATGAACTTCCATATGTCGATGGGCATCAAATTATATTTGGTCACGGTTTCTCTCCTTAAAAATAAACCCAAACAGAGCAGCTTAGACGCAATGGAAGTCAGCAGTGAGCCACATTATAAGACTTCTGCAACGTAGCTTATGGCCTTGATGCAAATCAAGCTTCAGGGGTGGGCAGAGAGGTACTCTCTGCTGGAGACTAAGTTCTTGTGCATTGACGGTCATGATGCTGTGTTCCGACCATGAAGTTAGGGCCTCGTAGGGTCATCGGCACTCTTCCAGCTGTAAAGTGGTGGGAAACATCACCGGGGGCCTAGGCGACCCATCTACGTTCTCTAAAACACGCATGAACGGAGTAGCGCCGCAGGCATCGCTTGCTTGGTTTGCATACTGTTGGTTTATGACGCTAAGTTGGCAAAGCAACTGTTGGAACTGAACGTATTATCAGTTGCTGCGGAGCAAGTTCACGATGCCTAATTGTCGTTTAGATTCAGGGATTGCGCGATGGCTTACACCGAACTCTTCGGAAATCCTGCGCATCGTACCTTTCTTAGGCGCGGTGAGAATCTCTGGCGTGTCGTTCAAGGCCATCCTCGCTATGCTTACTACGGGACTGTCGTATCACTAAGCGATCCGGGGGAAGACACCGCAGAGATCATGACCAGTCTCGCTCGGTTACAAGGCTTAGGAATGTGTTTCTATTATCCCAAAACTGGCGCGACTGCTCTTCTGGCAGGCCTAAAGGCCAAAGGGCTGCGGACAGCGCAAAGTTTGTACCATCGTGGTGGCCGCGCGGCTTATGAGGCAAGTAAAACCCTTTTGAACAGTAAGACTGCGCCAGAAAACCTGACCATTTCGCGGTTAGATGCGACTACGCCTGAAACGGTGATCAAAGCAACGGTAGAGTTATGCCAGAGTTGCGGCCTGTCAGCGATGCCCGGCGAAATCATGCGTGGCAGCGTTATTCCGGGAATAAACCTGATTGCGACAGACGTCAGCGGTACACCTGTGGCCACCGCGGCGTCATATGCGATGCATGCTCCTGACACGCCCCGTGCCACTGAGGCTTTCTGGGGTGTGCTAGCAACCCAGAAAGACTATCGCGGACAAGGGTTGGCCGCGCGGCTTGGGGCTCTAGCGATTGTGTATATGTGGGAGAACGAGGGTATGCGCGCCTTCAATACGGGTATCAAAGCCGAAAACTTGGCCTCACAAGCTGCCTGCGCAAAGCTAGGCGTATTGAACACCGATTGGGTAACTGCTTTTTGTTTTGATGACGAGCGTTTGGCCGCCCAATAATTAGCGATCCGAATTCCGGTTCGGGTTCGATGTCTCCTCTCACGTTGTGAGCAGAGCAGACCTTTGGCCACTTCGGAGCATTGGTCAAAAAGGGCTCATAGCTGGCCTTCTCTGCGTCCTGCGTCGACGACCGTTGTGCGGGTCACTTCAGGTTCTGTCGGGTTTCAGTACAGGCAGCATTTCTTGAACTTCTTGCCGCTGCCGCAGGGACAGGGGTCGTTACGGCCGACTGGGACTGTCGGGTGTTTAAAGGCTTCAGTCCAGGGGGCCACGCGCAAATCATTGCTGACCTTACGGATATTCTGCTGCGTGAGGAACGCATCTGAATAGCAGTGCCATTTCGACAGATCTTCGATGGCATCGGTGATCAGGGAATTCTGGTAACGGCGGTTTACGGGTGAGCCATTTGCATCGAGCGTGGCCCCCAAATCCTCAAGGAAATGCCCGAAATCGTAGTAGTTCTTCGGAATCAGGCCCGTGTCGAAAACAACGCGCACAGTCTCTGACATGTCTTCAAGTCCGAGGTCGGCAACGGCGTCCATCCAGCCGGTGAGAACGTCGCTCGAAGCCTTGGGGCATCGCTGGCGGAAGGTCCGAAAGTAATCCTCTATCACCGGGCGTTGGGTGAGGTGCAGTTGCGCAATCAGGACGAGGGCGCTCATCAGGGCCGTGCGCGCGAATTCATCGGCCTTCTTGTTCTCGATGACGTCGAACAAGGGTTGCAAGTCACCGTCGAATGTTCCGGCGATGACGCGAAAGCTCGTTTCGGTCACGGCGTCTCCGAGGAGATGGTCGATGACGCTGGTCGGGCGAGCGAGCATCTGAACTAATGGGCGATAAGCGCGTGGATCTTGCCATTCGCCAAGCATGTGGAAGATAGGAATAAGGGCCATCAAGTCAGAGTCTTTCATCTCCGGGATGGACTGACGTGCAAGATGGCTGACCAGATCGACAAAGATTGGCACCATTTCTTCGCGCCTAGCGCGCGCTTCGGCCATAGCGGCTTTCGGGAAAATGTCGTCGCGCGCGAGATTGCGCATGATTTCTTCGGGAGTCATGGCTTTTCCTTCAGTCGGCCGACGTTGGCTTAATGAAACATATTCGCACGGCAGGTCAATTCAGATGTCAACGCTCCCCGACCTTCTGGCCCACGGTTATGTTCTTCTGTTCGATCATGACGTGTCGAACGTCGAATGGCCGCCATCGAAACTCGATCCCAACCTTCTTCGCAAGTTCGGGCAGGCGCATTACTGTGAGGTAGCTATACGTACTTCCAATAGAAAACCAAAAATCAATCTTTGCCATTCCATGCCCTTTTCTTTTGTCATTTAGGAAGCGGCCTCAAGGTACGTATCGCTCTGGCGCAGGATCCTGTAACTCTTCGAGATAGTTCACTATCTCGACAAGCTTACTCGGCACCAAAACTTCCACACCGTTTCCAGTGTCAAATTCTACCATGTCATTGTCCAAGAAATTTTCGAAGACTGGCATATCTTCTCGCGGGAGCGTGTTGCGGGAGTAACCATCGATGATCGACATAATTTCGAGCATGGGCCAAACCCCGTCACGGCGCTCGGCGATTTTTGTCAGATCTGGTGGCGGCGTACCCAATTCTCCAGCCTTGGGACCGTCGCCACGTCCCACTGTGCCGTGGCACAAAACACAATTCTCGGCGAACAGATCTTTCCCAGTGCTTTCAGCTCCTAGCGACGAGCCCAAAACAAGCAACGGGAAAAAAAGTACAAATCGGTTCATCGGTGACCTTTTTCATTAAAGTATTTAAAGAGCTACCTTGCCTGATCATGAAGGGACCTAATCAAATGCTTAGATTGATGGCGTTCTCTGACGTGAGACCAGATTAGTATAAACTATTTGATTAGGTTCGCTTCACTAAACCGATCAGAAAAAGCAGTATCACTGCGCCGATTGTAGCGTGCAAAATTGAAGCGACGATTCCGCCGCCAACCGAAAATCCAAGAGCGGGGAAAATGAGGCCAGCTAGGAAAGCGCCAACGATCCCAACGATTATGTTCCCTAGAAGCCCGAAGCCACGGCCTTCCATAATTTTCCCTGATAACCAGCCAGCAAGAGCACCTATGACAAGCATCGCAAAAATGCTTCCAAACACCATGATTTTGCCTCCGGGTTGTCATGCTTGGAGAAACTTTGGATGCTAACCGCGCTTGATTCAAGTCCTGTGAGTGCCTTGCACCACAATCTGTTGTGCGTACAGAGTAGTCGTTTTCGGCTCAACTTTGTTGGGAGAATTGCTCTTGGGGCTATATGATAAAGGGCAGATCATTGCTCATTTTTCAGGGAGACTAACATGAAGTGCTTATTTTCAACTGTGACCGCAGGAATTCTGCTTGCCGGAGCAGCCGTTGCAGACGGTCACCGCAGCCCAGCACCAGCAGACGCACGGGCATACATTATATCACCTACCGAGGGTTCGACGGTCTCAAACCCTGTAACCATCATTTTCGGACTTGAAGGCATGGGCGTTGCGCCAGCAGGCACAGAAATGGACAACACCGGCCATCACCACCTGTTGATCAATACTGACCCGAGCTCTTTGGATCTTGATTCTGGGCTGCCCGCAACGGACCAAATTGTCCATTTCGGTGGCGGTCAGACACAAATAACTCAAAAGCTGCCTGCGGGCACACATACGCTACAGCTGCTTCTTGGCGATTGGAGCCACGTGCCGCACAATCCGCCTGTCATGAGTGAGGTCATTACAGTCACGGTAAACTAGACCGAGACACCAGAGCACTTTGTACGTGAGCATAAATGCTGTGGGAGTTGCTCTGGTGTTTTGGACCACGGCTACTGCACGAAGCCAAGCTCGCTGACTTAGCAGCGGTTTAACCGTTAAGGCTTCAAATTTCTCTGGGTGTTTCAGTTGGGATTTCTCCACTACCCAGTGGCGGCCCCTTATGTACGCAGCGCAGGCAATCCAACTCCCGTGCTTTCAAAGCCCCCGTCTGACGCGATGATTTGACCGGTGACATAGCTGGCTCTATCGGAGCATAGAAAAGTTATCACCTCTGCGATCTCGCGCTCAGATCCATAACGATTCAGCGGGATCGCATCGTGATAGCTGGCGATGATTTCCGGCGAGTGAACGGCCATAGCCAGCTTGGTGCGTACCGGGCCGGGGCAAACGCAATTGGCCCGGATTCCATATTCGCCCAATTCAGCAGCTTGTTGTTTGGTTAGGTGGATCACCGCAGCTTTGGAGGTCCCATACGCAACCCTCAAGGTAGAAGCTCGTAATCCAGAGATTGAAGCGATGTTCACAAGCGCGCCGCGCGTTTCCTTAAGGGCCGAAAGGCAGGCTTGTGATACTAAAAACGTCCCGTCCAGATTGGTCGCCATAACTTCTTTCCAACGCGCGAAATCGGTGGTCTCGATTGGGCCAAAATCGGCGACACCGGCGTTGTTCACCACTGCGTCGATGCGACCAAATGCGCTAACAATGCTGCTCACCATCTCGTCAACTTGCTCTGGGATCGAAATGTCATACAAGAATGGGCTGGCTTGGTTCAGGCCATCAGCGGCCTCGACAAGCGCTTCGCCATCGCGGTCCACCATCGCAACACGCCAGCCTTGTTCGATGAACAATCGTGTTGTCGCAAGGCCGATCCCGCGGGCCGCACCTGTAACCAAAGCTACTTTTTCCAACATTCTAAACGTTCCTTTGGTTACTGAATTTCGGGTTAGGCCAGCCGCCTCACCAGGGCAAGGTTTAACAGAAATCCCGATCCAAAAGGCACACGAACACTGTTCCATTAACCATTTTCTGCGCCCACACTAATTATGCATAAATGCTCTGGCGCGCTCACCAACGTGGCCGCATCGGCAGCACGTCAACAGGGAGACATTGTATACACAGATGTGAAACGCGCGACTTGGCCCGTGCCACCTCGACGCAACATTTCTGAGACGCGATGTCTACCAGCTTCTTCTGCGGCCCAGCCGTCCTAAAGTCGCGATGACCATTTATCAGGACGGATCATCTTCAGTTGGATTCCTAAACTCACTTTTGGGCATTTGCAGCGACTCTTTTTGAGTGGGGATCAGCCGGTGTGTGGAGCCTAAGATGACGGATAAATGCGCGAGCGATGCGGGGTAAAGGGCGTATGTCGGACATGACGAAGTAGCTGCGATATTCTATCGGCGATACAAACCGGCGAAAGGCGAGATCACTTGAGCGATAATGGTAGACTGGAAAGGGGTTAACCACGGCAAGGCCCAACCCTTCTTTGGCCAGATCCACAGCGGCGAACGAGGTTGATACCTCGGCCATGATCCGCGGCTTGCTGCGCGCTTGGTTGAAGATTTTATCGAGCTGAGTGCGGCGGGCATGGCGACTTGCAATGGCAACAATGGGCTGGTTGTCCAGATCAACCGGATGCACATCTGTCTGCGCAGCAAGCGGATGATCAGCTGTCATCACACAGACAGCTGATGAGACACGGAAAGCCTGCATTCTGACTCCGACCCGCTGGAGTTCGACTCCGGTTAAGCCAAGATCAAAACGGTCTTCGAGAATCGCGCGGATCACCTCGTCGGATGTGTTGACTTCGAGGCTCACAAAGAAATGCGGGTTGATGGCAAGAAAGCTGGCGATGTGGCTGACAAGAAAACGATGGGCATAGGTTGGCGGTGCGATCAGGCGCAGTGTTTCCTGAACCGGCTGTTTAGGGCCGTCGATCCTGTCCAGGGCTTCAAACAACGGGTCAAGGCGGTGGTTCAATCGCACTGCCTCTTCGGTTGGGCGCAATCGACCGGCTTCTCGCTCAAAAAGCGTCAGGCCAGTGCGCGCCTCAAGGTTCCCGATTGAGCGACTGACCGCGGATTGCGACAGGCCCAGTTGTTCAGCAGCAGCTGTCGCTGTGCCCCCCTGCATCAGGGCGCGAAGAGCCTGATATTCGGGCAGGCTGTGCCAGGATTTCCGGGACATTTTGGGTTCCTTGCAAAAACTGCATAGGAATATGAGCATAACTCATGGTATCTCGACTCGTCCATGACAAAACATTCGTTAGCTTAGCGTTAAGAAATTCTCGGGGATTGATTTGAACGCTGCCACCGCGCCAGTCATTTTTGATGGTCACAATGATGTCCTGCTGCACCTTTACCGTGCGGGCGGGCTTTCTGCCACTGACAGTTTTCTGACTGGGCGGGATGGCGCGCTTGATTTGATCAAGGCAAAGGCTGGAGGTTTTGGCGGCGGTTTCTTTGCCATTTATATTCCTTCGCCGATGGATAAAGCCTTCAAGATGGCAGAGATGGCCAAGCCCACCTACGATCTTCCTTTACCGGATGCCATCGATTGGGAAGATGCTTTGCCCGTTGCAATGGCCATCGCGGCGATACTTTTCGATCTGGAAAACAAAGGCGCGCTGAAGGTGTGCCGCAGCGTTGCCGATATACGTGCGGCTCTTGTTGCAGGCCAGATGGCTGCGATTTTTCATATCGAAGGGGCTGAGGCAATTGATCCCGATTTGCACACGTTGGAAGTGCTGTATCAGGCGGGTTTGCGTTCCATTGGCCCCGTTTGGAGCCGTCCGACAATCTTTGGCAATGGTGTGCCGTTTCGCTATCCCAGCGACCCCAATATTGGTTCAGGTTTGACGGATCACGGTTTGCGATTGGTGAAACGCTGTGACGAATTGGGCGTGATGGTCGACCTTTCGCACCTGAACACCGCCGGATTCTGGGACGTTGCGCGCCATTCCACCAAACCGCTAGTGGCGACCCATTCCAACGCGCACGCCATTTGTCCACATTCGCGGAACCTTACCGATGATCAGTTGGCCGCGATCAAGGATAGCGACGGCATGGTCGGGCTGAATTTCGCGGTGGCATTCTTACGCGACGATGGGCGCATGATTGAAGATGTGCCACTGGAACAGATGCTGCGACATCTGGATCATCTAATCGAACATCTAGGCGAAGATCGGGTTGGTCTTGGCTCTGACTATGACGGAGCGATTGTGCCGCAGGATGTGACAACGGTTGCTGAACTGCCCAACTTGAGACAGGCCATGACCCAGCATGGATATGACGATACGTTGTTGACCAAGCTGTGTCATGGAAACTGGTTGCGTGTGCTGGAGAAAACCTGGGGGTCTTAACCCCATCAAGCACCCGCAACTTTATTGAAAACCAAATAGGAGAGGTCTAGAATTATGAATGCTTTTAACCGTTTACTATCCAGCGCGGCCCTTGGCCTGGCAGTTGGACTGACGTCCTTTGCTGCCGTGGCAGAAACGCCGGCAAACATGCTGGTGATTGCCAACCGGATTGACGACATCACCACAATTGATCCTGCACAAAGCTTTGAATTTGCCGGGTCTGACGTGAGCCGCAACATCTATAGTAAGCTGGTCAATTTTGACCCGCTGAACCTCGATGCGGGCTATCAGCCGGATCTGGCTGAAAGCTGGACCGTCAGCGAGGATGGCCGCACCATCACCTTTACGATGCGTGAAGGGGTCAAGTTTCATTCAGGCAATCCCGTGCGTGCCGAAGACGTAGAGTTTTCGCTGCGTCGTGTGGTGACGTTGAACAAAACGCCATCGTTCATTCTGACACAATTCGGTTTCACCGCAGAGAATGTTGGTGAAACAATCGTGGCCGACGGCAATACGATCAGCATCACAACGGACAAGCGCTATGCGACGTCTTTCGTGCTGAACTGTCTGACAGCCACAATCGGTGGTATCGTCGACAAAGAGGTGGTGATGGCCAATGAAGTTGATGGCGATCTGGGCAATAACTGGCTTGCCACCAATTCCGCCGGGTCCGGTCCATACATTCTGCAAGGCTGGAAGCCCAACGAAAGCGTCACGCTTGTCAGTAACCCTGGCTACTTCGGCGGTGCGCCTGCCATGGAACGCGTAATCGTGCGTCACGTGCAGGAAAGTGCGACCCAGCGTCTTATGCTGGAACGCGGCGACATTGACGTTGCCCGCAACCTGAATCCCGAAGATATCGCTGGTGCGCGCGAAGCTGACGGCGTGGCAATTGATGATGAGTTGCGCGGACGTTTGATGTATATCTCGGTCAACCAAAAGCACCCAGAGCTGGCCAAGCCCGAAGTGCGTCAGGCGATCAAGTATCTGGTCGATTATGAAGGGATGCAGAACAGCTTTCTCAACGGTCAGTACACGATCCATCAGAACTTCCTGCCGCGCACCTATCTGGGTGCCGTCGACGAAAACCCGTTCAGCCTGAATGTAGAAAAGGCCAAGGAATTGCTGGCATCCGTCGGTGTTGGCCCGTTCGAAATTGAAGTTGGTGTACGCGAAGCGCAAGAGCGGATCGAGATTGCACAATCGCTGCAAAATACCTTTGCCCAGGCAGGTATCACTCTGAACATTACAGTTGGAACGGCCAAGGCCATTCTGGGCCGTTACCGTGCGCGGGAACTGGATATGTATATGGGCGCGTGGGGACCAGATTATCCCGACCCACACACAAACGCTGGTACATTCGCATATAACCCTGACAATTCGGACGAAGCAGGCGCAACGGGCCTGTTGGCCTATCGGAATGCCTGGGACACCGGTGGGTTGACCGAAAAAGTTGCTGCGGCTGTTGTCGAGAGCGACCGCGACACACGTGCAAAGATGTATGCTGACATTCAGTCCGAGTTTCGCGACATCGCACCATTTGCGATCCTGTTTCAAAAGATTGAGCAAACAGGCCGTAACGAAGCGGTGCAAAACCTCAACCTAGGCGGGGCTATCACGGCTGTATCATACTGGCCGGTAACCAAGTAAGTGGCTTTGACTGAACACAAAAACGGGGGGCGCCATAAGGCGCCTCTTGAACTTTGGATCAGGGCGACGTTCCTGACGCTTGGCTCAATCATCGTGACGATGTTGGGTCTCATCTTCGTCACATTCATCATTGGACGGGTCATGCCGATTGACCCGGTGCTGGCCATTGTCGGTGAGCAGGCGTCAAAATCCACCTATGACGCCGCTTATGAACAACTGGGGTTGGACCGGCCCATCATCGTTCAATTTGGCCTTTATGTCTGGGATGTCATTCACGGCGATTTTGGGAAGTCGCTTTTGACGGCACGTCCTGTGGCAGATGATATCAAGCGGGTTTTTCCGGCGACGTTGGAATTAGCCACGATTGGCGTCTTCGCCGGGATTGTGCTGGGCGTGCCACTGGGCGTTATTGCCGCTGTCAAACGCGGCTCTTGGATCGACCAAGTGGCTCGGGTCATTGCGCTGGTTGGCTATTCAATGCCCATCTTCTGGCTGGGTTTGATGGGTCTCTTGGTGTTCTACGGTATTCTGGGGTGGGTCGGTGGGCCCGGCCGGGTCGGCATATTTTATGTCGATATTGTCCCGTCTGTGACGGGCATGATCCTAGTAGACAGTATTCTTGATCGGAACTGGGTAGTCTTCAAAGACGCGCTAAGCCATATTGTGCTGCCTGCGTCCTTGCTCGGCTATTATTCACTGGCCTACATCAGCCGCATGACACGCTCGTTCATGTTGGAACAACTCAGCGCAGAATACATCACAACCGCGCGGGTCAAAGGCATGTCAGAAAACGCTGTCATCTGGCGACATGCGTTCAAGAATATCCGGGTGCAACTGATCACCGTAATCGCGCTGAGCTATGCGAACTTGCTCGAAGGGTCAGTTCTGACAGAGATCATATTCAGTTGGCCTGGTATCGGCAGCTACATCACCACAGCTCTTTTGTCGGCAGACATGAGTGCGGTTATGGGGGGCACGGTTGTGGTTGGCTTGATCTTTATCTTGCTGAATATTTTCTCAGACCTACTCTACAAGGTGTTTGATCCCCGTGCAAAATAGAGTGGCAAAATCGATGGCCCAAGCCCAGACATGGCGCGCATGGTTGCTGACCGACACGCCGACGTCCCGCAGACATGCAAAGCTTTCGGCGTTCTACCAAGGATGGTTATCGTTTCGCGGCAATACGATGGCAATGGTCGGACTTTGGATATTGATCTTGCTGGGGCTGATCGCCTTTGCGGCCCCTTTACTGGCCCCGCATGATCCGTTTGCACAAGAACTTGGCAATCGCCTGCAACCCTTGTGGTCAGAGGGCCATGTTCTGGGCACGGATAGTTTGGGCCGCGATATCCTAAGTCGGTTGATCTACGGCTCACGGATCACGTTGTACATTGTCGGGCTCGTGGCGCTGATCGCGCCGATCACCGGGCTGCTGGTTGGAACGGTTGCGGGCTATGTTGGCGGCTGGACGGATCAGGTTCTGATGCGGATCACTGATATTTTCCTTGCCTTCCCGCGCCTTGTACTGGCCTTGGCCTTTGTTGCTGCGTTGGGTGCTGGCATCGAAAACGCGGTACTCGCAATCTCATTGACCGCATGGCCGCCCTATGCCCGGATTGCACGGGCTGAGACCCTGACGATCCGATCTTCGGATTTTATCAGCGCCATCCAGTTGCAAGGTGCAGGGGCCCTGCGCATCATTACCAAACACATATGGCCCTTGTGCATTTCTTCGCTGATTGTGCGGGTTACATTAGATATGGCGGGCATTATCCTGGCTGCTGCTGGTCTTGGCTTCTTGGGTCTTGGCGCACAACCGCCCAGCCCGGAGTGGGGCGCGATGATTTCTGAAGGGCGTCGGTTCATTCTTGACTACTGGTGGGTCGCAACGGTTCCCGGCATGGCCATTTTCACTGTCTCGCTGGCGTTCAATTTGCTTGGTGATGGGCTGCGGGATGTTCTGGACCCGAAGGATAGTGAAAAATGACGCTACTGGATGTCGAGAACCTTTGGGTAAAATTCCCGTCGCGCAACGGTGTCTTTGATGCCGTACGGGGCGTGTCCTTTACGCTTGGGCGAGAACGCCTTGCGATTGTCGGAGAGAGCGGATCAGGCAAGTCGATGACGGGCAGGGCCATCCTGCGTTTGATCCGTCCACCGGGTATAGTTACCGCTGATCAGATATCGCTGGAAGGTATCGACTTGATGATGAAGTCAGAGCGTGAAATGCGCGATGTTCGCGGGCAGCGAATTTCGATGGTCATGCAGGATCCAAAATTCTCTCTGAACCCGGTCATGACCATTGGCCAACAAATCATAGAGGCCTATCGCCTGCACAACAAGGCCAGCAAGTCAGCGGCTTTCGCCAAGGCTCTCGAAATGTTGGAGGCCGTCTCAATCAGAGACCCGGAGCGTGTTATGCGCGCCTACCCACATGAAATGTCAGGTGGCATGGGGCAGCGTATCATGATCGCAATGATGCTGATCCCGAACCCCGACATTTTGATCGCAGACGAACCGACCTCGGCACTTGACGTCTCTGTCCAAAGACAGGTTCTGTCGATCATCGACAAGCTGGTCACGGATCGTGGTATGGGGCTGATCTTCATCAGCCATGATCTCAATCTAGTAGCCGATTTTTGTGATCGCGTCTTGATCATGTATCTGGGCCGTATCGTCGAAGTCTGCGATGCCAAAAATCTCCACGACGCCAAGCACCCTTATACACGTGGATTACTCAATTCACTGCCGCGCCTGAATGCGCCACGCAAAAAACTGGACGTCCTGGATCGCGATCCGGCATGGTCTGAGGCACCCAGCGTGAGTGGTCGCATATGACCATGCTGACTGTTGAAAATCTAAGTGTTTGGTTCGGTGGCGGTCGCGACCGTGTGGATGCCGTGCGTCATGCAAGTTTTCATGTCGAACGCGGTGCCAGTTTTGGACTGGTGGGCGAAAGCGGGTCGGGCAAGTCAACCATTCTGCGCGTGATCATGGGGCTGGTTCCAAATTGGTCTGGTGCAATATCGGTGGATGAAACGCCAGTTGCCAAAAAACGGCAAAAAGCGTTCTACAAGACGGTTCAGATGGTGTTTCAAGACCCCTATGCTTCACTTCATCCGCGTCATTCGGTGGATCAGGTGTTAGGCGAAACCCTGCATTTGCACGGCTTTCGCGACATCGACGCGCGTGTGGTGAAGCTACTGGATGATGTTGGTCTTGGCGCTAAGTTCCGGTTTCGCTATCCACATCAACTGTCCGGTGGACAACGACAACGGGTCGCCATCGCCCGCGCGTTGGCCCCTGAGCCCAGCATTTTGCTGCTCGATGAACCAACGTCAGCACTTGATGTCTCGATACAGGCTGAGATTCTAAACTTGCTGACTGATTTGCGCTCGGAACACAGATTGACCTACGTGATGGTTTCCCATGATCTGTCCGTCGTGGGTCATATGTGTGAGCACTTGGCGGTCATGAGAGACGGCGAAATCGTCGAGATTATGGATGTTGAAACGCTCCGAAACGCGCAGGCGCGGCACGCCTATTCGCAAGAATTATTCGCGGCCTCTATTTGAATAGTGGGTTGGGGATGCATGCATAACGTTGTCAATATACCGTCAGATTGATATGATAGTCGCACCTGAGTGGGGCGTTGAGGCCTGAAGGCATGATTGAAGAATTACACCACATTCAAATTGCGATACCTAAAAATCAAGAAAACAAAGCTCGTACATTTTACGGCGGCATCTTGGGGTTTTCGGAGATAGAAAAACCAAGTGCGTTGCGTGGACGTGGTGGAGTCTGGTTTCAAGCCCATGGTATTCGGCTTCATATCGGCGTGGAAGACCCATTTACTCCGGCAAAAAAAGCCCATCCAGGATTTAGGGTAACATCTTTGAAACATGCAGTTTCGCATCTAGATGCCAGCGGCATCGCGTACCGAACCGATATGGATTTTCCGGACATGAAACGGATTTACATCAATGACCCATTTGGCAACCGAATTGAACTGCTTGAAGTAACCAGTACCTGACACCAAAAACGCCGATAGTTTCATCCGCTGGCGTCGGATTCGTCTTCAAATTGCAGCGCCTCGCACGAATGTCAGCAATGCGAAAGCTGCTGTGCGGCGCAGACGGAACCGATGGAAGTCGGCTCTGGGCCGATCTCTTTTTAAAGCAGTACGATTGCCAAACCTTGCACCTTCAGGCGTCACTTTTCCCATACCTATCGAAAACCGCACAACAATTGCAGACACACTCATTATGTATAAATGCCCGCGCCCGCTCACCAACATGGCCGCATCGACAGCACGTCAACAGGGAGTCATTGTGTAGCTGTTGATCGATGGGATCGATGCTGTCGTGAAAACTGTGAAAGCCGGTTCGAATGCTACCCAGCTTGGTTTTAATATCCGAGATTTGAACCATGCCGGGTGCCAAATCAGCCTCTCGGACAGCATCCCTCATCTCAGCCAGGCGCTTGCGGATGATGGCATACCACCCCCGGCCAGTGGCAGGCACAAGGCTTGCTGTGTTATCACTGACAAGATCTGGGAACTCAGTTGCGACATCCAGATCTCGGATCCAGGGTGCGCCTTTAGCATAGCACCAGCTGCACAATCGCCTGATTGGAGTCGTGTGCTGAACATAAGCCGCATTGCCACACTCTTCACACAGCTTGCCACAGTCGCCGCAGATCTGGTCAATGTAGTCCACCACGTCCTGTGGTGTGTCGGCGACCGTAAAAATGACTAGGTTGCCCCCTGCCCGCTTCATAGCGGTGATAGTCGGCATAGACCGCTGCTGGGCATCCAAATTGGCCTTCAACCGTTCCAAGCTATTGGCAACATGATCCGACCAGTACCGACTCTTTAAGAGACAGCTTTCGACAGAGGCAGCAATGTTTTCCCAATTGATGATTGAGTCAGACATACTTGATACAGACCCTCATGGTCATGAGTTATTGTCAAATCTGGTGTTTAAGGGTTTCTGGTCATGCGGCGATCTGGCTGTTTTCAGTGGCTTCAATTCCGTCTTTGAATGCGACGCCGGTGATGACTTTGGCGAGGTAGTCAAAGCCGCGTAGTTTCCTCCAGTTTTGCTCGGCGCATTGCCCCAGCTTGAACATCATGTGCAGCATGCCGTCGCGTGAGAGGCAGCCCTTTGATCGTTTGGTGCGATGACGGATCGTGGCAAAGGCGGATTCAATTGGATTACTGGTGCGGATGCTTTGCCAGTGTTGTGCTGGAAAGTCGAAGAATGCCATGAGTTCCTCGCGGTCCTTTTGCAGGCACAGCGTCGCCTTGGGGTATTTGGGTTCGTAGGTTTTGATGAACAAATCTAAGGCCTTGCCCGCATCATCTTTGGTCTCAGCCTGCCAGATGTTGTGGATCGCAGCTTTGGCCTTTGGCTGAGACAGCTTGGGCAAACAGTTGAGCACATTCATAGTTTTGTGTTGCCAACAGCGTTGATGACGGGTCTCAGGATAGACTTCATCTATGGCGGCCCAGAACCCCATGGCACCATCTCCAATAGCAAGTTTCGGGGCGTTCATTCCCCGGCTTTTGAGGCTGAGGAGAGCCTCGCGCCAGCTCTGCGTGGACTCGCGCACCCCGTCCTCAATAGCCAAGAACCGCTTCTTGCCACGGGCTGTTACCCCCACAATCACAAGGGCGCAGAGCTTGTCATCCTCGCCCCGAAGGCCGCTGTGGACACCGTCAGCCCAGATGTAGACCAAGGGCTCATCGTCCAACGCTGCCTTTCTCCACTCGCCGTATTCGTTGGCCCAATCGCGCTTGAGCCGTGAGACCGTATTTGCCGACAATCCCGCCGCATCAGGGCCCAGAAGAACCTTGAGAGCCGAGCCCATTTCACCGCTGGAGATGCCCTTCAGATACAGCCATGGCAAGGCCGCTTCCAACGTTTTGGTTCTGCGCACGTACGGTGGCACCAGGGCCGAATGGAATGTCACGGGCTGGCCGTTTTTTGAGCGAACCTTGGGAATGCGCACGTTCACGGGGCCGATGCCCGTTTGGAACGGGCGCTCGGGATGATGCCCATTGCGCACAACAGTCGCATGACCGGCCTCAGTGCGCGCGGTGGTAAACTGAGACAGATAGCTTTCAAGCTCAGCTTCAACGGCTGTTGCGATCAATTGCTGCGCTCCTGTTCTCAATAAATCCGTCAGCGCGTCCGTGATCCCGTCTCGACGCGAAAAATCAACAATGTTAGTCGTTTCCATGGTGGTGTATCTCCTTCGGTTGGGCTGCTGTCTCGCAACAACAAATCAACCAGATACGCCGCCAACCTTCAAATCCCCCAAACACCAGATTCAGTCATAGCTCCATGGTCATCGTTTGTACGGTTAAGTTCAATTCGCGGCTCGTATATTGATTTCCCGAATTGGGCGGAGCTGTTGCGCCCATCAAGCCGGGCTGGGACACGTATGGACTGAAGGTTCTTGATCAACAGGAAATACAGCCAAATACTGTTTTCTGGCCGGGCAGATTGTTGTAACCGAGGGCCAATCTGCCATGTTTCTCCGTTAATTTTGTTTGCGGGATTGTAGCGCGTGTCCCCTGCTTGCAGCGAGGGATGATGCTCACCGCCCAAGCCATTTGACATGGTGTTTGAGCGAGGCAGCCAAACAATCTGCGCCCTCGGCCCTCGGTCAACCTTAGGTTTAGCTAGTACTGTTAATCGGTTGCCTTTGATGCACTTGGTTACAGCATGGCCAGACGCTTGAGGATCCTCTGCTTGGGGTTCGAACTGGTGGCCAGAGAACTTCCTGAGCAATGAAACTGACGTGGGATTGCAAGGGCCATCATCGTCAGATCCCCCTAAGGGGAACGCGACCCAGGCAAATCTTTTCCGATCCGACCTTCCTGAACTTAATCCTGAACCGTTTAGGTCAAACCGAATTGAATTCGCATCGAAAGAACGAGTATAAATGCCGGTACATACGACACATCGATGTGCGTCCAATACTAGCTTTACGCTAATGCGCTCAAGTAAATCAGTCATTCATCTTCTCCCTTCCAATCCTCGTTTCCTACTGACCATCGAAGGCCCCACGTTTGGACTTCAGGATGGGTCTCAAATTGGCTTGAGTCAATAACCTACTGAAATCAATAAACTATCCTTGATATTATGGCGGCTAATTAATTATTTGAGGTCAAATTTGGGCGTAGCCCAAATTCCAACTGAATTAAGTGATGAGGATAGGTAATGATTACCAAGGATAGCGATGCCATTATTCGGTCAAATCTAAGATAGGCTCGTCTTTGATATTCGCATCATATTGGCGATCTTTGTTATGGTAGATATCCAGTTTTTTGCCTGATTCGCCGCCGCAAAATGGCGATAACGCCGAATCGTTTCCGGGGACCAGGGCCGCCATCACTCAATAAGGCTACTAGACACCGTGCGCGCAGCTTCGTTGGTTAAGAGATTGTGATGATACATCTGAGAGTCGCTCGACTGGAGCCATGTTGCCAAAAGGGCACTACATGCCTTGGTTGAATCGATTTCAGAATGCCTTTGATTTTCGTCTTGACTTTCTTGGGCGTTTTATCGTTTATTAGCCGTCATGACGAATGCACACATCATATCTGGTACAACCCAAATTCGGTTCTAGTTAACCGTTTATCTTGGTCGCTTTAGGTTTCGTCACCTCCCTAAAATTCTGTTTCTGAGCGACCGCTCGAATGCACTTTCGATCTTGGGCTATCAACATGACCTGCTCTACCAAAACATACCAAATGGACGTCGCTAGCAATGATCGGACTGATCAGTGCGAGCCTAAGTCTTTGAGTGCCTTTCTCTCGTCTTTCTCACGAATAGGCGCCTGAAAAGAACGGACAGACTCCGTTCTCCTTTTTTCAGACCAATTCAAAAAACCGACTGTTTCGGCTGCTTTCGCAGACCGTCAACACTCGAACTACGTGAGGACAGACCAATGGGTCATTCAAATTACAACGCTTCGACTTCTTCTGCACAATCGGGTGGGAGAAATACAGTAACAGACGATAATGGCGGCCACGAGTCGTGGGATTATCCATCACCAAAGCTGGCGAAAGCGTCAGCGATCAAATTTGACTCGATCCACGGTGTCCTGCCGTTCGACGGTGTGCGGAACCCTGGTTTCCGAAGCTCCACATCTATTACGGCTTGGTTCACCTACAAGACTGCCGCAAATGATGGGCAACCCAAAGTCGCCATTTGTGAAAGTGCCTCCGGAGGTGACTGGCCAATTGATTTGTACTTGATCAAAACTGACAATGCCAACAAGGTACGTTCGAAAGCTGTTGTCGGTAGACTTCTCGGAATGTCTACAAACTACACAGCCGTCAGAAGTCATGCATTGGCTGAAAAGCCGTATGTCGAGCGTTTATTTCGTACTATTGAGTCAGCCTTGCTGAAGCAGACCCATGGCGACACAGGCCAAAATTCGGGAGAGTTTCCTGAGAAGCTGCGGCCTGTCACCCGCTATATTAACCGTTTCTCTTGGTCGCTTTAGGTTTCTTCCCCTCCATAGAACTCTGTTTCTGAGCGACCGCTCGAATGTACTTTCGATCTTGGACTATCAACATGACCTGTTCTACCAAAACATACCAAAAGGACGTCGCTCGCAATGATTTGACTGATCAGTGCAAGCCTAAGTCTTTGAGTGTCTTTCTCTCGTCTTTCTCACGAATAGGCGTCTGAAAAGAACGGACAGACTCCGTTCTCCTTTTTTCAGACCAATTCAAAACCGACTGTTTCGGCTGCGTTCGCAGGCCGTCAACACTCGAACTACGTGAGGACAGACCAATGGGTCATTCAAAAAACAAAGCTTCGACTTCTTCTGCACAATCGGGTCGGAGAAATACTGTGACAAACGACAATGGCGGCCATGACGCGTGGGACTACTCGCCACCGAAGCTTCCAAAGGCTTCGGCAATCAAGTTGGGCGATATTTATGGGGTGCAGCCATTCGATGGTGTTCGCAATCCTGGGTTCCGGAGTTCCACATCTCATACGATTTGGCTCACCTACAAGACTGCTGCCAACGATTGGCAACCCAAGGTCGCAATTTGTGAAAGTGCTGCCGAAGCTGCGGTCGCAATCGAAGTTCTCCTGTCGCCAGACATTCATGATGTCAGTTTTCAGCCGCTGACGGTCAAATTTGAGATTGATGGCAAGTCGCGTGAATACACGCACGATCTGCTTATGACTTTCAAATCCGGCCGTCGCAGTCTCGTTTTTGTTCGCAATGGGGAAAGTCTTTCCAGACCCAAAACCTGGCGGGAAATCTCCGCGATCCGTGAGGCGACACCGCCGACTGCCGCTAATGATTTAGTTGTTATCGATGCCGACGATTATTCCCGGCAGCGTCGAGAGAACCTATTTCGTATGCACGAAATGGTACAACAAACTGATCAAGAAGCGGACGACCTCACCCTCTTTGCTGCTGAAAACCTTAGTACTCTTTGGCAAATCAAAGACATCTTTCCTCATGTTGCGTTGCCGCAACGGCGTGTTTTCCGCGCCTGCCTTCGTCTGATCGCACGCAAGAAACTGACTGCCAACATGGATAATGTGATCCTTGAAACCTCCTGCGTGCAGGTGGCAGCATGAGCTTTATCCCCCGATACAACTACGCCACTGGGACCAAGGTGACACTCGTTAACAAGGAGATGGCGTTCGGTTCTAAGACCGACGACGGATACGAATTGATGGACCTCGAAACGGGCGAAATCACCGTCATGGGGTTTTCCCAATACGTTGGACTGTTGAAAACAGCCGCAGTAAACGTGGAAAGTTCGAGTCCTTTGGCAGTTGGTGTTGTTGAACGGCGCCTTGGCGACCTGAAGACAGCTGAGCAACTTCCAATGTTTCAGCAAGAACATGGACATTTCCGCCGGGCAATCTGCGTCGCTGCCGAAACATTGGAAACCAAACTCCGTTTCGAGCTGTGCAAGCCAAGTCTTCGCTTAACAGGTCCGCTTTTGAATAAGGCTGAGAACCGGAAATTCATTTGCAAGATCGCGACAGATATTCTTGGCAAAAAGGTGCGTTCCTCCAGTTCTCGCGGCGGCAGAAATTCAGAATGGGTTCTCTATGCAGGGCGCACAATCTTAAAATACTTAGCGCTATATGATGATTTGGGACCTGACGAAGATCCCATCGCTGCTCTCGCGACACGAGATCATCTGAAGGGAAATCGGCTCCAAAGACTCGCAAACAGGCTGTTAGAGCTAATGACCAAGGCATGGGAAGAAATCGGGTTGGATCTAAAGGCCACCTCCCCGGCCAACGTTTACAAGCACCTACAGATGCTGGTTCATGAGGAAAACCAAGTCCGAAAGAGGAATGGACTGAAGCCGTTAATTGCACCCTCTCAGAAGACTCTGACAGCCCATAGAAACTACCTCCTCAGTCCCACTGAGTTATTGGTTGCAACTAAGGGCGTACGTCATGCTCGCAACAAAAGGGGGCGCGGTAGCAGCGATATTCGTGCCTTGTGTCCAGGCGAGCTTGTCGAAGTAGATGAATGCAAACTTTCGCTGATCTCTTGTGCCAAGGCGCAGGGCTATTGGGAGCACCTATCATGTGATGACAAAAAGACGCTCGAAGAAATGGACGAAGAAGTTCGAAAGCGACTTACCCTGCTCGTGATGATCGACGTTGCGACCAGAATGCCGCTGGCTTGGATCCTCTGCAATGATCCCACGACCGAGGCGACATTGGCCCTCTATAGGATGGCAACACGGGACAAAACCAAAGAAAAAAAGAAGTATGACTGCAAAGGCGACCCGGCCCCGGCAATGGGTTTAGGCATGGTCAAAACTGACAATGGCGTTGCACTGCGCAACAGCGTTGCTGTCAGTTGCCTTCTCGGACTGTCTGCAAACTACACGGCAGTTCGAACTTCTGCTTCCGCTGACAAGCCTTACATCGAGCGTCTCTTTGGCACTAATGAGTCAACCTTACTTAAACTGATCCATGGCTACACAGGCCGAAAAGCGGGCGAAATTCCTGGCTATGATGCCAAAGCCAATGGTGTCCTTGATATTGATGAACTCTACGGAATTCTAACTCGGTTCTTCATCGATGAATATCCTTCCATGCGGCATATGGGGGTTGGGATGGGTGGCCGACGCCCCGCTGAGGTCCTCAATGAGCTCAATGAGAACCGTGGGTTGTTTAAACCGTTGAACGAAGACCAGCGCCGAATTCATCTGGGATGGAAAAGCGAGGTAACACCAAACGATGAAGGTGTTCGGGTGTTTAGCGGAATTTGGTACAATTCGGAGGCGTTTCAGATCGCTATCGACCGCGAGCCAGGGGTCAAAGTTACGGTGTTCGTCGATCCAGACAACGTAACTGAAGCGACAGCCATCATTCCCGGTGTCGCAGGCGAATTCCGGCTTCAGCTTCAGGTTACGGCATTTGCGGATCTGACTGTTTCGGAGGTGATCGAAGTAACGCAGGCCTATCGCAAGGAGAATCCAGGCGTCACCGAGATCTATGAGGACCGAATTGCATCAGAACAGCGTCGGCGATTTGACCAGCTGAGGAAAATCGGTGTCGAACGAAATCTGCCTCGGAGCTATTCTACCATCGATGAAATTCGAAACAGAGCCGCCTCCGTGTTCAGTGGTGCTCGCGTCATTCAGTCGTCTGGGAATACTCAAACAGTGCGCCCCGGTGACATCAATTCAGGCGTAAGTGGTCCGGGGGTCCTTTCCATCGGCAACGGCGAAGCGGTCACAGGCGATCTGGATGGTAATCCGGCCACCGTTTCCATCAAAGGCACCTCTGAAGCTGCCGCAGGGGCAACATCTGTTGATGGTGCCGAAGACCCGAAGGCTGCCCCTCCCCTCGAGGCAAAAACACTTGATCCCAAACACCAGCCAATCGGCAGGCCCAAAACCAAAGGTACGTTCAAATGAACTATTTAGATATGGAAGACATTTCAATCGCTGAGCCGCTGAAAATGGGTCATTTTGAATTGCCGCGGGCAGAAAAGTTGAGGGGCGTATTTAAGAGATGTTTGCGGGAGTATTACGTAAGCCAAATGGCTGGAAATCTGGAGGTGCGTGGACTGGTCGTCACTGGAGAGTCGAGAGTTGGCAAAACTCGCGAGTTGAAAAAACTGATCAGCGATTTCAACGAAAGTGAGACACCCATGCCAGATGGGCGACCGGCAGAGATCGTCAGCTGCCTACTTTCCGGTCGAGTTACATTCAAAGATCTTGGCATCAAGACACTGAAAGCTCTCGGATATGATATCCAAGGAACCCGTACCCAAGAGTACATCTGGGAGATGGTCCTTCATCAAGCTAAACAGCAGGGCGTTATTGGAATTCACTATGACGAATGCCAGCATGTCTTCAGCGACGGGGCCAAATCTAACAGGGTTTTTCTGGACAGTTTTAAGTCCATGATGAAAGAGACGCGCTGGCCTTTGATGATGATCCTGTCGGGTGTGCCAGCGTTGAACAAATATATTCAGTCTTACGAACAACTGGAAAACCTTGTGGAGCCAGTTCGTTTTCACGAGATCAATATGAAGCGCGATGAAGAAGATCTTGTCAGGCTGCTTTACCTCTATGCGGATCAAGTCGAAATCAACATCGAGCAACTTGTGACGCCAGATTTTTTGGCCCGCCTTGACTATGCTTGTTCACATCGATGGGGCCTTGTCATTGAACTTTTGATTGAGACGTTGATTGAAGCGAAGCTGAAGAAGAAAACGCAACTTCGTGCCAAAGATTTTGCGAAGCAATTCGCCTTGAAAACGGGCACTCGCGAAGATTATTCGCCGTTCACGGCCCCGGATTTCAGGGAAGCATTCGACAGTCAAAAGTTACTTGATCTGCACAGATAAAGGCGGCCACAAAAGACGCCTCGAAGATGAAACCGGCCCGCCTTTTGGCGGGCCTTTTCTTTGGAATCCCATGTGCACGCTTATGCTTCCAACGTGCACGCTTATGGCATGCCGCACAAATCGAACCCTCATAACCAGTTGATAATTAACTACTTTTTATGCATCCGAAATACTGGCCTCAGTGATTCGTGCACGCTTATGCTCCATTGGCATCAGCAGAACAAGCAGTCAGGTCCTCCAAGGGTCCCCGGAATGCCCCTGTTAATGCCCCACTGTTCAGGGTCCTCTCTGGGCCCTCCGGGACAGGGTAACCTCAGGGGCTACCTTCCAGTTATTAGGGGAATTATGGGGGGAGATAATACCTAGTAGGTAATAGGTATAAGTAATGGATAAGATGAGAAGATAATAGTAGAAGACCCTAGTAGATCTCCCCTAGAAGACTACCCTAGTAGGTATAATTATTATTACCCAGATAATCCCTACTCTCCCTCACAATACCCCTAACCCCTATGAGCCAAAGGACCCCTTATGATTCAAGAGATAGAGGACCCTTGGCACTCCCGCCCCATTGATGTGCACAGGTGGTCGGATCATCCTGAGGTGGCTCAGTTCGTGGACAGGGTGTGGGAGGAAGGGCACCTGCCTGACGATGTGGTAAAGGGACCGGGGCCAAAGCCTAAGATGGCGTTCAGGAAGCAGCTAAGGGTGCTGATTTTGGACCTTTATGTGGCTTGGTTGGAGGATCCAGAACTGTGCATTGGGATGCCGATGTCGGTCAACTCGTGGAAGACAACCACGTCGTCTTCATTGAGGTTGAAGGGGTCCATGCTCAGCCCCTCTGAAAGATGAGGTCTGGCAGGACTGCGCCCAATACAAAGCTCAGAGGTACAGGGAGCGACACTGGCAAAGCCCAGGAGGGCACGATCGCCAACACGATCAGCAGGACAGCGATACTCTGAGGCGCTGCGAGGGTGAGGTCAAAACGTCGCTTGAGCGCGTAAGACAAGGCCAGCCGGAAGCCGACCCCAGCTGCGAACAGCAGCGTAAAGGTAGAAAACATCTATACATCTCCATGAAGGTTTCTTTGTATAGATGCCTGTGTTTACTCAGTTTTCGGACACAATCTGTGTTGGTTGGTTGATTTTTCTGGAAGAAGAATGAATGGTTGAATTCTCACGAGAAGAACTAGAATTAGTTGAGCTTTTTTTGCAAACGAAGAGCCGGAATCCTGGCCCGTTTAGCTTCAAGGGGCACTCCGAATATTTTAAGGCGTCAACTGCAACGGACAAGGATGCAAAATCTAAAGCACTGGAACTTGGGAAGCGACTCAAGCAGCCGGTAGAAGGCGCAGACGACCAGCGCATGAAATTCAGGGTTCCCTGCTATGACGATGACGGAGAGGCAAAAAAATGGGTGGTGGGAGTATTTCTTACACATTCATCCCAAATTAGTTCCACCATTCGTAACCGGTGAACACATCGTTGCCCCATGAGCGCCTCTCGGAAAGAATGTAGGATCGGTATGATATTCTCGGTTCGCCTTGGGAAAATTTACGTAACTCCGTCCAATGATCGAATTAACCGATCGATTCTGCCCAAAGCGTTTAAGGGTGGGGAAATTTGCTTGTTTCCAAACTCACCACATTCAAGCTGTCTGCTTCGAACTGTATAGAACTAGTGGACAACACATTGAAAATAAGGCGGAATAACGGCAAATTTTAGAATTAGTAGTGTTCCCCTATGCACGACAAGGCGTTAATTTAAAGCTCGGGTAATTAGTCTGAATCCTTAATTGGTCGTCTGGTTATAAATGGTAAAAATTCTGGAGATTAAAATGCGTATTAAACTTTTAGTGGCCGCTGGCCTTTTGGCTATTTCTGCTGTGGCATCCACTTCTGCCATGGCGGCAACCGTTGGGACTGCTGCAACTGGCTCTGGCAGTGTCGGTGGTTTTGTCATGAACGGCGGTCAGGCAATGGTCGACGTGAGCAACGGGGCTTACACAAGCGTTCCGGGCGACACTAGTCCTGAATCAACATGGGTTTGGGATACCGCCGCCAATCAAATCGAGCAGACAAATACCTTTGTTTGGACTTTTGACTTGAGCGGGTATGACAGTTCTACCGCTGTACTGTCAGGGCTCTGGGGCGTAGACAACTACGGCACGGCATCGTTGAACGGTTCTCTCATCAGCCAGATCGATTTCGGTTTCGCTGCATTTGAATTTCCGTTAGCCGCAGTCGTTGGTGCTACATCAACGCCAGTCTTTTTGGCTGGGATGAATGAACTATCCTTTTCGGTGACAAATGGCTTCCAAGTTCAAACAACTGCTAACGCTGGTCCTGGTGCTTTCAGAGCCGGTGTTGAGGTAACTGCTGAATTGACGCCAGTTCCACTTCCAGCTGCCTTGCCATTGTTGCTGGCAGGTCTTGGTGGCTTGGGCATGATGCGCCGCAAGAAAACCAGCTGATCTAATTGATCAACTAACTAATTGAGGGGGGGGCGGCCAAAGGGTCGGCCCCTTTTTCCTTTGGAACGGGTTAGTCAGGGATGCCAAACTTTGAGTTTGTGAAGGCTCGAACCTCGGCCCATCGGTCGGCCATTTCATTGGTGTTGAATCCACCACGGGTAAGATAGACTAGGATGCCCCAGAACGCCCAACGGATCAGAGATCGAATAAACAGTTTCATTATGTGTTCCTAGCGGTTTCACGTCGCAGCGCTTGGGTGGGTGAAGAACAAAGCGACCAACTATCACCCCCACCATATCCCGCTAGGAACATATCTGAGATATTGCTGTGCCTGGGCGCTTTCAAGCCAATTGGCGACTTAAGAAGCGTCGCTTTCAAGCCGCGCGGTATTTGCGGCTCTCCTTAGGGCGGTAAGAAATAAGATTGGTGCTCTCTCCTACCTGCCTAACGATATGGTAAAAGGACCGGGGCCAAAGCCTAAGATGGCGCTCAGAAAGCGCGCTCCATTCGTAAAAAACCATACGAAAGGTAAGGAAACCCATACTTTTAGGGTGTCATGTAAGCTCGTACGTTAACCGGATACCTCTATCCATCCCCCGTCTGGGCATCCTGTGTGGGTGTCTGGGCGGGGGCTTCCAACCCATAATTTTTTTTTGCCATCACCAACCACCACCATCACCATCACCACCGACAACAATAACCACACACCACCCTCGGCTCTTCCCCAGACCCTCTCCAGATCTTACCCCAGAGCCCCCACCCAAGGGTAACCAAACCCCAAATTGCCCCCAAGAATGCCCCACTTTGGGTCTCTGGCCCCGTAAGCCTATGAAAGGGATCATCTGGCTGGGGTTCCTACCATCCCAGCCATAATACTTAGCCAAGCAATTGATTTAAGATAACTTACCCCCCTTTAAACTCAAAGCTTCCCACTAAAATTCCCACAGGTGGATTTTTTCTTACTTAGGACTTGGCCTTGCTAGGTTTGCCTAAGTCCCATCCTGCTGACTCGGCCCTCGGCTGCACTTTTCCATGGCTCGTGGCCGCATGCGTAGTCGGGGCGAGCCCGTGACGAACCTGTCCCATAATGCTCCCTTCCATTCCAAAGAACAGATCACACCATCAACCGTGGGATCAAACACCCAAGTACCCCTTTGAGGTACTCGAAATGACCTGTTAGGAAACTGGCTCAAGTTTATATGTCACATCTGGCCTTTAGCAAAGGGAAGCAAATTTTGACAGCAGACACCTACAACGCTCCGTTTCCCTACGCTCGGCTACGCAGAACGATTTCAATCAGTGTCACACTCACCGTGGCGGCCATAATTGCGGCCCTTACGCTTTTGCCCATTAACCTGCCCACAAGTAGTGCCCCTGGCCCTGACAAAGTTCATCATCTTATTGCCTTTGCAGCGCTGACCTTTCCATGTGCAGTGATTTACCGCCGAGCGGTCAGATGGATTGCGCCCTCAGCACTTCTCTACGGAATCTTGATCGAACTGATCCAGCCGCACGTTGGCAGACAAGGAGAGCTGGCCGATTTTTATGCAGATGCCTTGGGTGCAATGCTGGGGCTTGGACTGGGATTGGCAGCCAACAGCCTTCTGGTGCGTCCATTGGCGAGACGGTATCTCAACCAATACGCATAAATAACCACTGCGATCTGAACGCCAGACCTTAAGGTGCGCGGGTCGAGGTCATCCAGCCTGTTTTGGGTGGATATTGGCGGTAGCTTGAAAACGTGCTGGCAATCCATATCTCAGATATGTTCCTAGCGGAACACGGGTGGGGTGATGCGTAGTCCCTAAATTGCTCTCCCCCCACCCAACCGCTGCGACTTGAAGCTGCTAGGAGCAGCTAAATGTTTTGGACCATCTTTCTCGCTGTTCTCGCAGCCCTCATTGCGTTCACCGTTATCTATAGCCTTCGCTGGCAGATTGTGACGCTCGTGGCCTTCATCATCAATGTGACCGTCGTACTTGTTCGCATACTGCTGTTGCCCGCCATAGCTTTCACAGCCGCTACCCTCTTCATCATTATCAGTGGGTTTGATCTCACCTCCGCATCAGCACTGCACCCAGAAATTGCTACTTTAGTGAACTTGGCTATCGTCACTAGCGCTGTCTATGCGCTGTTGCTGGGCCTGCGTTTCTTGGTAGTTCGACGCGTCGACAAGGTATTGATGGATGTATGGGTGATGAGACCGCGTTGGGAGATCAGCAAGCGCCATGGCCAACCGAGGTCTTCGACGCGCGGGAGGGCGTATTCCGCCAGTCCGCTCTAGCAGCGGATAAATCGACGATGACCCGCGCTCAAACGTCAGTGTACGAAGCTGGAGGCGAACCTCGTTCTGCGCCATTCCTTTGCAAGATATCTGTGGTAACATTAATGAAGAGAACCGAGGAGCTGACAGGTGTTGATGCTGATTTGGGCAGTTGTAAAAAGCATCGGTCGAGCTCCAACGGAGCTATGTTTTGCTTTGATCACGTGCATAATTCCTGCGTTTTCTGCTGCAGACACCCAGACCGATCCAACTGTTCCTACAACCTCTGGCCTGCTTTGGAATCGCAGCGGTCTGCCTGCCGTTTTTCCGCTTCAGGTCAAAACATCACCAGGCCGCGACTATATTCTAACGTTGATTGATGAAGAAACGAAACACCAAGCGCTAGCGGCTTACATCGTCGGCGGTGCATTCTTCAAAGTCCTTGTTCCACCCGGAGCGTACACACTGCGGTTTTCGTTTGGCGACGTTTGGCAAAGCAAAGAGCAGAATTTTAGCTCGGGGTTGAATTCAGGCCAATTTGACCTGGAGGAGCCTCAGACGTTTAAAATCCACGGAGCAGGAACCAAGGCAGGTCATTTAGTAGATCTCACCGAAATTCAAAGCGGTGAGCTTGTGAAGGCCAAAGTGAAGCCACAGTTCATCTGCCAAGGCTTCAGGACCGTATTCTTCCCAGCGTTGGAATTAGGACACGCAAATAAACTACGCATCCAGAATGGTTCTGGAAGTCACAACGGTCGACGGTTTTCGGAGGAGATCCGAATGTTGGGTGTGGGTCCGTATCCACGGCGAGAATACCGCGGCTTTTTCTATTTAAGATATGAGGTCAGGGCTAGATACTGCGAATGACAAGTTCCCCAAGCCAAGGAGCACATCACCTACGCTACTATTAGGACGAATGGCGCTGTCAGACCAATGCGAACCAGTCTCTGCAAGGACAGTCCGGCTATCCCTTATGCCGCGTCAAACAGGCATAATGATAAACGGACGTGATGGAGCCGCATTTGGTACATGCAGTGTCCGATCAGAGATTTGTCTGTCGACCGCCGCGACCTCAGTCAGACATCCCGACCAAAATGGAATTGAATGAAACGCCCGGTAGAAAATTCAGAGCAGGAAGTTATCGCCGGTCTGGTTGAACGCGCAACCTTCCACAGCCTTGAAAGCGGATCTTGCGTCCTGTGCTTGAAGGCACGTGGCCACAGGGACTTTGTCACGACCATCGGACATGCGGCAATGATCTCGGCCGGGGAATGGGTCACCGCCTCTAGCGAATGGGTCAATGACAGTACGCACGGCCTGCAATTTCGCGCTCGGTTCTTGAAAACCTCCGCACCAACATCCCTCGATGGCATCGAAAAGTACCTTGGTTCAAGCATGATCCGTGGCATTGGACCTGTGTATGCCAAACGGATGGTCAAGATGTTTGGCAAGGATGTGTTCGACCTGATCGAGGCCGAACCCGCTCGATTGGAGTGGGGCTACGCTGATCCGCCAAAGGCATATTTTCCGCGCGCTTACCCCAGCAACCCAATTATTCATTATCGGAAATCGAAAAATTGTGGCGCGGGTAGGCCCCGGCTCCACCAGCCCGCCTAATCCTTCGAGGGGGGGGGCTAAGTGTCCACTATCGATGGTGGACACTTAGATCAGCAAAAACCAAACCGTCAGTGCAGGTTCACCAAACGCTTACTACAATTTAGCCCTTCATTTTCTTCATGATGATGCCGACAACTTGCTGGACAATCATACCAGCAACGCCCCCGCCGACCAGATTTCCAGCCATTGCGCCGATGTCGATGCCACTAGCTGCGTCACCGCCAGCAGCCCCCAACAGACCGCCCAATAACTGACCCCCGCCAACGCCACCAACAGCACCAGCGATCAAGTTGCCGATACTTCCCATGCCCCCGCTGCCCGGTCCAACTTTACCGCCTGCTGTGCCGCCAAGTGCACCACCGATAATTTGTGCAATAAGTGTTTCCATCTGTCCCTCACCTAATTTCCTATGTCACTCTCTGAAGAAAGTGACTTAAGATACTTAACCATTGTTAACACCTTGAGGTCAATTTTTTGAGCCCAAGCGCTGTTGGCCCATAGAGCTAACTCGTCGATGGCTATCACAGACCTTTGAGATGCGATCGGCTTCTTTCAGGAGTTCCAATTCAACTGAGCTGCCAAAAATCAGCTCATACACAATAAAAGAGGCCGCAATGAAGGGGCCTCTTCTACGAACTCCTAAGAATCTTTAACACTACTAACTATGCTACTAAGTAAGGCTTCTTACTGATTATGCGTCCCTTGATATTAGTGCCCTGCCACGCATCTGAGAACACTAGAATGTCAAAAATTTGCCGTTATTCCGCCTTATTTCGACCGCGTCATTCTTGATGTGAGTACAATTGGAGACGGGCAGCTTGAATGGATCAAATTTGGAAACAAACAAAAACCTGCCCCAAACGCATCGGATAAGATCGATCAGATGATTCGCCTGATTATCAGGACTGCGACGAGGTCCGTTTTAAGCGCGTAGGCGTTCGGCTAAGAAACTTGCAGTGGCCGTGGATAGCACAGCCACTACGCCGTTCTGAGGGAGGTCTTAATCCCCGACGATATCGGCGGCAGAAAGGTTGCTGTCGTCTGCGCCGCGCACGATAGGAATACAGACCGCGCAGTGACGGAGCGCTAACGAGACTGCCCGTTCCTACCAAGTTGTTTTTGACAGTGTGCAATGCGCTACCCGGCCTGCGTACCCGGTTTGACACCAGGTAAATTCTCAATACGTTATTTTACGACATCTCACTCTATCGCCAAACGGCGCATATTCCGCAGATAGATACCCATTAAATCAATAGTTTAGGGCTTTGATGCCATTATCGACCATCACTTCCCATCTTTCCGCCACAACTGCGCCAGATCTGGGTGTTTATTGGCGGTAACTTGAAAGCGCACTGGCCAGCAATATCTCTGTTATGTTCCTAGCGGGACACGGGTGGGGTGAGGTGCGGTCCCTTCGATCTCCCCCACCCAAATCGCTGCGATGTGACGGGGTGCTTGAGAGGCCAGGAGGTCTCTATGGCCCTCCCTGCGCCCTTCCCCGCAGCTGTGGCTGCTGTGGCTGCAAGTGTGAGTAATCTGGGGAACGCTCAAGCCATTAGTCAGTTGCCAGAAAAACTGACCAGCTTGACTAAGATATCTGTTTTGACCCTTATTAATAGTACTCTGTGGGGGAAAAATTCTGCAGGTGTAATATAAGCTAATATACTTTGAATGCATTTTGGAAATAAGTGAGCTAAATTCTTTGCCCAAGCTTGGGTCTAAGACATGCTTGCGGATCAACGCTGTTCAGCTTGGCGGTCTCAATCAAGGTTTAGACGATGGCTGCGGATTTGCCTCCACGTTCGGTTCCGATGAACATGTAGTTTTTGCAACCAATAGCGATGCCGCGCATGGACCGGTCGGCTGTGTTGTTGTCCAGTTCCAGAAAGCCGTGATCCAAATAGGCACGTAGCCGCTTCATGCGGGTGAGTGCATATCCTACGTTCAGCGACGCGGAATAACCTTCGTCAAAAAGACACTAATGCAACCAAGTCGCGCCGAATTTGCTGCATATGGTGTCATGAGTCGTAGTTTTTCTTTGGAGGGTCATAGGCAGAATGTGGAAACATGCTTCTCAAGACGGTGTGAAGTCGGTGAAGCAACGTTGCAGTCGTTGCCATGCTTCTGGCCGGATCCCGTGTGAGTTTTGCGGCGGCAAAGGAGATATCGTAGGGGGACGCGACACTAACGGCTACCCGAAATACGCTCGGTGTAGCTCGTGCTTTGGTCTAAAGATGATGCGATGCAGAAACTGCGGCGGCGAAGGTTTCGTTTAATTCCTCGCAAACATAGCAGAGCTGCCTACAAGGGTGCAGCACCCGCAGGTAGACTGAGCCTCCGCCAATTCTTCATATATAAATAAATAAAATCAGCTACTTGCGTCAATCTAAACTGTTCTCACCCCCCATTTCGCCCACCAAACAGCTTCCTTATGACAGTGCTATTTGGCTTTCATGGGCAAAGGCGAAGCTGTCGGTCTTAGGGTGTCGGCCTTCAGAGTTTACCCCCCTAAAAAAACCGGAGGCATCGGCACCCACACCTAAGCCCCCCTGCGTGCGCACAATATCTCCCTGCCTCAAAGGGGTGTGGGGGGTCGGATACGTTACCAGAACCGCTTGCAGTATCCCTCTTTGATCATAATTGACCCAAGGTCCCGCCCGTCCAGTAAAACACAGCTTCCTATCTTCCGGTCATAGGATTGCCTGCCGTTCAGATAGCGTGAGCGTTTGGCCAGAGATAAGCCGCTTCATGCGGTCTGTGGCCTTGTCACCTCTGGCCGTGCCACGCTCGTCACAGTCCAGCGATTCAAACCGAATTGGCGTCTTAGCCACCTCTATGGTGTCACCGTCGCGGACCCACGTGACGGCCCCTGTTATGGTCTCTAGGCTAGTAGCTTCACTAGGTGAGCCACTAAGCTCTGGAATCCGCTCAACAGCCTGCAAGCCTAGAAAGCCTATCAGGGTGATAAGGCCAAGAACATTGAAGGGGGTCAGGCGCGGCATGGTGTGTTCATATCGTCGCGCCAGTGAAGGAACAGTGAAAGCATCTATCCGAATCCTGCCTGCTCAACGCCGTCCGCAAGCTCAAGCTTTGGAAAAGCTGCTAAGAATGCGCTGGCGTCTGTAATGTCCCGAAAATAATACGCCGTCGCGTCGCAATAAAGCCCTCGTGTGGATTGGTTCGCAGCGCGACATTGGCCTAAGTTTTCCCTGAGCCAAACGTGAATTTCTCCAATGAGGTTTCCAAGCCCTCCCTGCGGTATCTTGACCTTGATCCGCACGGGGAAGGCATCATCAATGCGCTTTTTATTGGGTGAGGTATGACGAGACATAACGTGAACATGTCATGGGCGGGGGCGTTTGTCTCGGCTAAAACGGAACGCTGTGAGATTGCCCCGGCTGTGAGGCGACACATAGTTCTGCCTTTCGCGACAGACCTTTGACCTTCAAGTCACAAGCTGACCCAAAACGGAAAAACCGGCCGTTCGAGCTTTGGACGGCGAATGTCTCAAAGGAGCGGTGGCCTCAACTGGTCGACGCAACACTTTAATCTTTAGAAAGAGATGGAGTGTTTTGAATGAAGTATCGTCGCAGGATTTACTATTCAGCTGAGCAGCGTGCCGAGATCTGGGATCGATGGCAACGTGGGGAGTCGATGAGTTCGATTGGGCGGGTCTTTGATCGCCAATCGTCGTCGGTATTTTCGGTCATCTCACCTACGGGCGGGATACGGCCGCCGGATCGCAGGCGTGGCAGTTCTGCATTGAGCCTCTCTGAGCGCGAAGAGATATCCCGCGGGCTGAGTACCAAGCAATCCTTGCGTGCGATTGCACGCCAGTTGCGACGTGCGCCCTCAACGATCAGCCGGGAGGTGCGGCGCAATGGCGGATCAGTCGGCTATCGTGCGTCTAGTTCAGATCAGGCTGCTTGGAACCGGGCTCTGCGTCCAAAGATATGCAAGCTGGCTTGTCACCCGACATTGGCCCGCGCAGTATCAGCAAAGCTACGGCGCAAGTGGTCTCCCGAGCAGGTTGCGGGTTGGCTCAAACGGGCGTTCCCGGAGGAGGCGCACAAACAGGTGTCACACGAGACTATCTATCGAAGCCTTTATATACAGGCACGTGGCGTTCTCAAAAAGGAGCTGCTGGCGCACTTGCGCGCAAAACGCACAGTCAGGCGTTCCCAGCATGCCAGCCTAAAGCGCAACGGTAATGGCCAGATTAAAGATGCTGTGTCCATCAGCGAAAGGCCTGCATCCGTCGAGGATCGCGCTGTTCCGGGTCACTGGGAAGGCGACCTGATTGGCGGATCGAAGAACAGCTATATCGCGACCCTGGTCGAGCGGCATTCACGATACGTGATGTTGGTGAAAGTCGCGAACAAGGACACTGAAAGCGTCGTCACTGCGCTGATCAAGTCGGCTCAGAAGCTGCCGCGAGAACTTTACAAATCCTTGACGTGGGATCGTGGCAAAGAGCTAGCAGATCATCCGCGCTTCACACTGGCCACGGATGTCGATGTCTACTTCTGCGACCCGCAGTCACCTTGGCAACGTGGATCAAACGAGAACACCAACCGGCTTTTGAGGCAGTATTTGCCAAGAGGAACCGACTTATCCGTTCATTCTCAGGCAAAGCTCAGCGCAATTGCAAGGCAACTTAACGAACGTCCTCGCAAGACCTTGCAATATCAAACCCCAGCAGAGAAGTTCGCTGAGTGTGTTGCATCGACCGGTTGAGGTCGCCGCCCAAAGCCGACCTTCGACCAAAGCGCAGCGAACGGCAGTTCGGAGCCCATTGTGGCCAATGCTGCACCATGCACATGTTGGCAACAAGGGCGGAGAGCCGCCATTCGCTGCGCCCGCAAACTAAATTGGGCGACTTGGAGAAAGCGGACGCTCGGGGCTGCAACCCGGTTTTTTCGATGTGCAAACGCAGCTAACGGCGGCAGTTAGCCCATTTCACCAAATCTCTGCACTACAGCGAATGACCGCAACCACAGAAGATCAGTATTCCGCACAACCAGTGAATGGACCAAGATCAAAACAATGCACCGATTTCTTCGACAGTTAACACCTTGCCTGCCGAGACAAGCTTTTCGTCGATGATTAGACCCGGTGTGGACATCACACCATAGCCCGCTATCTCAGCGAAATCCGTAACTTTGACGATTTCGAATTCATTTCCCACCGCCTCAGCCGCAGCTTTTGCATTGTTGCCAAGTGCCACGCATTTCTTGCAGCCCGAACCAAGAATTTTGATAATCATTTCGTTTCCCTTTCAGATGAACCAATCTGTAATTGCGTTGAAGAGAAAGCCGATCCCGAGAATTCCACCGGTTACGACTGTCAGGAAAAGTAACAAAAGTGGCAGTTTCACCACGCGTTTGAGCATGATGATTGACGGCAGTGACAGTGCGGTCACGGCCATCATGAATGCCAATACAGTGCCCAATCCGACGCCCTTGCCGATCAAAGCTTCGGCAATTGGCAGCGTTCCAAAGATGTCCGCATACATGGGCACACCAATCAGTGTTGCGACGGGTACGGACCACCACTTATCTTGCCCCAATAGCGTACTAATGATGGCCTCTGGAACCCAGTTGTGGATCGCCGCGCCAATTCCCACACCAATCAAAACATAGAGCCAAACGCGGTGCATTATCTCGGATACCTGATCGCGGGCATAGCGCAGGCGCTCGGCCCAACTCATGGTGTCGTCCGTGTCGTGCACAGGAGCATTGCGGACGAAGTCGGCCACCTGATCCTCCATTCCTGCATGCCCAATCAGCGTGCCGCCGACGACCGCGACCACAAGGCCTACAAACACATAGGCCAGTGCAATGGACCAGTTGAAGATCGAGGCGAGCAAAATAACGGAGGCCAAGTCCACCAGTGGTGAAGAGATCAGGAACGAAAACGTAATCGCCAGTGGTAACCGTGCAGCCGTAAATCCGATAAAAAGCGGTATTGATGAACATGAACAAAAGGGTGTGATCGTGCCCAGAAGTGCGGCAAGCGTATTGGCCCAAACTCCAGAACGCCCACCAAGTATACGGCGTGTTCGCTCAGGCGGGAAATAGCTTTGCACCACCGAAATTAGGAAGATCAAAACCGAGAGCAGGATAAAGATTTTGATGACGTCATAGACAAAGAAGTGGATTGATCCGCCGACACGAGAAGTTGGATCAAGACCAGCGGCTGAAATACCCGCTGACACCAGCTCTGCAAGCCATTGCATCCGAAGAAGCTGATCGTTGATCCAACCAAAGATGTTCATATTTTCTTACTCCATTAACATCTGGGCACATAAGGGAGTTGTGATCTTTGATTTGCATCAAGAACCTTGGTCAAACCTCGGTTCATCGGGCTCGAAATAGCAGGCCTTGAAGACACAAAATGAATGCACACTTTGTCCCGCTTACAGGGTTTATGCCTACGAAATGCTGCACGTCGCACGAATGGAAGCTTCTGTTGATTGCTTCCCATCATTGTATTTGAATACGGGGTGATCACAGGTCTGATCTAACACGTAAAGCGGATTGAGCCCCGTGTTGGCTTAGGAACACTTCGCCGCTCAATATCTCCAGAAATCCGGTCGCGCTTAGCTGATCCATAACTGGCCCCTTCACTTCGGAAAAGTGGAACGTGACACCGCCAACCCTGAGCCGTGCGTTAATCGCCTCAAGCGATTCCAGTGCGGACATGTCGATCGTATTTACCGCCGAGCACATCAGCACGACATGTTGGAGCGCGGGCTGTTTGGCAACTTCGTCATAGATGCGATCTTCCAAGAAACGCGTGTTCGCAAAATATAGGCTTTCATCGACGCGTATCGTCAGGATCGTTGGATCGGTCAGAACATCATGGCGCAAGACGTTGCGATAATGTTCGGTCTCGGGCACTTGACCGACAATTGCCATGTGGGGGCGTGATGTTTTGTAGAGGTGAATTAGGACCGAAATCGAAACGCCAGCCGTGATGCCCAATTCAACACCCATTAAAAGTGTGATGCTCATCGTCGCCGCGACGGCCGCGAAATCCGCTTTTGAATGGTGCCATGTCTTTTTCAGGATCGAGAAATCAACCAGCGAGAGGACGGCAACAATGATCGTTGCTGCAAGCGTCGCTTTGGGTAGATGGAATATGAGGGGGGTCAGGAACATTGAGGCTCCTGCAAGACCAATCGCAGTATAAGCCCCCGCGGCGGGTGTGTCCGCGCCCGCATCATAGTTCACGACAGACCGTGAGAACCCGCCCGTCACAGGGAAACCGCCTGTGAATGACGCACCTAGATTGGCGGCACCTAATCCAATCAGCTCTTGATCTGGGTCGATCCGCTGGCGCTTCTTCGCGGCCAATGTTTGCGCGACTGAAACGGATTCAACAAACCCGATGACCGAGATCAACACAGCAGCGCCAATCAGGCTGGACCACATATCCATCGAGAAGGATGGTAAGGTGAGCGGTGGCAAGCCCTTAGGCACATCCCCAACGACCTGCACCCCATTTGCGGCAAGATCAAAAAACCAAACAACCAAAGTTGTGGCCACAATCGCGGCGACAGGTCCGGCTTTTGCAACGACCCCAGCCTTGCGCGGGGCAACTCCCAGGCCGACAAGTAATGGCAATAGCCCTTTGCGCACCCAAAACAGGAAACCTGTCGCCACCACGCCAATGACTGCGGTGATCCAATTCACTTGCGATACATTGTGCGCAAGCGATCCGATAAGCTCGGGTAGCGTGTGCCCATGTGCGTCGACCCCAAGGATATTCTTGAGCTGACTCGCCGCGATAATGATGCCTGTCGCCGTGATAAACCCGGCGATCACGGGGTGGGACAGAAAGTTCGCCAAGAACCCCAGCCGAAACAAGCCAAGGGCGAGTAATATCAGGCCAGACAGAAACGCCAGCGTGATCGCAGCCGCAATATACTCAGCCGTTCCGGGCAGAGCGATTTTGCTGACGGCGGCCACTGTCAGAAGCGACACAACCGCAACGGGCCCCACAGCCAACGCGCGGCTTGTTCCAAAGATTGCATATAGGACAATCGGGACCATCGACGCATAGAGCCCCATTGCCGGCGGTAGACCCGCAAGCAAAGCATATGCTAGCGATTGGGGGATCAGCATGATCGTCACGATCACTGCGGCCACCAGATCATTGGTCAGCGTGCCACGGTCATATGTGCGGCCCCAGTCGAGGATGGGCAGATATTTCGCTAGTTGCGTCGTATTCATGACCCGTGACCCTTTTACGTTTTCAGTTATGCAGCCTGTGCAGCAAGCCGACCCGCCAAAGCGGAAAGGTCAAAACCTGCGGCTTTTGCCATGCGCAGGATCTCGTCAGGTGTGTGTCCTTGCTCTGCCGCGCTGAGCGCCCAGAGCGTTGTAGCGCGCAACCCGCTACGGCAGTAGGCAAAAACCGGATGATCTGCTGCTGATGTGATCGCACCGTATGCGCGCACGTCGTCATCGGAAATATTGCCGAAAACAACAGGTATCTGGTGAACGGTAATACCCAATGCGCCCGCAGCGTCACGCAGGGCGGATATCGTGGGCTGATCGGCTGTCTCGCCTTCGGGGCGCGCGACGATGACCGTCCTGATGTTCAACCGTTTCAGTTCGTCCAGATTGGCAACCGAGATTTGTGGTCCGACATATGTCAGGGCGTCGAGTTGTGTGATTTGCATCGTGGTTTTCCTAAAGAAGCGGTTTTAGAGTTGGTTAACAGGCACCTTCAACACAGGTCTGCCATCTGCATCTTCGGGCACTTCACCAGCACGCATATTGACCTGCAAGGACGGGATGATCAGCTTGGGCATGGCCAGCGTTGCATCACGTTCAGAGCGCAGTTTGACAAAGGCCGCGCGGGTCACGCCCCCACCGACATGGATGTTATCGGCCTTCTCGTCGGCGACGGTCGTTTCCCACGCAATGTCGCGCCCGTTTGGTGCGTAGTCATGGCACATGAACAGCCGCATTTCGTCTGGCAGGGTGAGGACTTTCTGGATCGAGTCGTAAAGTTCATCGGCGTTCCCACCCGGGAAATCGGCGCGTGCTGACCCACCGTCAGGCATGAACATCGTGTCACCCACAAAGGCCGCGTTCCCCATGACATGCACCATGCAAGCTGGCGTATGTCCTGGTGTGGCTATGACAAAGGCGTCAACCTCGCCGACCTTGTAGCGATCGCCGTCTTGGAAAAGCGCATCAAATTGCGACCCGTCCCGTTGGAAATCAGTGCCTTCGTTGAAGATTTTCCCGAACGTCTCTTGGACCTCCATGATCCGCGCACTGATGCCGATTTTGCCGCCGAGCTTTTCCTGCAAATAGGGCGCGCCAGACAGATGGTCCGCATGGACATGGGTTTCGATGATCCATTCCAATGTCAGCCCATTTGAGGTAATATGATCTACAATGCGGTCGGCATGATCATGGGTAATGCGACCGGATGCGTAATCAATGTCCATCACGGAATCCACGACCGCACAGGCCTTGGTTTTCGGATCAGAAATCACATAGCTGATCGTGTTAGTGGCTGCGTCAAAGAAGGCTTTGACGTCTGGTTTCATTGACATATCAACGGGATAAGTTTGCATTGTCTTTCCTTTCAAACGGCACGGGTTTTGGGCTGTAATGTTGTCGAATACTTCGCGACGACCATGCCAACCAGCATCGCTGGAACAAACCAAAGCGTGCCAGAGGCGGCCAATGGCAATGCCGTCAATGCCGGGCCGGGGCAGAAACCGCCCAAGCCCCAACCCACGCCAAACGTGGCGGCCCCAACGACGAGCCTTGCATCAAAATCAGTGCGTGTCGGCAGATGAAATACGTCATGAAACAGCGGCTTTGCGCGCTTCTGAACAAGCCAGAACCCCGGCATCGTCACCATGATCGCGCCGCCCATAACGAATGCAAGACTGGGGTCCCAAGTGCCGAATAGATCAAGGAAGTTCTGGACTTTCGCGGGGTTTGCCATGCCAGACAGGATCAACCCGGTCCCAAACAAAAGCCCTGCGAAGAGTGTGCTGAAAATATGCATGATCTTAGCCCCCCACGACATGGCGCAGGACAAAGACGGTCACAAAGGCCGTGGCCATGAACGTCATCGTCGCAGCAATTGAACGCGCTGATCCGCGCGAGATGCCACATACGCCGTGACCACTTGTGCAGCCATTCCCCATGACCGAACCGAAGCCGACCAACAGACCAGCGATCACAAGCAGTGGTCCGTTGTTTGACACCACTTGCATAGGCGCGGCTCCCGTCGCGAGGGACCAAAGCGGTGCCGCAAGCACAAGGCCGACCAAAAATATGATGCCTTGTGGCAATCCGGCCTTATCAACCGAAGGGGGCAATATGCGTGACACGATGCCACTGATGCCTGCAATCCGTCCGTGGGCGGCCAATAGCACAATGGCTGACAAGCCAATGAGCGCGCCACCAAGCAATGATGCAAAGGGGGTAAAATCAGTTTCCACCTAGTAACTCCTTATTGTGTTGCATAGTTTTTGGCGCACGTTCATATCGACACGCTTGCCATTACATGTGCGATTGTTTATATAAGCGATCATAAATACACAAGAGGTAATTTGCCCAATGCTGGACATCACCGCACTCGAGCCCAAAATTGCAGAAGCAGCCAAGCTTATGGAAATGCTGTCACAGCCGGTGCGCCTGCGCCTGATGTGTATTTTGCTGGACGGCGAGCAAAGCGTTCTTAGTCTCGCCAACAGCGCAGGTCTTTCCCAGCCCGCAATGTCGCATCACCTTAAAAAACTTCGAGACGCTGAATTGGTTGAAACCAGACGGGATGGTCAAACCATCTATTATTCGGTGAGGGGTGTTGAGGCTGCGGAAGTCATCACGGTTTTGCACCGCCTCTACTGCCCGCAAAAGTAATTCTGAAATCGCCCTGCGCCGCTGGGATACAAAATGGAGTTTGCGATGAGAAAATCAAAGATCGTCATCGGCGTTGCTCTCGTAGCAATTGGTCTTGGGGTCGCGTTCAAAGACACGATCCAGATGCGCATGTACGCTGTCATGCACAGCAGCATGCATGACAGGCACAGCGCGAATGGCATGGGGCATGACATGCAAAATATGCCCGGCCTTCGCGGTGGGAATGCATCGCAAGCTGAGTCCGACGAGCTTGCGGTCATGTTCGAAAACTTCGACACGATTACCCGCGAAGTCACAAATTTGCCGAACGGAATACGCACGGTCACGCGTTCGTCCGATGAAGATGTTATGGCAGTGCTTGTCAGCCACGTTGTCGGAATGGTCGACCGCGTCGGGCGCGGCGATGACCCCCAGATTTTCATCCAAAGTCCAACACTGGATATTCTGTTTGCAAACGGTGCCGAGATGCAATCGCAAATAGAAGTGACTGAAGAGGGCATTGTCGTCGTCCGGACTTCGGCTGATCCTGACGTCGTCGCAGGACTGCATACCCACGCCGCAGAGGTCACGGACATGGCCGAACGCGGCATGCAAGCTGTCCATGACGCGATGACGCAACGCGTTGGCAACTGATGCCGCGAAATGAATTTTGAAGCATTCAAGACTTTGGACCGGCGCTATTTGGACAATTCTGACCGCATCCCAAAAGCGGACTTTAGCTGCGGTACAGCAGATCGGTAAATTGGGCGGTGGCCTCAACTGGTGGACGCAACACTTTAATCTTTTTGGAAAGATTGAGTGAGCCCTATGAAGTATCGTCGCCGAGTATTTTTCACAGACTGACAGAAGTCAGAGATATGGGATAGATGGCAACGCGGGGAGTCGATGAGTTTGATTGGACGTGGGTTTGATGGCGCGTGGTCGTCGATTTATCTGCTTCTCGTTCGCACTGGCGGCATTCGCCCGCCAGAGCAGCGGGTCAGATCCCGTCTTGCTCTGACACTTGCTGAGCGAGAGGAGATATCGAGGGGCCTGATTGCCGTCACATAGCGATTTACCAAAATCAGTCACGGGCTGCACCCAATGCAGCCCGTTCTAGCAAGTTTAGGCGGTAATTCGGATGATATTGCGGAAATCGATTTCTGCTTTTGCGATGAAGGCGGCGTACTTAGGATCGGCCCGCAGAGCGTCATAGCTTTTTTCGATTGCATCCATCGACGGATAGGCCACTAACAGCAACCGCCGCCCCGCCGCACTACCGGTTACCAGCGTACCATAACGTAAGAACATTGCGCCGTTGTTTTCAAAGTTTGGTACGAGCGCACGGGCCTCTTCAACCATTGGCCCCTGAGTGCCCATTCGTGTTACAACTCCGTAGGCAGGTACGTCGGCACTATTTTGCGTCAGCCCTACATCTTCCAGTTTCATGATATTGCGCAAGTTAATGCTGACTTTTCCACTTCCAATCAAAGCCTTATAGTCGGTTGATCTTTCATAAACGGAAAAGGCTGCATCAATCCCCCCTAGATCATTATAGGTTTGTAGAAGGAAAAGTGAGCCCGCATCAGAACCCGTTGCCGTGACGCCAACTCGTGTTCCAACAGCACCGGCATCAGCGCGCAATTCTTCAGCAACTTTAGCGGTATGAACAAGCGCATCCTTCAAAAATTCAGGTGCACAAGAAGCAACGGTAAGCATCGTGTATTTAGCATTTGGCATTAAATTGTCTCCTAGAAATAGTGCCCAGCCCGGGCCAAGGTGGACGCCACAGGATGGGTCCGATCCCCCCAAAAAAGGGAAAACTGTTACGCGGCATTCCTAAGTTGGATCGCCGCTGGAGATTATACGTGCGCCAAGAACGGTTCTCCAAGCCCTTTCTGGGTCTTGGGTCGTTCCAATACTCTTAGGTTAATTGCATTGCGGCCGTTCGCAGCCGGAAAGGCCAGGGACCGTAGCGCGGCCTTTGGCACTGCTATATCTTATATCCCAATGTCTGCTTGATTCATTCTACGGGAGTGCCAAACACTGCGATACTGGTGCCGATCATTGCCATCATTGTAAATAATATTGCCTTCCAAGTATCGCCGCACCTGCCGGCTGAGATTGCAGCTATGCAAGATTGGATTGCGTAATAAGCTGCAAATCCCCGCGATGCGTAACTGATGATTTCAAAGATATTGGCTGTCCAAGTGAGCAAGATCCCTGTTCCCACAAGTAGTGCATAGGCGAGTTTTTCGGATATTCTGCCCTTAGAAACTTCTGCAATGAGCCCCCCTGAGCCACCCGTATCAGCAACAGCTGCGCTGAATTGAGCGCTAAGCGCTGCCACAACAAGTAGTAAAGGCAGAATGGGCGCAACAATCTGCATGAGATCAATGATAGCAGTTTCATCAAGAGAGAGAGGATCGGAATCGAAAGCGTAGGTTAAAAGGATAATGTAAACAAAATAGATGACCGTTGAGATCCACTGCGCAAGTTTCATCGAACGAATGCGCAATGCAGCGTCATAGGTCGCGCCAAGGTATCTGGATGTCTCGAAACCTTGCACAGTCACAATCAATCCAGCCATGAGCGTGAAGGAGGTCCAGCCTGTTATTTTGGGTTGATCGAAATGGAGAGCATCAGACTGCGCCACTTTGCCAAAGTACACTGCAAGGCCGAATACCAGACCTGCAATTATCGCCAATTTCAAGCCGACTGAAACTTGCTCCATCCGCTCAAGCGCTGAAAAGCCGCGTGTCCAGCCGACAACAAGTATCAACACAAAAACTGCCGTTGTGAGCAAGTTTGCGTGAAAACTGTCGTTAAGATCCGTCAGGCTCACTCCGAATGAACCAAACAAGTTCAAATAATACGCAACTGATACAAAAAACGCAAAAGCCAGCACAACAGACGAGATCATCTCCAGCCGTTCCAACAAAGGCGAAACCTTTGGGCGATCTGCAATCTGCGCGATATTGAAGCGGATGGCACTTCCAAAAAGATAGGCAACTGCGCACAAACCCAACATGACCAATGGGGCGTAGCCGCCGTAGCTGATGTCAAGTATCGGCCCCAAAACGAGGAACCCGCTTCCAATTATGGAGGCCAAAGGGGTGACCGTTGCACGCCACAGCTCCGCATTGGCCAATTTTGGCCAGATCAAGACTGAGCCGACGAGCACGACAACCGTTAGAATAGAAGCGCTTAGCATAGTGCTCCTTTGAACAGACCGCTGGGTAATGAGCAACGCAGCAAAGTCTTATCCGTTCCAAATAGCAGACCTTGGAGCAACGCGTAACATCCGTCACTAAGGACTCAGACCTGCCGTTCGCTGCAAAGGCCATCAAGGTCCGCTATGGGCCGTTCGCGACGTTGGTGGGCGAGTGATTTGGCCCAAATTTCTGCACCATGCTCATTTCGACGTTAAGGGCGGATGGACTAAGCCGCTCGCGCGGCAATGGCGTTTGTGGCTGGTGGTGCGCGCTGACCTCCACCGGGCTCATTTTGTGATCTGACGAACCTGTCCGACGATTGAGGCTCTCAATCCAAGGACAGGAGGCTTCCATGAGGGACGATAGAACGACGCCGCTGCGTGAGCGGATGATTGAAGATATGCGCATCCGTGGGCTAAAGGAGACGACGCAAAAAGGGCACATCCGCGCGGTTAAGAACTTCGCTGCGTTTCTGGGTCGACCACCGGACACAGCTACGCCAGATGAGTTGCGCGCCTATCAGCTACACATGACAGATACAGATGTATCGACAGCGAGTTTCAACACCCGGATCGTCTCTTTGCGGTTGTTCTTCGGCGTGACCTGCGGGCGCGAAGAGATGAAGCGGTACATGCAGTTCCGGCGCAAGCCGAGGAAGCTGCCGGTCGTGCTCAGCATCAAGGAGATCGGCGACTTGCTGGCAGCTGTTCCCGGACCCGGGCTGAAGTACCGGGCCGCGCTCGGGATTAGCTATGGTGCAGGGCTGCGGGCGTCCGAAGTTTGCCACCTCAAAGTGGCCGACATCGACAGCGACCGGATGTTGATCCATGTCGACGAGGGCAAGAATGGCAAAGACCGTAAGGCGATGCTGTCGCAGAAGCTTTTGGACCTGCTGCGAGACTATTGGCTCGAGGCACGACCCGAGGGCTGGCTATTTCCCGGAAAACCCAAGATCAATCCGTTGTCACCACGCCAGCTCAATCGCGCCTTCACCTCGGCAAAGCACATGGCTGGGATCAACAAACCGGCGACACTGCATACTCTGCGGCATAGTTTTGCGACCCATCTGCTGGAGGCCAATACCGATATGCGGGTGATCCAGGTCCTGTTGGGTCATTCCAAGCTGAGCACGACAGCGCGCTACACCCACGTCGCCACCAAGACGATCCGCAATACGGTCAGCCCGTTCGACAACCTCAAACAGTTGCAGGATCACACGCTCCGACGAGGGTTGGAGTGACGCTCGGGGCCGGTGTCTCGTCCGAAGCTAGAGATTGCTGACATTTTTCGAAAGTACGGTCCCGCATGGCGGCAGGCCAATGCTGGGCATATCAGCCTCAGCCAGCTCAAAGTGATGTCAGCCATTGGAGCCTGCCGAACTGAGGCGCTCGGCGGACATGTTGCCGCTTGCACCAAGTGCGATCACCAGCACATCGCCTATAATTCCTGCAAGAACCGGCATTGTCCAAAGTGTCAGGGACCAGCGGCAATCGACTGGATGGCTGCGCGGGCTGAAGACCTGCTGCCCGTGGAGTATTTCCATCTGGTCTTCACACTCCCCGCCGGGATCGCCCAGATTGCCTACTGGAACAAGAAAACGATCTACGGACTGCTGTTCCGCGCCTCAGCCGAGGCGGTGACCACCATCGGTGCCGACCCCAAGCGCCTCGGCGCACGGGTTGGCATGACCAGCGTTTTGCATACTTGGGGATCGGCGCTGACCCACCATCCCCATGTCCACATGATCGTGCCCGGCGGTGGGTTGTCGCCCGACGGCACCCGTTGGGTCGGCTGCAAGCCGGGGTTCTTTCTGCATGTACGGGTGCTGTCGCGTCTCTTTCGCCGCTTGTTTATCGAAGGTCTATTAGCACTACACCGGGCAGGAGAACTGACATTCTTCGGCGATCTTGCTGGGCTGTCAGGTACCGATGTCTTCACTGGGTGGCTCGCCCCGTTCTGCAAGTCCGAGTGGGTGGTCTATGCCAAACCTCCCTTCGGTGGTCCCGAAGCCGTGCTGGCCTATCTCAGTCGATACACCCACCGCGTCGCCATCTCGAACGCCCGATTGGTCTGCGCGGACGCCAAGACCGTGGCTTTCAGCTGGAAGGATTATCGGATCAAAACAGGCGACCGCCAAAAGGCCATGCGCCTGGCTACCAGCGAGTTTATTCGCCGATTCCTGATCCACGTCCTGCCCGACGGCTTCCACCGCATCAGGCACTATGGCCTGCTGGCCAACGCGACCCGAAAGACCAACATCGCCAAGATCCGAACCCTGCTTGAGGTGGAGCAACCCGATCAAGAGCCACAGCAAAGCGCTGAGGTGATCCCGCTTACACTGCGCGAGCCATGCCCATGCTGTGGTGGGCCGATGCGTATCGTGGAGATATTCCGTCGAGGACAACAGCCAAGATCAAGGGCACCACCAAGGGAGCAGGCCGCATGACAAACCGCCCGTCACTCTCGTCTACCATGCCCCGGTCCAACTACCTGTTCCGGCCCGATCTCTATATGCTTGGCGTTCAGATATGGACCAAAGTCAAAGCTGTGGAACCCAAATGGCCCTCAGATCGCTCAGCTGCGTGCCGGTCAGAGGATGCCAATAGCGCCCGCTATCAATCAGGATGCCGATCCGACGAGAAGTCAAACCCAACCGTCAGCTCACTTTCCCCATAGACAGTTCCCAGCCCCCCGCGGCTTCCTCCTTCCGGGGTTTGTCAACGCGGGCCGCCATCACTTGGCGGCAGTCGTAACGCCGCGGCCCTCATCGAAAAACCTTCAGGATACCGGACGTTCGCTGCACTACGTATGGAGGTCTGCTTAGCGGGACTTTTCAGACCTTCGCTGCGTGGCGAGCGAACGGCGGCTTTCCGGCATTTAGCTACTTCGTGCTCAGACACTCTGCCAACAGGTCAAACACTAGTCGAATTCTGAGGTTTGTCTTCAATTCCCGGTGCGCGACGAGCCAAGATTCTATCTCTATAGGTTCAAAATCCGGATAGGGGTTTTCGAGCTCGGAATAGGCCGTACCAATGTCGACCGGAAGAATGCCAATGCCCAGCCCTTTACGCATCAGTTCCAATGACATGGTCACGCTTGCCGTGGAAAAGTTGAAATTAGCCACCGTCAGATTGAGACCGCGCAAGGCCATGAGCCCAAGCATACGTTCAGGATATTCAAAGCCGACAAACTGCATCTTGGAAAAATCCGAGGGATGCGAAGGGCGACCGACCGCATCAAGGTAAACTGATGATGCAAAAAGATGGCCGGTCGTGTCCCGCACGCGTCTAGCGAAAAGGTTTTCGTCCTGAGGGCGGGCGTGCCGGATCGCAATATCCGCTTCACGCCGTCGCAGGTCGCTCATCTCATTGGACGCTATGATTTCAATCTGAAGGTCTGGCGCTACCACCTGAAGCTTTTTGAGAATGTCCGGAAGGAAAAAGGTTGCCATTCCATTCGTACAGGCAATTGCCACATGCCCAGTCACCGCTTCGGATTGCCCTGTGGCCGCGATAGAAATGCGATTTGCGGCCTCGCCCATAGTTCGGAAATGCTCCAGCAACTGTGTCCCGGCCTGGGTCAGCAACAGCGCACGTGAGGTTCTTTCGAACAATGTCACACCAAGCGTTTCTTCGAGACTTGCAACTTGTCGACTAAGTGTGGGCTGAGTGAGCCCAAGCGCGCGAGCGGCTGCTGAAAGCGATCCCTCTTCGGCGGTGGCGAGAAATGCCCGCGCCTGATTCCAGTCAAAAGCTGATCTTTTCCACTCCATGATTTGCGCATACCAGAACTTACAAAATATGCAATTTTATACTGAATCGGGGTGGGCTAGGAGGAGGCGAATACGAAACCTCCATCAAGGACTCTGGCCAAATGCACAACTATTCGCAATCGATCGCCGCGTCGATCGATCCATCAAGCCGGCAAACAATTCCTATGACCACCTACCAATTTGGCTCTTGGCGGATCGCGATCAGTCGGCAGTTGAGGACCAAAGAGGACTTAACCAGCCAATACGATGCTGCCTCTCGCAGTTGGGGACGGACAGCACGGCGGTACGGGCTTGATGCAGCATACCGGCGTCTATTGGTTGCGTCCGGCGCGCAGGCCGCACTTGGATCGATCGGGTCAAAAGCAAGGGTGCTGGATTGTGGGATCGGAAGCGGAAGTCTGTCCATTGCACTGAACAGCATTCTGCCGGAGCGCCTCAATTATTGCGGCATTGATCTCTCTGGAGAGATGTTGACGATGGCTGACGCAGAGATGCGGCAGGCCGTTTTGGTGCCGGAACTGAAGCAGGCAGATATACTTTCGATACCCTATGCTGACGGGTCATTTGATTTAGTCATGGCCGCCCACGTCCTTGAACACTTGCCGGAGCCGCAGCACGCATTGAGAGAGATGGTGCGCGTTCTCAAGCCGGGCGGAATGCTGTTCGTGTGTCTAACGCGGCGATCCTATTTTGGTGCATTCATCCAAATGCGCTGGCGGACATGGGCAATCACGGAACAGCAGGGCGTCTCATGGCTGGAAGCGTGTCAGCTGAATGACATTAGCTTTCAGCCCATCCATCTGGGGTCCTGCGCGGGGCAAGCCAGCACCGCATTCTGGGCGCGTCGACCCGGCGGACTGGAGCACGAGACTGAAACCACTGCTGCAACAACACATCAGGAGGTTGGCTCATGAAGGTTCTGAGAAAATCAGAATGGGTGATCCTGACCTTTATCCTTGCGTACTCGTTCATCCCGACCTTTGGAGGCTTGTTCCGCGTGCTCGAATTCGCAGGCGGACCCGCGATCGCACCCGATAACCCGCGGGCGTCAGCAACACCCTTCCCCATCATCCTGCACATTCTGAGCAGTTTCTTGTTTTGTCTTCTCGGCGCTATTCAGTTCCTGCCAAGCATCAGGCGGCAGCATCCTGCAGCACACCGCGCGTTTGGTCGGATTGTTGCAGTGGCAGGGTGTCTTTCGGCGGGAAGTGGATTGTGGGTGGCTCATTTCTACAGCTTTCCGATCAGCCTCCAGGGGAACTTGCTGTATTGGGCGCGGATTATCCTTGGCTTCGCGATGATCGGCTGCATCGTTAGTTCAATTGCTGCGATCAGGTCACGAAACATCTTTCAACACAGCATCAATATATTGCGTGCCTATGCGATCGGTCAGGGCGCGTCGACACAGACGTTCATCGGCATCGGGTGGATGATCCTTTCTGGAACAGAAGCGACGGGACCGCTACGCGACGCTATGATGGTGTCTGCTTGGGCACTTAACCTTTTGATCGCCGAGGTTTTGGTGAGGGTGCTCTTGGTACCGAAACGGACTTCGTCGCTGAAGAGTCTGAGCAATAAACCTTCAAGAGTAGGACAATGAGATGATTGGTTATGTAAGGATTGGGACGAAGGATTTTGATAGTACGGTGAAATTCTATGACGCCCTGTTGGCAACGATGGGGATTCACAGGCTCTGGCAGCCCGGACACATGGCGGCGTTGCCATCATCGCATTAGGTTTCGCGGTAACTGACGGTCGGTTTTTTCCCACCTATTTCGTCGCAAATCACAAAGGGTAGAATATTGGCAGCACAGGCGAGCAGTTCCGCTAAGCGGCCCTTCACCACCTGGCAGCGCGATTGCAGTTTGGGCTCAAAGCCGCCGTTCGCTGCGGGACGAACCAATGACCGCTGTGGGCCGTTCGTGAAAGATGTTGGTTGGCACATGTATGCCCTCCGTATCTTCGAATTGCCTTGGTAATGCGGCCGTATTGCTGACAAGGTCTTTTACTGATTTGTATTGGATAGGCTCGGTTATCAAACGGGGGACGAGATAGTGAACGAAGAAGAAGCAAAGATTGAAGGCCGCCTGCTTGGCGAACAGATTGAGCCTGAGCAACCAGACAATATGCTGCAGCGGTTCATTTACATGCTGTTGATCGCTTTCATGATCTCTCTTGCACAAACGGTGCTTGGGGTGGCGACGGTTGTTCAGTTTATTGTCATGCTGGTCAACAAACAGCAGCCTAATGAACGGTTGGCCGATTTTGGATCTGACTTGGGTATATGGATTGCCAAGGCGGCAAGATTCCAAACGGCTGCCAGCAACGTAAAACCTTGGCCGTGGACTGAGCTGGATTAGGGCTGGATACTTTGTTCCGTCCTCTGTGGCCCTTTAGCCGCATCGTGCACCAATGGCAGCTATACGGAAGCCTTGCTGCGGCAAAAGGCAGACGGAAGAATGTTCGGTCAGGCCGCTCCCTTCCCGGGAAAACATCGCAGAATTTCTGCTAGTCCGCATATTCGAAAGAGCTGTCTAGTTTGGACCTCTGCCTCAACAATTCCCTATGCTCTACGCCAAAATGTGTCAGCTAATTTGAACTCTGCGGCATAAAAAAACGCGCCATCGGGATCCGAAAGACTGCCGTCGAAACGTCCGACGCGCCGTGCGCAATCGAAAAACCCACGCGCTGGCAATCCGCCTCGTCCCTTGCTGACAACGAGTGTTGCAATCAACGGATGGCCAGCGTTGGCGTCCTCTTCTATCAGGCATTCTAGCGCAGTCGTGAGCTGATGGATCGTATTTGGTGGCGAAAGATCCAAAGCCTTTGCGAGAGCTTGATAGGTGATGGGCCTTGCCTGTCTGGCAATTTGGCAGAGAAAGGTCCGGGTCCGTTGCGCTAACAAAGTGTTCGTGTCTGTTGAAGTACTCAAAGGTGAACCCGCAAAGTGCAACTTATGTCTCCCAATCTGCCCAAAATTGCGACGTCCTCATTGAAACGTCAGTTTCTATATGTGAGCTCCTGCCAAGGACCCTAAGAGATCATGGACAAAAAGCCATCGCAGTCAGAGCTATTCGCAGATGTTCTGCTTGATAAAGCAATTTGACCCGATGCAACCATCCCATCCCTCACTCTTGATGGATTGAGATTTCTCATTGAAAAGCCCGTTAACAACCTCAACTGACTTGATTTTATCCAGTCTGAAAATCCGTTCTGACGCATAATCGCGGCCCTTGGTGCAGCCACGAGTTTGCCAGCCGTGCATGTACATTTTGCCGTTATTGCCAATCGCAACTTGGTGCACATCTACAAGACGAGGAAGGCAGCCTTTGCTGACGTCCTTGTCGTAGACAATCTCGACAACTCGGTTTGTTTTTGCCGCCTCGCAAAGCGGCGCTTCGTGTACCGATTGGGCCTGCGCAGACAAAGCAAAGGCAAATGTGAACATCAATGCTACTTCAACGCGGCCTAACTTCATTGCGGAGTTCCCAATGCAAACTTGTTTGCCCAATCCTAGGCCAGATGAATTTCTTAGTCCCGCAAAAAACCTGCTGACGTCAGGCACCCTTCACTTTGTTGGGAAATGGCTTTGTCCGTGTCCAGTATAGGCGTCAGATGCTTGCGCCCGAACGAATTCTGCTTATCATGACTGAGACATTTACGTGGTGGATTTCCTTGAGGGGGTCAGCAACCGGTAAGGGAGAAGATATGCAGCTCTCAGATATTGAGAACGATGCGCAGGTTTTCGCGGAAGAGGGTCAAGTCGCGATTGGCGCGGTACGGCGCGTGATGCCCGGCTCCATTGAGATTTACATAGAGAACTATGGTCAAACTACGCTTACTCAAGATCAGATTTTAGCTATTCACGACGGCAAAGTTGTTCTTGCGATTGATAAATTGTCAAACGAGTTGCGTACTGCGATCGTGCATGCACATGATCGCGAGTTGAGCGATTTGGCAGGTCGCGGAAAGAATGATCCTCCGGTCTCGTGACGTAGTCATACTTCTATTACAAGAAATGTGCTTGATGCGGTATCGGTTACTACCAGCCTATAGATCAGAGGTTAGCTCTTCAATTTGCTGGCGTGGTATTCGATAGCGCTTGCGAGACCTTTTAGTGACCTTTTTTCTTCGTCAGTCAGATCTCCGAAAGCTGTTTCTGTTTCCTCAAATAGCACCTCCATTTCACGCATCTTGTCCTTCAGATGATTGAGTCGCTCAGTTCTTTCTACAGGGGTTGTCATCTCTATCTCCTAACAAGGTGGCGATGATCTCTATCTTTGATGGTAACACAGAAACATGCTCAGAAGCAGCTTGGGCCAAGAGATTGTCTGCCTCAACTATCTGGTTCGACTGCAAAGTCAGGTTGAGCCATTCTTCGAAACAACAGCAATCTTCATTTCGCAATGGACTGACATTCGTTTATTTTGACAAACCGTAAGAGTTGGGCGGGATCCATGGTAAGCTGTGATGGCAGAAATGGAGTAAGAGAAATGCGGTATATTACAATCACCACATGGGAAATTGCCGACGGTGTCGACTACGCGATAGCCTTGCGCGCCATCGAGGAGAAACGTCTTCCCGCACTGAAGAGTTTTGGAGCCAGTCGCGTAACGGTAATCCGGACCAGCGATCGGACCAGCGCGGCAATCACCGAATGGCCCGACAAAGCCACAAGGGATGCCGCCGAGTTGAAGATCGATGAAGTTCGCAGATCGGTACACCAACAGGATCGAACGCGGATGACTGGCGAGATGAAGGGCGAGATCGTGGCCGACATTTGACGCACGCCGTTTGCAGGGCCGTACAAATCTTGCGAATTGCCAGTTCGAAGCTGGGGTTCTTAAAATTCTAACGACGGGCTGTCGGTTCTCGCCGTTGACGCAATCTCACCTCGTACCAGCAGCATAGGTTGAGAATCCGTCCTTACTGCCAAATGTGCATGCCGCAGCATCGGTCACTAAGGGTTCAGACCTGCCGTTCGCTGCAAAGGCCATCAAGGTCCGCTAAGGGCCGGAAGCGGTCATGGCGGCGAATGCGTCCAAGGTCCGTTTTGTCCGCAGTGCAGTCATTCATTCAGGACGCAGCGAAAGACCGCTTCCCTCCCTTATTTGTGAATGCTTGTGCCAGTTTGAATATCGTAGAATGGCAGAGCGGCCATCGGAGGCTTTCCGTTAGTCTTCCAACTGAGTTCAAGCCGATACGCGGCTTATTCAGTATGATTGGACTGAAGCGCCCCCCGCACAAGCTCATTGATTTGCTTGCGCATCTCCGTCCATTCTCTAGAGCGCAAACCGTGCTTCCACGAGGGATGACTTGGCCCAGATGGATGCCCACCACCTGCGCCGTGCAAGCGGCAGACGGTCCACCCTTGCTTAGAGGGGCATTGGCAGCGCTGTCCTGTCGACTTGGCTGTAGCGCTGCACCTGGGTGCGTTTCTGAGCCTTTGAGCTGGGTCCATGGGGTTGCCGTCACTTTTCATGCTCAACCCTCCCCCCGTGGTTCACATCGCCCACAATCGCCTGTCCGCCTTCGTGAACCGATACCCGTTCCACCCGGACAGTCTGTTGTGCCTTGGCGCGGTATTTCTTGAGCGCGTCCATCTGGGCAAGGTAGGTGCGGCTGTGCAGCTCGAAAAACACTTTGACAGCGGCCCCGCTAAGGGACCGCCATGCTTTGGATTTAAGTAGGGGGTAAGGCAGGGGCGTATACTGATCTGAACCGCCTTTGCCCTTGTTCGGTCCTGTCCTACCCATAGAGCGCCGCCTCACCAAAGGCATGCAGCACAGCCGCAAGACTTTCGAACCATCCTTGGGTGCGTACACCAACTGATCGGCCAAAGGTGGCAGCAGTAATCAAAGGACCGCCAGCGGCCTCTTGTTCTTGAGACTTCATCCGGTCGATCTCTTCCTTCAGGACACACAACGCTGCGTACCCCTCAAGATCCGTACGGCGAGCCAGTTTTAGATTACCAGCACGTAGTCCGGCAATTATTTTCCCGACGCTTAAGTCAGAGCGGTTTTTGGCCTCCTGTATTCCTTCCCACCGTTTGTCTGAGGGCTCTATTCGAACAGCCATCGCTTGAAGTTCAGCGACTAAGGCAATGCCGTCCGACTTCCGCCAAGGAGAATTGATCGTAGGGATGTTGATCCGAGGCACCAACACGCCATCAATGGCCAATGAAGCAAATTGCCCCTTCTTTGCGCCCATCGCTCGCTGCATTCCGATAGGACCAACCAGCGTCGGAATTTCCGCCAGCAGGTCAGCAAAGGTTGCTGCGTCGAAGGTTTTTCGAGAAATGGGCCTGTCATCGTCAGCAGCAATCGCGCCAGCATCAATTAGGCATTGTTCAAGTAACACAGGCCCGATCCCTGTCTCTTCCGATGCAGTCAGAATTGAGTGCAGTTGCCTTACAGGCTGGGCAATCCCAAGAACAGTTTCTCCGGCAGCAACCGGCCAGATGCCGACGATGCCATCCCGCAGAATTTTCCGAAATGGGGTGAAGTCTTCTTTGTCCAGATGTGCCTGACTGAAATCGATGAATAAATGACCAAAAGCCTTTTGCGGTTTGGCGTTGGAGCCATCAGAAAGGGCGGCAAGCTCGTTCAGTGCATTCCGGATTGCTGCCTCTCCATGGCTTGCTACACAAAAGCCCAAGGTCCGGGCCCGCTGAAGCCGCGCACTTGGATCCAAATGAGACACATCCTCCAATCGCAGTAGTTCTGTACCCAGAAGCGTACAAAATGTCGTTGCAGCATAAAGTGTGTGATCAGCGAGCCATGTATCGTCAGCTCCCGTTTGAAGACGGGTGTCGAGCCAAGTGTCGTAAGGCGAAGGCGTCATGCATGGCTGCTCTAAACTACCTTCCAGGACGTCTTTCAGGATCTCGGCGAAGCGAGATGAAAGATCATATCTAACGGACTGGGGTGTGTGCTTCCACAGCGGCACCAGAGGATGGCAATGTTCGACGCAAAGATCGATTTCTCGCACTTGCCAATCCCCACGCATCGTCATTTGAGCGAGCGGTCGGAGATGATCAGCTTCGGCATCTTTACGCAAACAAACAGGACAGCCTCGTATGATTGGGTTCCTGAGTGCACGAGAGACAAACACCTCACCTCGAAAGATCGTCCGAAAATCGCCGACACCCCTTCCCGTCCAGGAAATGAGTTCTTCGAGTTGAAGGTCACTTAGTCCGCCACTTGCGGCAAGCCTGTGCAAAGCAGCATCTTCGAGATTGACTATCTTCTTAAGCGAAAATCCCATGTCCAATGCGAAGTCAGCAGCGCATATTCCGTTCAGCGCCGCGATCCGAGATAGAAATGACGGGATCGTTTCCCTGTGGTTCGGTTCGGGACGGAGGGGGAGTGGTTGTAACACACTGTGCGAGATACTGCCTCTGGACGGAATACGAAAGCCATTTTGGCTGAGGGTTATCATCGGCAGCTTTGGGGATCAGACAACAGACGCTTGGTTTCACGCCGCTGGAAGACAAGCGAGCGCGTGGTTTGCCGCACTTCAGCGGGATCGCATCGTGATAGCTGGCGATGATTTCCGGCGAGTGAACGGCCATAGTCAGCTTGGTGCGTAAGGCCACCGTACGGGGTATGCCAAGAGCTGTGAAGCCGTTTGGGATCGCGGTGCGGATCTGGATCTCAGCAACCTAGCGTTCTTTGGGCTGAGACCCGCCATGGGCTGCGCATTGTAGGAAAGACCGCTTGTAGACAGAACCCCAATTACAGAACTCACCCGTCGTTTTCGCCTTTGCCAAAAACGTATGAGTTTTGACCGGTTCTTCGCTCACAGCGCACGTTCACTGCCAAAATGACAAATGGCGACAGTGCCGGACTAAACGGTTTTTCATCCGAAACCGCTGCGTCGACGTGATTAGTCTTGACCGATATCGACCCCGAGATCTTTAGCAACACGATCCAGCATCTTTACAGATTTTCTTATCAAGGTTTCAACGTAGTGTTATTGGCCACAATTAACCTCAACAAATATTTGTGGTGGTCCGCCATAACGTCCTTCGCCATACCCGTCTTGTCCATAACCTTTTGATTTAACGTTGGCCTGTCCAGAATTTGCCACTTGAGGTCTATGGCGGGTCAATCGTGCATGCTTGTTGGCTTTTGCCAAGTCGCGCAAAATACAAAATTCGCTACAGTTATCCGAAAGCGCCTGCCGAAATGCGGTATCATCCCTTGAGGCCTTCTGATCAAGTGACAGCTCGGCTGATACGTTAATGTCCATTTTTTCAGCTGCATAAAAGATATGGGCAGCGTACGCGTCGACTGCCGCAACCGCATTGAATGCTCGATGAATTAGGTCATAGCCTTGGTCAAGCTCATCTAAATTCGGTGTCAAAATATCGCTTCGAAAAGTTTTTGCCGTCAGAGCCATTCCAAGTCCCTTGAAAAAATGTGTTGTGAGTTGACCTTTGGATCAGCGTTTTCTGCTTTCCCCATTCTCGGAGACTATCAGGCCAGTCTGAACGTCAAAACCGAGTTCATACCAAGCTTCCCCTCGCGCAGTCTTTCCCCTTGCGGGACTATGCGCATAGCCGCCCACGCCCCCCTTTTTAAGCCCCAGGCTTGAGGCCGTGCGGTGCGCTTTGAGGTAGGTCGCATCAATCGATATCATTTTATTGTCGGGTGCTTTAACCGCCAATCCAGTCATGATCCGAGCGAAAACGCCCATATCGCTCCAGCGCTTCCAACGATTGTAAAACGTCTTGGGAGGGCCATACGCGGCAGGTGCATCACACCAGCGCAAGCCGTTGCGATTGATGAAAATAATACCGCTCAAAACACGTCTATCGTCGACACGTGGCTTGCCTCGGCTCCTCGGAAAATACGGGCGTAACCGCAACATCTGCTCTTCGGTTAGCCAATAAAGATTGCTCATCGTACCCCCAAATCATTGGGGTCTGTGAATCATGACGACAAATCAGCAGCAAGGCATTTAATGGGTCCTGAACCTAAGATCCCGGAAACGGATTTCCAAAAACCGTTCCAGGGCAACAACTTAAATTTTATAAAAACCAAAAACAGAACGCCAAAATAAATTCCCAGGACAATAGCCACGGATGTTTCTCCTAACCAAGCGCTCCAAAGTGGAACGCTTTTTTGTGTATGGTGAGGATATAAATAGTTCGGTCAAGGGAATTGCTTTGGCTATACAATATTTCGTGTTCCAAAAAATATCCTTTTATTGGTAAAGTGCGACGTCGCTAAACACCGCAATGATATGCCACCCAATCAACCCGTCACCAACTTTCGGCTATAGCTCTTGATGATCTGCTCACACTCGGTAAATTTCTGAATGGCGTTGAGCTATTGATGTCATTTTTCAACCGGCAAATACTTTGCGGCAGTACCAGCTTAACTAAACTCTTGAACTGGGAATTGGTATCGACCCGGTAGGAATTTAATTCAACATCACTAACTCCGCCCGTGTGGGATTTCAAAGTCCAACTCGGGCCCGTCAGGAACGATGCCAAACGGATTGATATGGAGGTGCGATTCATAATAATGGTGCTTAATGTGAGTCATATTGACGGTCTCTGCCACACCCGGTGTCTGGTAAAGGTCTCGCGTAAAACCGCTGATATTTGGAAAATCCACAATACGGTTCCGGTTGCACTTGAAATGCGTGACGTAAACTGCGTCGAACCGCACAAGTGTTGTGAATAAGCGAATATCCGCTTCGGTCAAATCTGGTCCGGTCAGGTATCTGGAACCACCCAGTATACTTTCAACGCGATCCAGTGCCGCAAAAAGCTTTTCGAAAGCCTTGCTATAGGCCGTCTGCGATGTGGCAAATCCGCAGCGATAAACACCGTTATTGATGTGCCTGTAAATCCAGTCATTCAGCTCATCAATTTCGGCTCGCTTGTTTTGAGGATACAAATCAAGATCGGGGTTTGTAGCATACTGCTGGAACTCGAAATTCAACAATCTGAGGATTTCGGATGATTCATTATTAACGATCTTCTTCGTTTTCTTGTCCCACAGCACCGGAACCGTTACCGCACCGTCGAATTGGGGAGAAGCCGTCAAATAAGCTTGTTTCAGATTCTCGAATCCGTTGACGCGGTCGCCGGTCGCACCCTGTGAGGATGAATCAAAAGACCAACCTGAGCGGGGCAAAAACGGGTGAACAACATCGTAGCTGATGACTTTCTCTAGACCTTTCAATTTGCGCGCGATTAGGGTTCGATGCGCCCAAGGGCACGCATAAGAAACATAAAGATGGTAGCGCTCACTTTCCGAAGGAAATTCTGCTGAACCATACGAACTGATCCTCGCGCGAAACTCGGTTTGATGACGCACGAACTCTCCGCTGTCACTTACCTCAGTTTCCCATGTGTTGCCGTAGTTTTTCTCGGTCGAAGTGCTTTTCATATTAGCCCTTTCAAGCAGTCTTGACTCCGTAGTAATTCTATGGATTTCAATCTCATAGCCGGCCATACTAGATAGAATAGCCACACTAATGTCTTTCCGAGTAACTTTCAGAAGCGCGCCCAACATTCGATATCCCGCGACTATCTTACCACGATATCACCCTCCCTTACCATTCTCCAAATTTTATTTTTGCTTCCCCCTGAAAGCAAAAACAGTGGAGCCACATCTTGCGATAAATCTAGGGAATTTCCGTATACAGTTTGGATAGTCATGCAGCTTACGATTATGCTGCGGTTCTGAACAAGTTTTTCACAAAGCCTACCTCTCCCTGAACACCAGGATGAGGATTGTGGATGTGCTGATTTTTGATTGTTCCGGTTGTCTCAATACCTTTCAGTGTGGCTTTTGCTGTTGGCAATGACCGGAAACGTTGCCGATGTCCAAGTAACCGCTTTAACGCCGCGTGGTCACTTTCGATCCGGTTGTTTCGCCACTTTTTGTCGATGTGCCTAATGCCATCAAAATACGGATCATAGCAGTGATTTATCTCGCAAATTACTTTGTAATAGGTCGGCACTTTGTTGGTGATGATCAAAACTGGACGGTGCAATCTGACGCGTTCAATCGTCTTGAACAAAAAGGCTTTAGCTGCTTTGGCATCCCGCCGCGCTGTTAGACGAAAATCATCCAACTGGTGGTTGACGTCGACAGCGCGCCAAGGATAACGTCATTTCCCACTCACCCGAAGGCAGGTTTTGTCCACATGCCAATCTAAGCTGGAACGACGTAGGTATCTCTCCGCGCGCCGCGCAATTTCGGGCCCAGATTTTTGAACGGTCACTGCGACACCGCGCTCTGAAAGAAGATCAACGATCTTTTGGGTATGAAAGTGGAAAGCAGCAATACCAGCGCGCTGCTAAAGGGATGACTTCTTGTGGAAAACAATGGCGTTTGAATGGGTTTCGGATCTGCATCTAACACCCCAAAGTATGAAGATTGACCAAGTATGGCGGTTAATGCAACAGTCCCATCATTAACAGTATGAGCGAAGTTCAAGAGGCTATGACGACCTGGCCAATTGGAGTGTAGGTCGGATCAACTATACCAAAACAGCGGTCTGATTGGCCCCTGTGCCAAAGGACGCGAAATGAAAATTGATTTAGAAAAATCGGTGACTAAAGGCCGATATTTTACACTTATTGAAGGTGCGAGCGGTGAAAGCGAGCTAACGTTTTCTATCGCAAGCGAGCATATGATAATTGCCGATCACACCGATGTACCAGAAGACCTGAAAGGACAAGGTGTTGGGAAGGCGCTTTTTTTGAGGATGGTTGAAGACGCGCGAAAGGATGGCGTGAAAATCGTGCCGCTTTGTCCGTTTGTAAAATCGCAGTTCGGAAAGTTTCCCGAGACACGCGACGTCCTTTAACAAACTTAATCGATCACAATTTTAATCAAGGAGTAGCCAATGGCTAAAATTACACCCAAAGAAGATGGACCACTTATTGTTCAGGGTATTCCGAATCTACGAACGAACGTTGGCGCTATTGAACCTGACAAGCCCGCGTATGGGCTTTGCCGTTGTGGGCAATCAAAGAACAAGCCGTTTTGTGATGGGTCACATGTCGCAGCGGGGTTTAAGTCAGGCAATGGAGACGCAGAAATACGCAACACTCCGATCTCATACAGTGGCAACGTCGAAGGCCAACAAGTTACAGTATCCTATACGCCGGTTTTGTGCGGACACATTGCCGAATGCCAACGGCTACAATTATCCGTGTTCGATCCCTCCAAAAAACCATGGATAAAACCTGAAAATGGATCTCTAGAAGGCATAAAATCAGTTGTCGCAGCCTGCCCGTCAGGTGCATTGCGTATTGCTGTCGGGGATGAGGTGGAGCATCACGTGGACAGCGATGATGTCTCGGTTTCAATTAGCAAAAACGGGCCATACGTGGTCAAGAATGTTGAACTTGCAGCCGAATTCAACGGTCTCGGGGCAAGCGAAAAAGAGTTTATCCTTTGTCGCTGTGGTCAATCAAAGAACAAACCATTCTGTGATGGAACTCACCATGACGTGAATTGGCAGGACTGACGCTATTAAACCAGTTTGCAGGCATTGGATGAAAATGGCTCAGTCGCATTTTATTTGAAAGCCTGCACCCTCTTCTGTTGCGATAAATCAAAGCTATCACGCAGTAATTCAAGGGGCGTGGGTAACCAATCTTACGCCGCGATTGACACGGCGGCTCTGCAAAAGAGTTTCGTTAGTGGAGATCCGCACCAGTCGAAAGTAGGTTTGGGAGATATGCTTGGCACACGACTAGCTTCCCAAAAGGCTTTGTCACAGTAACTCGTTCAGGTCAGCTAAATTGAAACAGCCCGAATTTAAGCGGCAACAATTTCACACCATTCAGCAAGCGCCTTGGCGCGTAAGTGACGGAGATTTGAGCGGGAGGTCAGATGACGTTGCAAATTGAAATGGTTGTAGATGGCATCTTGGGCAGACAGAAACCGTTGCATTGACCCTGGCGATTTGAACCGGCCCATTCGGCGTTCCCGTCGGCGCGTCGGTTGATGTGAAACCTCTGCCCGATTGTTCAGTCAACCACCTGTAACATGAAGATGCTCCAGGCCAAGCTCCCGAAGTGCCGCAGAATATGAACCCAGCTTGTCGGGAACAATCTTATCCGGAATGTATCCCTGCTTTTTCAGGAGTTTCCGCATAAGTTTAAGGGCTGCGCGCTTGTTTCGGCGGGGTTGGGCCAGGACTTCAAGAACTTCGCCCTCATCGTCTACGGCTCGCCACAAATAGATCCGTTTACCGCCAAAGCACGCCACAGTGACATCCATCACGAGATCACGCAAACTTATGCGCAACTTCCACGCAAACCTATGGGCTCTTTGTCTCGATTTTTCCCAATGAAATCAGAAAGCGCCACACAACATTACGCGAACCCCTGCAAGAACCACCGATTTACCAATCGGAGGCTCGTTTTGGGAGAGTAAACAAGCCGCCATCTTCAATTTTCCTTTGCGCTCTGCACAGATGCAGATCGTGGATTTTCTAATCCTATGTTAAAAATTCTTCCCGGGTAATGTCGAGATTTTTCCAAGAGGTACAAAACAGTATACGCTGTTTAAACCTAGTGTTTCACCATTTTTGGCGGGGCACTTGGTGTTTAACCTCAGTCCTGTGCGTCGATGGACATACCACCAGATCCATTGGCAAAAACATATGCCATCCCGCCCCCAATCGCCAAATTCTTGAAGAAGTTGGTCATCTCCATTTGCGCCTGCATACTTTCCATAGACATGCTTGGAACTAGGTGGAACATGAGACCCGACAACACGCTGAAGCCTCCAAGAAGGAAAGCCGCCAAACGCGTCTTATATCCAACCAGCAGCATCAAGCCACCACCCAGTTCCACAAGGATGACCAATGGCAACAAGACACCTGGTACACCTTGGGAGGCCATGTATGCGGCGGTTCCTGAATAGGCTGTAATCTTACCGAACCCCGCAAGGATAAACATAATCGAAAGCATGATGCGGCCTGCTGGCATCGCAATTTTCTTAAGGGAGTTTATTAAACTGTCCACGTGCTAGTGTCCTTTTTGCAAGTTATGGTGAGTTTATATTGAGATATTTTGTTCAATTTTTTCAAGGAAAAATCCAACTAGTGATGGTTTCTAACCAGTGTCATATCTAAACAGTCTCAAATCGTTGTTGTACACAGCCGACACTGGGCCGGCTGCAAATATCAATTTAGCCTGCGGCGCGCTCTTCTTGTTTACAGTCTCGCTTGTCTCCACCAACAATACCCTCATCTTGGCGACAGTCTTGGCGGTCGTCGCGCCGATCTTGGCGGTTGTCGATATTGTCGGAACACGCAGACAGAAAAATTGATACTGCTATCAGCGGTAAAATGGTCAGAGCCTTTTTAGATTTTGTTTTAACTATCATTTGTATTTCCTCCATTTTATTTTGTTTCTCGGTTCGATGTTAATGAGCGTTATCTATATCCAACAGTACTTCTTAATGGTCCGGCGGGCGATTTATCCGCCGATCCACCGAATGCTCGTTATTCCACAAGCATTACGTCGCTTGGACGCCATGTTTGTTCAAACCATGGTTCCATAGGGCCGTACATCCTTAGGATGGTAAAGAAACTCTTTCCGGGGATACTTTGAACCCAGTTTTGCTCCTGACCAGCAGGTGCCTCAGGGCCAAAGTAGATATCGACAGATCCATCGGAATTTTCTTTTGGGTCGTTCTGGATGCTATCAATCGCGGGCAATACCTGATCAGTTTGAAGCATAGACCGCGTCTGGGAGTCATACAGAGTGAAGGACCAGAAGTTATTAATTGGCACATTTGGTGGCAACGTCACCTTGTAGGTCTTCGAGCCGTCAAAAGGTTGGTCGTCGGCATCAATAAAGGCGGACGCATAATCCGATCCAGAGCCTGGCTGTGGATTGGCCATTGCTGGGGTCACCGCCGTATAGGGGTAGTGGAAAGTCACCCGCGCATCTGTGTTCATTGTTTGGCTATCATCACCATCAAAGAACACGTTCTTTTTGTAAAATGCGACAACCCAGTTTTGATCTGGATAAATACGAACTCCGCCCAGCGTCTTTTCCTCACGCGGATACCAGACAGTTGAACGAGCTGCGGCGTTACCGATGGCAACCGCATCCGTAAGGATGGCCTTCATCCTGTCGTCTGGATCGAACGCTTTACCTTTTTCGATACCAATTGACGCAAACAGACCGCGGCTTTCTTTGCTGAACAACTCAAGCGGTTCTTTTTGTATCACGGCATCAAGTTCTTCATAGAAATGAAAGTTGTTGGCGTGCACGGTGTTAAAAGCCTTCCCCGACGCGCTGATAAGTTCAAGTGCAGGAGGATTGTCCACTTCGCTCAGTGGGTAGACTTTGAGGTTGTCTTTCACATTTTTGGTCGCAGCTTCCAAACCATCAGTGATGGACATCCGCATGAACACCCAGACCTGATAAGAGGGCGACTTAACGACAAAATACCCATCAGGGATTTCGCCATCAAACCCGGGTGGAAGAACAAGGTATTTGCCTCCTTTGCCTTTATCGGGACCGGCTGGACCAATATCACCAACGTAGCGGAAATAGGCATCATTAAAGGCGCCCAAAGCACCTGCTGGTGCCTCGATCACCGTGGGTCCGTCCCGTTCAAGATCAAGGTCGGGAACGACATACATGGTCGAGCTATTGCCCGTTAGAAACAGGGATTGTGCGTTCATCAGTTTGTCAAATATTATGACCTGATGGGCCTCTTCCGCACCAAGGCTATGAGCGCCTTCTATTAGCATGTGAACAGAAGCTGCGGGCATACCTTTCAGGAAAGCATCCACGCCACGCATCCGATCTAGATAGTCATAAACGGTCACGGCGGTTTCCGGCAACGGCGCGCCATCAATAAACTTGAGCACTCCAATAGATGTTTCGACAGAATCCGGCGTTGAGATGGAATCAAGTGTCTCTTTACTGATTTCACTTGAGGCAACCATCGGGTTCGCCGCCATCAGTGTGGCCATCAAACTCCCCAAAATAGTCTTTTTCATCATAAATTCTCCCGCGCTAAGCGTAGTGCCTTCATTCCCACCGACAATGTGTCTGTGGGAATGTTTTATTTTGGTTTCGTTCTATTCATCTGGTATGAAATCGCCGGGCATCCAAGTCTTCTCGAACCACGGCTCTAACGGTCCATAAAGGCGCAGTAGCACATGGAAGCTTTTCCCCGGAACGGTCTGCACCCAGTTGCCTTGCTTGCCCTCGGGTGGTTCAGGAGCAAACCAAACAGTAAAGCTGCCATCGTCGTTGGCCAAGATATCGGGGCTTTTAGAATCAATGCCACCGGACTTCTGATCTGTCTCCAGGATTGAGCGGGTCTGTCCGCTGTAGACCATAAAAGACCAAAAGTTCTTGGCGGGAACTGGACCGGGCAAGGTCACAGAGTAGGTCTTACCACCATCCAAATATTCGCCGTTCACATCCTTGGCACCAACTTCGTAAATGGATCCAGCGCCCACTGGTGGTGATGTCATCGCCGGTGTAATCCCGGTTGCATAGTAGAAGAAGAACGTCTGGTCATCCAGCATACGGGCACCGTCTTCGAGGAATTCGTAGCTTTGGCGCTGGAACGGCGAATTCCACTGACGATCTTCATAGAAGAACACACCAGGATCTCGCGGGCTGAAGGCCAAAGCACGCGCTGTTGCGTTCCCCACCGCTGCGGCTTCGGTCATGATCTTTTTCATCCGCGCATCTGGCTCGAACGGTTGGCCTTTTCTAATACCAATGGCCGCAAAGTTGCCGAGGATCTCCGGGGAAAAAGCGCCTGTTGGATTGGCTTGTACCGCGGCATTAATCTCTTCAAAGAAATGAAAATTGTTGGCGTGCACGGTGTTGTATTGACGGCCCGTGAAATCGTGGAATGTTTCATCGGGTGGATTGGCTGCTTGTACCAAGGGATAGAGATTCAGCCGTTCTTTGATCTTTGCAACCGGACCTTCCGTTGTGCCATCGGCATCCGGGTTGGCACGCAGAACGACCCAATGGTCATACGAAGTGGATTTAATGGCAAAGTATCCCTCAGGTACTTCACCCTCGTAATTGGGTGGCAGGAAAAGGTATTTCCCGCCTTCGCCCTTGTCTGGACCCAAAGCCCCGATATCTACGACATACCCGAATGCCGCGTCATTAACGATACCCAACAACCCGCCAGGGGTGTCCATGACAACTGGCCCCTGTGACAAATCAAGATGTGCTGCAACGTAGATGGTGGTCGTGTTAGGTGTCAGCCAGATCGAACGTGCATCCATCAGGCCGGAATGGATGACTACTTCATTCGGCTCAACACCTTCTGCGCCATATCCCATGAGCAACCCACGCAATGAAGCGATTTTCATGCCGTCAAGAAAAGCGGTCGTGCTGCGTATCAGGTCAAGGTTGTCATAGACTTTGTTGACAGTCTCCGGCTTAGGCATGCCATCAAAGAACTCCAGACGGCCGAGGACCTCGGTATCGACGACATCTGGTGTCACGACATTTTCCGGCACATTTGCTGCATATTTGGCGGAGCTCTGCTCGAACGGTTGCGCCGTGGCGGATTGCGGTTTCTGCTCCATCAGAGCTTCATCGAGCAGGACGAACTCGACGCGTCGGTTCAGCGCGCGGCCTTCATCGGATAGGTTTGAGGCCACAGGGCTGATTGATCCGGCTCCCATCGCCACAAGGCGTTCAGGTGCTACATTGTTCGGTTCTGCGAGCAGGGCATCGCGAACCGCTTCGGCGCGCCGCTGAGCCAATTCGACATTGTAGGCAAAATCGCCCTCAGAGTCGGTATGTCCAACGATTGCCAGGCGCATTTCGGGCAAGGTTTCCATTACCTTTGCCATCTTGAACAAGATCACCGGCGCGTCACTGCTCAAATCGGTGCTGTCGGTGGCAAAGAACTGGCCGCTCATCTTAACGCGGCCCTCGCTGCGCAACACTTCCATAACGCGCGCGTCGGTCATTTCGCCAATGGCCTTAGCCCGGTTATCGCCGCCAACTCTGCTCAGCGCCTGTGCTGATGCGCTGGTTACGGCCATGGTGGCGCAGATTGCTGCCACACTGACAGCCGTAAGCATTCTTGATTTTCTCTTCATAGTGTTCTCTCCGTGTGGTTGATTGATTAGGATGCGCCGGTTTCTATCTGCTGCTGAAGAAACGCGCGGCAGGACCGCGGATCAGGGTGTACGGAATGGCACACAGCAAAAGTACCATGGCGATTGCCTCAAGAAAGGCGACAGATCCCGTGGTGGCATACTGAAACGCACAATCCAGAATAAACGCGATGGTCATGACTTTGCTAAGTGACGCCCACGCCGAGGAAACAGTCTCGCGCCTGCTGTCCGTTTGCTGATTTAGGAGGGCCTGCAAGTAAGGTTGTGCTCCCTCTTTTGCATCTTTGCGGCCATCTCGCATTGCAAACAACAGTGCCATAGTAGGTTGCAACAACAGCCGAAGACTGAACGGCCCGTTAAGCCTTTCAATCAGGTTCGTTCCAAGTTCAGGTTCCATTGCCGTTACCCCCAAGTCTTTGTGTAAATGAAGTAACCAAAGCCACGAGGCAGCAGGCCTGGTTCCTTCATTCGCCCGGCTTAGTCGTCCAAAGACAGCCAGATTTCGCTTTCCGTCGGTTGAGTTTCCATGACAGGCTTCCGGCTCTGGACATGTGAAACTGGCAAGTTCCTCGCCGCGCCCGCATTTAGTTTCGAGCCATTTGAGTGACCCGCTTAAACCTCTAATTAACCTTTTCCACGTCGGCCAGTTTCCACCCACTTTCGAGCCAGCCCTCTGCTGGGCCATAGAGGCGAAACAGGAGGAAGAAATCTTCACCTGTCGGAATCCAGTTTGCGTCCTGACCCTCTGGTGCAGATGGTGCAAAATAGACGTCAACCGATCCATCAGCATTTGTATTCATGTCGGGTAGATTTGGTGTCGCGCGCCCAACACTCTCGGCCCCTTGGACAAACCCTTTGGATTCCATGCTGTAAACAATCACCGACCAAAAATCTTCGGCTGGTGTGTCGGCGGGAACGTTGAGCTTATAGGTGTCTTTGCCGTTCAGCATGTTATTGTCTGCATCACGAACCGCCCCAAGATAGAAGGTGCCGCCACCAAGGTTCTTGGGGAGATAAGTCAGATAGAAATACTGCCCTGCGCGTTCATCAGTCAGAACCGCGGTCTCGGTGACAAAGGGGAACCCAAGCTTGGCTTGTTCGGGGTCAATTGCGAATGGGCCCCATTGCCGGTCGTCCCAAATTGATTTGAAACCACCACCATCAGTGACAAATCGCGCCTGCATTTGATCATAGGCACAGTCCAACCCAGCTAGCATCGCTTCCTGCATTTCCGCATCCGGATTGAAGGGTTTGCCGCGCTCAATTCCAAGCGAAGCAAGCATCCCCATCATGGCTTTGTCTTGCTCAAGCACGGGTTCACGCTGAACAACTGCATTCAGATCGGCAAAATAACTCATGTCATAGACGGGCAGAGTATTGACGGGGTTTTCTTTTAAATCGACGAATTCTGTAGGGGATGGGTTGTTGGCATTGGCCAATGGATACCACTGCAATTTCTGTGCATAGGCTGCCTGATCGGCGTGGGTGCCGCCGTTTTTAGCGACTGGGCGGAAAGCAAAATGCACGCCCCAAGTGTTGGATTGAGAGGTGATGTAACCCTCGGGAACGTCGCCGTCATAGCCAGGTGGCAGGATGAGATATTTTCCGCCCTCACCTTTGTCAGTACCCGTTGTGCCAACATCGGCAAGGGGCACTTGCCAAGCGTTTACAATAGTGCCGAAGAAGGCAGCTTTGTCGCCCGCAGGAGGTACTTCGATCACTATGGGGCCATCCTTCGTCGTCAGGCCTCCAATTACATATGGGGTCACATCGTTGGCCGTCAGAAATCCGTGCCGCGAGTCCATTGGCGCAGACATATACCCAATGACACCAGGTTCTGCGCCCGCATCACGCTGCAATGAAAGTTCGATGTCATAAGCGCTAATGGCAGGTAGCCCCCAAATAGCCGCCTCACAAGCGCGGCGCTCTACCATTGAGCGCGTGACATCGCTCATTTGGGCAAATGCTGGAGTGGCAAGAATTGTAAGGGCGCTTAGAGTACATGCAGAGCGAATTAATTTGAGTTTTGTGGAATTCATTTTAGCCTCCGTATTTAAACAAAATACCTTACCAAAAGCTTCGCATATAACTTCATTGTAATGTGTATCAGTTCACGCCAAACTGAAAAAATATACCTTGGAGCATTGAAGTGAGCCACCGACCGCCCATGATCTCAGCCATGTCCCTTGGGGCTATGCCGCAGTTTGCGGTAGAACAACTAGGCGAAAAGAAAACCAGAAGCGCGTTGCATGCAGTGGGCCTTCCGAAGAGGTTTATTGATGCCCGTGATGGATATATTTCGGAACACGCACTTTCTAATTTTATCGGCTTAGTATCTCGCAGCATAGGGTACGACCGACTTGGATTACTTTGGGCACCCTTTATAACCGTGGCGGACTATGGTGCTTGGGGCCGCTATGTTTTAGGAGCCCCTGATCTGGGAACTGCTCTTCTACGGGCCCAAAAAGAGATGCAACTTCACTCAAATACTGATCGGGTGGGCATGAGAGTTGGCACACGTGAGGTCATATATTCCTATGTATTTGGACTAAGAGGACATCCAAGTTATCCAGATGTTGCTTACACCGCCATTGCCTCTATCTTAAGTATCCCGCGACATTTTCTCGGGGATAAATGGGTTCCATTGCGCATAGAGTTTGATTTTCCAAAGCCAGTAAAAGAATTCCAAGTCGAGGAAACGTTCCATTGTCCAGTTACCTTCGGGCACAAAGATCTCCGAATATACTTTCCGCGCAATGTTCTAGGTGTTTCAAATCCAGACAATCTTAGTCTAGCGATTACGTCGCGCCAAGACATCTTACGAGAGCGAGCCGCAGGGCCGCCCACAACGCTCGTTCAATCTACGCAGGCACTTGTTTTACAACAACTCTCTGAGCAAATTATCTCCTTGGATCGTACTGCAATGTCGCTTGGAACAAGCGTGCGAACCCTTCAAAGGCAGCTAAACGAAGAAGGGGTTACCTTTCGAACGCTGGTAAATGATGTCCGCATGCAGCGTGCGCAAGAATTGCTCAGCCTTAAAGGGAGCACGGTTAGAAAAGTTGCAACCACGCTCGGATACACCAGCCCAAATAACTTCAGCAGAGCCTTCTCAACCAATCTCGGAATTTCCCCGCGACAGGCTCAGAAAATAAGTCGTAGTGGTTTTATCCTCACGTGAACCCATGGAAAGGTTATAGCCAGTGGGACCAACAGTCACAATTTTTTGGGCAGTAGGTTTTCGCCCCGGTTTGAAAAGTGATCTTTATGCCCGAACAGCGCTCGTAACACTTCGTGACCTGTATCAATATTGACGGGTTAAACGTTCAACTTTTGTACGGCAGCCAGTGGACCTGGTGGCTTCGATGGTCGCACCAATGAATCCCCAAATCCAGTGGTCTGTGCCAGTGACATTCAATCAGGCCAATACCCAGATTAACCCTGCCTCTGAAACCAAAACTTACGCGTAGTGCGTATCAGTTACCCAAACCACCGCCAATCCGCCCAGAGGGCTTGATAGAAACAACAAACTACCACAACATAGAAGATAGGTTTTTTAACTTGGTACATTAATTTAGCAAACTCGGATCAAGATGAAAAAAAACAGCAGCTTCTTTTACTTTCCTCCGCGTGATTCAACCGAGACCCATCGCGGAGCGACTCCACTGGAACTGATGTTCGACTTGGCGGCAGTCATTGCGATTGCGGCTGCCGCACACGGGCTTGCACATGCTATTGAGGCGGCCCATGCCGCACAGGGCATAATCAGTTTCGTATGTAGTTTTTTTATGATCGGACTGGCCTGGATGAACTACACGTGGTTCGCCTCGGCTTATGATGACGATTCCGCCACCTTTCGCATTCTCACGATGGTCATCATGTTCGGTGCGTTGATGTTGGCAGCCGGTATCGGGGCGGTTTTTGAGCATCAGAGGATTTGGCTTGCACTTTTTGGGTTCATCATCATGCGACTCGGGATGGCCGCATTCTGGCTGGGCGCAGCCCGAGCGGATCCAAAACATCGCAAGACGGCTTTGCGCTACGCCAGTGGAATCGCCGCAATGCAGCTCTATTGGATCGGAATTGTTGTGCTTGTGGCCCCAACATCCGCGGCCTATCTCCCGCTTTTTCTAATCGGGGCGGCTGGTGAACTGGCCGTTCCAGCAATTGCCGAGCGCCAACGTACCACCACTTGGCATCGCCACCACATGATTGAACGTTATGGTCTCCTAAACATTATCGTTTTGGGCGAGACATTCATCGCGATCACAGCAATGATCCAACTTGAGGACGAAGCGGCCTTACCCAATTTAGAATACCTTTGGCTGGCGTCCCTGTCGGCAATCATCGCCTTCTCACTATGGGGGGTGTATTTCACCGCTGACGGGCATCTAAGAAGCGATGCGTTGAGGCATGCCCTGTTGTGGGCCTATGGCCATTTTGCTCTCTTCGCCGCGGGAGCAGCAACAGGCGCGGGCATGCTTGTTATGCTGAACACTCTCGGCCAGTCCGCGCAAATTGATACACAGGTTGGTATCTTGGCTATAGCTGTTCCCATTGCAATTTATCTTGCTGCCCTTTGGCTGATCCGCGACCGGGTGCACCCGAACGGTACGGGCCGCTGGTTGCTGCTATTCGTCGCTGGTTTGGTCCTGCTCCTTGGATTAGCGGCACCAATGGCGCTGGAGCTCATTGCCTTGCTCTTGGTTGCAACCGTCCTAGTCCACCGAAAATTGAGCTGCGCATAGTTTCAGAGGGTTCCGTCTCAAAGCTTTTTCTCTTGTGTAAAAGTGGAGTTCATTGAGCACTAAATCGGGCGCATAGGGGCACTGGCGAACCAGCAGCCGCCGATGTCCAGCCCATCAGAACTCAGAATTTCGCTCTACTTGAGGTCTGCTCCGGCTGGGGGCAAAATATCAGGTTTTCCCGACCTAAGCGCAGTTCTAGTCCAGGTTTGTTCAGGAAACCCCTTTGGCGCGTGAATACCTGTGATGCGGGATGCGTCTTGCCCTTCTTAGGTGCCCAACTGCTCATTCCAAGTCAGAAAGCATCATGCAATCATCCGGGCTTTCTTCAGAGGAAAGGAAGGTGTCCAGAGTCTCAAGGTCTAGCATTTTGACTCATTTTCTAGTGTTTTGGCTTCCAGTTGCGAATTGTCTGCTTCACGGGTCGTAGCCTTCGACGATGATCAAATTAGTGTCTGCAATTGGTTGGCGGATCGCCAAAGCATCTTGATACGAGACACTTTTTTAGCATGCGACTGCGTCCTCATAGCTTGGAAATTCTATGATGACACTGCGCGGATGCATTGCGCCTTCCGGGGTCATCTGCCTCCCTGCACGGACCAGAAACCTGCCGCCATACTCTTTGAGCGGGCCAGCGTTTGCTTTTTGGTATGCTTTGTATGCTGCGCTATCATGAACAAGATTATTTGCGATCCAGTACCCTTTGGTCATTGCTAGCTCCCCTTAAGTTGTTCGTTACCATTGTTCTGAAAGGATTTTGCGAAAGCCCGCTAGTGTCGCCATTCGTTACTTGAACCTCTGGCACTATGTTCAGCTGTGGAAGCTCGGCGTCGCTGTAGCAGCAGCAATTTACGGCCAAGGCTACGCCTTGCTTAGCCCAATGAACCATCCATTATTACTCGGTTTGAACAAACTGCAAATAGGCGATCAGATCGGCCAAGTTCTGCGTGACCAACATAGGCTGACCGCTTGGCAGTTTGATCGCTACCGACTGATCGCTACCCAGATATGGACCGAAAACAGGCATATCTACGTGACTGGCAACGCTGATGCGGCCGTCGATTTGCATGGCAACATACTCCGTTGGAAATTTACCGCCGTTGCGTTCGGCAAGCAAAGTGAGCTCAGGTGGATTGATGGCTAGCATTTCAGCTATTGGTCCAATGCTCTCGGCATCGCTACCGTGACACTCGGCGCAAAAGTAAAGAAATAAGTCCTGCCCTTTCGCTACTTCTGTATTTTGAGCAGAGGCAGTCCCGGCCGCGGCTATCATCGCTAAAACTAGTCGAAACAACAAAAGCGTTCTCCCTTGCTTGCATTAGTCTGAGTTAATCCAATGTTGCATACATCAACGCGAATTCAAACCTGTCGGGCTCTGCCATAGCTGTACTGACGAGGCCGGACAAAGCGCAACAGCTCAGCTTCCCTCGTCTCAGCTAGGCACAGGCGCTTGCGGATGATATGGTGGGAGTGGCTCTCTTCTATTTTTTCACTGAACCAGTCCAAAACCCAAGTAATCCCTGGGAACCCTGTCGGTCAGCCAGACACCGTTGTCAGCACGGTAGAACAGGAAACCATCATTGTGCATGCGTTCTGCATCAACGGAAAGAATGACCGCCTTTCCATGCCGTTCGCCGACCTTCTTAGCCGTTGTCTCATCGGTTGATAGGTGCACTTGGGATCGACCTTTGGCCTCAAGCCCACTGACAAAGATGCTATCCAAATTGGACCGTGCTGTTCCGTGAAAAAGAGCTGCGGGCGGCTCCGAAGGCTCAAGACCTAAATCCACCTCAAACGAATGGCCTTGGGCAGCCCGGATGCGGGTCCCGTCCGGTGACAGAGTGAACCGTTGCTTGTCGTTTGTTGCGACAATCTCTTCAAGTTGTTGCCGTGACAGTTTCCGCCCGGCCTTCTTCATTTTCAGAAGTAGATCGTCGACATCAGCCCATGCATTCTTGTCTAATGCCAGCCCAATTTCTTCTGGCTTGTGGCGCAACGCCATACTTAGAAATTTGGCTTCCTTGCTCATTCCTAGCTCCATAAATTCTCATTTTTGAAAACCAGAACCGACTTTTGGCTCAGACTTCCAAGGCATTCCAAATGTCTTCAGCTGGATTGTTTATGACGAAGGTAGTTATCCAGCAACCCCTTGATATTGGCTTTTCCGACCGGGTTTTGGCTACCAGCCAGTAACACATCTCTCAATGCGTCACGTCAGAAGGCGACCTCGTAAATTCTGGCGAAACTATCGGCTGCTAAAAAAGCAGCATGAAACAAAACATCTAAGGAACTCGGAAATATGAAAACTTTGGCCACCGTTGATCTAAGCGCGTGCAGCGCAAACTCTTTTGAGATTTTAGGAACCTGTCAAAAAGCAGCGCGAGAGGCTGGCGCGAGCGAAGCGGATATTCGTAACTTCATGACGAAAGCCATGGAAGGTAATCAAGAGCATCTGTTGAGTGTTGTTGTGCAAAATTTTGAACTTGAGTGGCCAGACTGACCTTCCTAGCACCACCAGTTTGCATCTCAATCTAAGCTTTCGGTAACTGCAATTGCCGCAAATTTACGAGAGTTCTGATCATCTCCTGTGAGCGCCTCAGGCTACCTCGCTGTTGGAAGCCTTGTGCGATCAGATCATAGTCATCCTCAAAAAGCGGCATGAACCTTGGGTCGACATTTCGCTCGCAAGCGTAGCTGCCGCGCAGGGATCGAATGTTTGCCGGAACCTGGGCCTGCGAAGGGGGTTGCATCTTGTAAACAGAGCATCGGTCTCTCAAAGGCTCTGGGATCTTGTTTTTCGTTGGCTTGCGAAAGTCCAAGCGGCAGTCCAGCCAACGATCCACCCACCTAAGTGTGCCTCCCAGGCAAGTGTCCCAGATAGCACTACGAACAGCACCAAATTGACGAGGAGCAGGCCCATTATTCCGCTCAGGACAGGTCGCACTGATTGGTTTAATTGGCGTCGCTGCCTGAAGTCCCACGCTTGCCACAGGCCAAGAAGGCCGAAAACGGCCCCGGACGCTCCAATCATTGGGCCGCTCGCGGCTGACAACAGCCCGAAAGCGGCGGCACCAGTAATTGCTGATAAGGCTAGCAAGAGAATGGTTTTACCGACGCCAAGGTATGCTGCCACCCCCTTTCCCAAGGCGAGAAGAACCACACTATTCATGACAAAATGCGCAATACTGCCATGCAAAAACGCGTGCGTCAGAAACATCAGCACTTTCTGACTTGCATAGAGCGGAGCAAGGCCTCCATCGAGCAAAAGTTGCCAGAATGCACCATACAAAAAGACGTTTATACGCCAACTGTTTGAGCCGATCCAACCTGCATCTGACAGAGTAAGTGGCAGCTCAATCACCGCCATAACGCCTATCAGAACCCAAAGAAATCCGGGCGCACCGGGTTCAACCTTTTTGGGGTGTCTGTGAAATTGATCGCGCTTATCTGTTGCCATGAAATTTCAATATTCCCTTCAAGACGACAATGAAAGCTGCCTTCGCTACGCGAACAGCGCCTCCATTAGACCGTAGCCTATTCGTTTTTCTGATTTCTTGGCGGTGTCCCAAAACGCGTCCGATATTCCTTCGAAAACTGAGTTGGAGAATTGAAGCGGACGCTGAGAGGACGAAACTGACTGTCGAAGTTATTGATATTTGCTATAAGGCGGTAATTATTGCAGAAAACCCGCATCACCCAGCAAGAAAGCTCCCACGAGCGTGACAGACGGAACGAATATGACAATGCCGCAGAACGAATTTGACCTCATCGTTGTGGGTGCTGGTATCGTTGGTATGTCAGCTGCGCTCTATGCTCAAAGGGATGGTCTAAAGACCCTCATCTGCGACCCCAACCCACCCGGGTCGGGCACAACGTATGGGTCGGCCTGTACCATCGCGACATATGCTTGCATTCCGGTCAACAACCCATCGATTTTTACATCTCTGCCGCATCTGCTGACCAGCCGGGAAAGCCCACTAACCTTTAACCTGTTGCACGGATTGAGAAACCCCGGATGGATGTTGGCGTTCCTAAACAACTGCCGCCCCTCTCGTGTTAAACAAATCAGCGAAGCACTGGGTCAGTTCCTGACGCATACTGATGCCGGCCTCGACCCGCTGATTGCTGAGGCAGGAGCCGAAGACCTGATGGTAAATAACGACTGCCTTTATGTCTGGTCCACCAAAGCGGGGTATGAAGGTGCGCGCAACAGCAATGCGATGCGACGCGCGCAGGGTGTGGAATTCGAAGAACTCTCCAAAGATGACGTCCACCAACTGGAACCAAACCTGAAACAACCCATACACTGTGGCCTGAACTTCAAAGGCGCACGGCATGTGACCAATCCGCAGGAATTGGTCGAGCGCATGCACAAACGATTTGAAGCACTTGGTGGGACCTATCTATCCTGCTGTGTTGAACGTTGTGATGCCGATGACACTGGGGTGACAACTTATCTTAAAGATGGCACCGAACTCCGCGCGGGTCACCTAGCACTAACGGCTGGCGTACGTTCGAACGAGATAAAAGGCTCCGGCGCTGAACATCTGCCACTAGGCACCGAGCGCGGCTATCACATCCTTTATCGCAACGACGGGGGACTAGTATCACGGCCGGTTGGCTGGGCCGAAGCGGGTTTCTACGCCACGCCGATGGCCCACGGATTGCGTATTGCCGGTACGGTTGAAATCAATGCTAAAGACGCTGCATTCAACACCAAATGCACTGATTACCTTCAGCGCAAATCACATGAAATGTTTGGAGATATCGGTTCGCCTGACGACGCATGGCTGGGTCATCGCCCAACGATGCCGGATGCTCTTCCAGTAATAGGTCCCTCACCGACCTCGAGCCGCATCACTCTTGCCTTTGGACACCAACATATCGGCCTTACGCTAGGGGGAGTAACCGGCAAAATCGTGACTGATCTTGCGCAGGGGCGAGCACCCTATTGCAATATTAACGATTTTGCTCCGGAACGATTTACCTGATTGGATCTGAGCGGCAGTTTTGTATGGGTTCAGGTCATCTACGCACTGTGCGGCATCAGTTGGTTTGGGCTTTAAGCCGCCATTCGCTACGGTGATCATCAAGGCCTGCTAAGCGGGACAAAGCTGCCGGTAGTGCCATATTCGTAAAGTCGGCTTCCGGCCCACAGCGAACCTTCGTACTAATCGCGGCGAACGGCAGCTTTGAGCTAGAGTTGGGCCTACTTGGCTCGGCGGCCAAAGAGGTGGGTCGGCATTAGACCACCACATTCTGCCGCGCGGGCATTGGCAATGCGCACCGCGAGTTTCTTGATGTAATTTTCTTCACCAAAGGCTGCAATAAACTGGCTTCGCCATTCGCCGCTCTCCATCATTTTGACTTCCCGAGCAGCAGTTTCTGCGTACCATTCGGTTCGGTCGCGAGTTTTGACGTCCTCAAGACCGGCAACAGTCATTTCGACCTTAGTCTCATCTGTTGTTTGCATGGAAAAACTAAGCGATGTCAAAGACTGCCATTCGTTGTATCCCGCCAACTCATCGGCATTGGCGCTGCGCAACCAATCGCTAGCAACAAATTGCCCGCCAGGTTTCAGGACCCGAAGCACCTCGCGGTAAAGCGAAGCCTTGTCCTCGACATGAATAAGGGAATCCTTGCTGAAAACGATGTCAAAGCTCTGATCTTCAAAAGGCAAGGGACCCACTTCGACTAATATCAGTTCAGCAACCTTATCCAATCCGGCAACAGCAATATTTTTTCGGCCAGTCTCGACAAGGAAGGGTTCGATATCGATGCCCACGAGGCGCTTTGGCGCTAAGTCCCTCGAGATTACAATATCTGGACCGCCAGTGCCGCATCCAATGTCTAGGACCGTCTTCCCACCGACAACGATGTCACGAAGGATTTCCTTCACTTCCTCTGGCCCGCCCGGCGAAAGAAACCCGATACCCCACTGCATTTCGAGGTTTGTCACAAATTCAGGTGGGTACGATGTCCCGGACATAATGCTTCCTCTCTGGCCACTCGTGAATGGGCCATCGTAGCACGCCTTACACGATGTCGATACATTGGTAGCTCTGCACAGCCCGCGGTTGTAGCGTGCGACAACTTTGTCCCTGCAAAGCAGACCTTGATGCTCGCCGCAGCTTAGTCCTTCCGCCCTTATTGTCGAAATATGCATGTTGCAGCATTGGTCATTAAGGGCTCCACAGCCGACCTTGGGGTAGTTAAATCTTTAGCGCAGGATTTTGCCCCTATATGCAACTGACCCCAATTTGGCTTAGGGTGTCATTCTGCCCCCTACCCAAAGCGACCCTTAGGAGAGCACCATGAAGACCATTTTGATAGCTGTGGCCATTGCCGCAATCACGACCGCTGCCGCCGCAAAGGACGGTTTGAAGGATTACCTTTGTTTTGCCCCCGGGTTAGATTTCCCAGAGTTTTCTATCAGCGACGGCGTGATCTACAAGATCGATGGTTCTGGAGTAGAGACCAAGGAGATCTTCTGTTCTGATGACGCCAATCAATACTCAGACGGCAGCGGCTGCTCATGGCAGGGTTCAAGCATGTCCAAGAGTTTCGTCCATGGCACTGGATTCCTGTTCCTGACGCTTGATCGGGACAGGATGTACCGCTGCACCTCTGATTTATTCAAGAAGTAAGCTTTCGCAATAACCCATGCAAAACGCTTGCAAAGGGTGCGGCACCCGCAGGCCACCTCAGCCGCCGAGAGCGCATCAGCCTAGCATCACTCAAGCCATTCTCAGCCCTTTGGCACCAGTAGGCACGGGAGGGCATTCAGAGGCACTCTGAATAGTACGCAGAATTGCGATTCTGTAATCTGGCCGACTTTTGCTCACAACCTACTAGCAGCCGATTCAGCCAGATTGTATCTTGGGGATGTTCCTGGCGGAACACGGGTGGGGATAGGTTTGATCACCGATAACCCTCATCCAGCTCGCCAGACTAAATCCTCCCCCTGCCACCCCTGCCCTAGCTGTGAAGGGTGATCCCAACCTAGATCGGGTTGAGGCCCTAGAAGAGCTGGTAGGGCGCATGGATGGGCTAATTGAGGCCAGCCTCGACCAGACGGCACGAGCGTCACTGGGCAAGCTGCGTCACCGCTGGCGTGTCATCAAGTCGATGGACGAAAGCAAGGCCGCAACGAATGGCCGGGGTGATTTGAAGCTGGAGAGTTTCATTGCCAGCTACCGCCGCAAAAACAACTCTTACCGGATCGGTTATGACAACAGCGACTTCTCAGGTTTCATTGATACGGCACGCGCTGTGATGTTCCCAGAGACAGGCTCCAGTGGCACCGTTGAGGGCATCGGATCGATGCTTGGCAAAGTGGTAAAAGATGAGATGCTTGGTCAGATACCGGGAGGATCGATGCTGAGATGACCCCTGCCCTCGCAGCCGCAGTTATAATTCGCGCCGTCAGTGATGCTGAAGGCCGCGATATGATGGACAGCCCAAAGAACCGGGCGCGGATCACCGCAGAGGCCAAGCACTGGCTGACCGCTGATGAGCATGCAGAGCAACGTGAGAGCCTGTGCCTCATCGCTGGCGTGGATACCTACGCCCTGCGCAAATACGTCAGTGAGCATGGATTGGGAGCGGGCATCGATTTCAACCTGCTGCGCTCATACCGGCGCTGTGACTGTTGCGGCAAGAAGTATGAGGACGACGAGGGGAAGCGCACCAAGTATTGCAGCGACCCCTGCCGTGAGGCTGTCGCCAAACGCAACAAGGCGGCAAGCAAACGCCGCAAAGCTAAGAGGGCCGCATAATGAACGCGCCAACCGTCAGGAGGCAATCATGACCAAGACATGCACGAAATGCGGTGAGAGCAAACCGGCAACACTTGAGTATTGGTCTAAGCATCGCGGAGGGCTTAACCCTCAGTGCAAGGTCGTCTGGGCCGTTCTCACCCGCAACCAACCTTATACACCGCACACGGCCTAAAAGGAAAAAGAACAAAGAGTTAGCAAGACCCGCGAGATGATGGTGCATAAGTCTGCCGCCAAAACCAGGACACCCCGTCGAAGGTCCCGGGCGTCATAGCCCGCTAAGCTGTAAGGGACTTGGTTTGCGGAACCCATCAGGGCCAGCGGTCAAAACCGCGCAAACAGGCCGGACACATGACTGCTTCTGACAAATGCACAAATCTGATCAAAAATGTCTTGCTATGCAGGAGCCATCCACACAGGACCTTCGCTGCAACTTGGACAGAGGTCTGCTGTGCGGGACCAAGCGGTCCTTAGCCGCGCCGCAGCGGATGAGCCCCGGGTGAATGGCTGCTATTCGACAATCCTGATCCCTAGCCGGCCTACTGAGCAAGTTTAGTGCGCAAGGTGGTCATGCACCATTATCACGCCCCACATACCTGCTTCGAGATGGCCTGGGATTAGACAGCCAAACTCCAAATTGACCATTTCTGGAAACTTCCAAACCACCTCCACTGTCTCGCCGCTCGGAAGTGAGATTCCGTTGGGGTCGTCGTGTTCCATGTCAGGATTCTTGAGCATCCATTGATGGTGTTCGGCAACTTGGTCGAACGAACCAAGGAAAAACTCGTGATCCAACTCACCACCATTCTTGATAAGAAAGCGCACCACTGAGCCATGATTGATGGGGATCGCATCAGGCTCAAAAAGCATGTAACCAGTTTCGGTTTCTATGATGTTCAATTTGATAGTTCTTGTGACTAAATCCCCATCGTCCGGCTTCCTAAAGAGATCATTTAGGGGCAAGTCGTACACCTGCTCGTGGTGGTGTTGATTGCTTTGCTCTGTATCTGCATTTGAGGCCCAAGCTGGCAAGGCTGCCGCAAGGCAAAGGGCGAAAGCTACTAAAAACGATTTCATCGTCTCCTCCGACAATTAGTGTTTTTTACTTCTGGGAGCCTGAATTTGGTGGCACCTACTCATCAATTTTGGCAATCGAGGTGCGCGCTCCCCTCAATTGCGACTCTTGTTAGAAAGCAAGGGCTTATCTGGCGAGAGGAATCGAAATGGGAATGGCATTCACACAGCCTTGTATCATAGAAAGGCACAGAATAGAACTCTGGGGGTGTGAAAAATTGCGAGAACCACCCAATGCTTTGAAGTAATTAAAGCGGCCCTCGAGTAGACGGGCTCAGGGGCTTTGATATCTCGGGGTGTCATTTGAAAAAAGGCCCACGGAAACGTAAAATCCCCGCTGCCATTGGGCAACGGGGGTACATTTGTTCAGCATCGAGAAATGAAATACATCACGCTTCGCGTTCCAATTTCTTGCGTGCCAGCTTACGGGCACGGCGGATAGCTTCAGCTTTCTGGCGTGCTTTTTTCTCGGACGGCTTTTCGAAATGTTGCTTGAGCTTCATTTCACGGAAAACGCCTTCGCTCTGTAGTTTTTTCTTCAGAACCCGGAGGGCCTGATCGACATTGTTGTCACGAACACTAACCTGCATGTGATTTACACCAGCTTTTCAGTTTGAAGTTGCAATAATTGGCGGAGCTAAATTCATGGCTTCTTCCGCCACTAACTTAGAAAGAGAAAGTAATCTCACCGGATTGCCCTCTGATGCTATCTGAGTCGACAATGCCCGCCGCAATCATTTTTCCAAATGCGGCTTTGTTGATTTCGGTTGCAGCCTCCATCTTAGCTTGAGTAGCATATTTGGCGATAACAATGCCTTTGCCTTCGCCCACTGAGATAACATCAATAAATTCCGCGCCAGCAGCGGCCACTTCTTCGCGTATAGTTTCAGCGAACTCGACCATCTTGCTCATATCTCGTGATGTAAATTCGGTAAGTCTAAAAACTGGCATCTTTTCGCACTCCTTGGCTTCTATTGGAATTGGCAAGTTTACCAGCCTTTCCAATCCGGGCAAACAAAATCTGAGAACCTTTGGGTTACCGTCGCCGTCACTCTCGGCCCAGAGCGGACCTTGGTACTCAGCGCGGCAAATGACCGGTCAGAGCCCATAGTACCCCCGTGTTTCGGCGCAGCGAATGTCCGGATTTCGAATGACGTTCATCACCACGGCGCAAAAAGCAGCCTAGGTTTGTGCTTCGAACAAATGAGCCTCTTGCGGCACTAAAAAAACTTCACCTACGGCATATTTCGAAAGTTTACTGGCCACATCTTTAACGACTGCACTTGTAACCAAATCTCCAGCTTCGCTTAAGTCTTTCTCGATGGGCAACGCCATAATCTGTTCAAAAAGGTTTTCAAACCGCCGCTCAAGTACGATGGTTTGATGAGCTTCAATTATGAACCCGGATCCCTCAAGAAGTTCGCGGATCACATCGCCGTCACGAAAAGAAAAAGGTGCTTTTGCTTTGGTGGAGGCAGCTTCGCCAACATGATCGCTCAAAGCATCAGACAATGCTCCGTTGAACGGAGAAATCGCACTCCAACAGGTAAGGTTCAGTTTCCCCCCCTTTTTGAGAATGCGCCGGGTTTCAGCCAACGCGGCCGATTTGTCGGGGAAGAACTGTAAACCCTGTTGGCAAAAGGCTATGTCGAAAACTGCATTCTCAAAGGGCAGTTCGCAGACGTCAGCCGCAACATAGATCGCTTCGTGGGCATCAGATGGATGTCGTTGCGTCGCTAACTCGGTCATCGTTTCATTCAAATCTGCGCCAACAATGCGGCCGTTTCCCTTTAGGCGAGAGGCGATTTCGCGTGTCAGGGCACCGGTCCCGCATGCGATATCAATGATATGCGCGTCCGCTGGTAAAGGTATTTTATCTAACGTGGCCCGCGCCAATGGTCCAAACATTGCAGGCACACTGTGTTTGTCATATTTTTGAGCCGCCGCGTGCGTTAAACGAAATTTATCCAATTCAATCTCCCTTGACCAAAATGCCACAAAGTTCCCACGTTAAGGCGTTGTATCATGAACAAAGTGACGGAACCCCAAATTTCCGTTTGATACATTCGCTGGCTTCGCTCTGTTTCATGCTAGGTAACTTTTCAAACAGCGAACAGTTGCGCGCGCAGCGGATTTCATGATCCTATGAACGAGTCGTGGGAAAAACCGCCGTTGGTGCGGCCCAAATAAAAGTAATCGTTGGGCTAACGCCCTCGGTAAGCCGATATAAAAGGCCCAAGACAGGCAATTGTACTTCGAATCTCACCTTCGATCTTTGGTATATTATCTATGCTATCTTTGATCCTCGACTGATAGTGGATGTGCATACTTGGCATTATTTCATCAGCCATTTTCCCAAGCGTATACCTAGGTAGAAATGCGAGTTTCACACCAGGAAAAAGCTTAAGAAGCCCCAGCACCGGCCTTTTGCACTCCATGCAAGTGCCGCGATCAAGAGCGAGCGATTTCTTGTGTTTTCTAAAAGTAATGGGCCGTGTGTTCGACGGGTGGATCGTACGAGCATCGGTTATTGTTACATCGGCGTAAGGCTGTCCGTAGACTTCCTGACAAATCGTACAATGGCAAAACAGGCGCTTTGTTGGCAGTCGAGAAAGTTCGACCCTGCATAGTCCGCATTCACAAGCTGCTGTAATCGCCATCTTCTCAACCCCGCCAACGTTCAGAATGGTTTGATTGTAGAATCAGGACCTATAAAATCGCAAATGCTAAATATCATCTTAGCGAACGCTGCAAAGAACCCAAACTTACGATGTTACAGAGTCGCTTGCAGGCCATCATGTGTTTCCCATCCTTCTTTTACCATTCTTAGAAGAGCATCGTTAGCGCCAGACTTTGAAGCGTCTCCCCTAACAGAGCGACCATCGACATAGCCGCCAAGTGTTATCAGTTTTGTCAGAGACTCGGGATACATCGCAGCGAACTCGACAGAGACCATTGCGCCACTTGAACTGCCAAACAGCCCGAAGCGGTCCAGTCCCAGGGTTTCCGCCACGGCCTTCAAATCTTTCGCGCAGCGTGACGTACTGAAATCATCAACATCCAAATCAGATAGTCCACTGCCGCGATGATCCACTCTTATCAGTGTATGGCTGCTACCTAGAGCGTCAAACATCGGGCGCTGAGTTTCCTCCTCCCATTCAAGCTCAAGATGTGAGGGATAATGCCCGGAGCGCATTAACGGAGGGCCACTGCCTGATGTTGAGAAGGCGATTTTTACCCCGTCGTCGGCAGTAGCATAACGGATCTTTGGTCTTCGCGACGAGCTGTCGAGTGCTGGTTCAGCCAGTGGATCATTGGCCACTTCGGCAACGAATTGCAGTCCTCGACGCGCTATTGTGCGAATAATCGCTTGTCGTTTTCCATCATCTCCAACGGCCTTCCGCGCTGCTGCAATACGCGCACTGATCGCGGACTCAGAGACAATACGACCGCCCCAGATTTCTTCGATCAGTTGATCCTTTGTCACCAAGGCACTGGCGTTCCTCAGAAGAAGGTGCAGCAGATCAAAGACTTGGGGTTCAATCGGTTGGAGCCTACCATCACAGAAAAGAGAATGGGCTTCGGTATCTAAAACATAGCCAGAAAATTGATATCGCATGGATCCAGTGAACCGCTAAATGCGAAATCATGCAAGCGACCTGCGAGATCAGTGCGATTTCGAAGGCATTTCACAAGGGTTTCACAGGGGTTGCCTCAAGCACCATGTTTCTCAACCTGACAAAGTGGCCTCATCAACAAGGAGGCAACCCAATGAACCCGATATTCGACACAGCCATGCTGAAGCATCATCGCGTTGATTACGACAGGCCTATCGATACACTAGGAGCAAGGCGACAGACGCATTCGGGACGCACTTTTACATTTGTCACAATCGCAGTACTTGGAGTGGGTTTACTCACCAGTTTCATTGCTGATTCACAATCGGCTTCTGCATTGTTAAGCGATGCCGCGACGGTGCTGATGCAAAGATAAGAGTGCCGGGCATTCGCTCGATATCACGCCACATGTAGGCTGTTTTCACCGGTTTGTTTTTGAAGGGTATGTTCTTCTTTCCGATCATGACGTGTCGAACGTCGAATGGCCGCCATCGAAACTCGATCCCAACCTTCTTCGCAAGATCGGGCAGGCGCATTACTGTGACGTGCTTCCGATAGAAAACCAAAAATCAATCTTTGCCATTCCATCCCTTTTTCTTTTGTCATTTAGGAAGCGGCCTCAAGGTACGTATCGCTCTGGCGCAGGATCCTGTAGATCTTCGAGATAGTTCACTATCTCGACAAGCTTACTTGGCACCAGAACTTCCACACCGTTTCCAGTGTCAAATTCTACCATGTCATTGTCCAAGAAATTTTCGAAGACTGGCATATCTTCTCGCGGGAGCGTGTTGCGGGAGTAACCATCGATGATCGACATAATTTCAAGCATGGGCCAAACCCCGTCACGGCGCTCGGCGATTTTTGTCAGATCTGGCGGGGGTGTACCCAATTCTCCAGCCTTGGGACCGTCGCCACGTCCCACTGTGCCGTGGCACAAAACACAATTCTCGGCGAACAGATCTTGCCCGGTGCTTTCAGCTCCTAGCGACGAGCCCAAAACAAGCAACGGGAAAAAAAGTACAAATCGGTTCATCGGTGACCTTTTTCATTAAAGTATTAAACAGCTACCTTGCCTGATCATGACGGGACAACCCACTCAGTCAGCAAATAGAACTAAATTAGTCTGGGTCGCTGCGCTCAAAGGTCGCCAACATTGCACCATTGTTGTCGAAAAGAGCCATTACAAGATGAAACGCTACCATTTCTTGGGCATCGCCCAACACTTGAAACAGAAGCATTTCGGTCTGCATTTCCGGATCAGGACACATCTTTCTGGTTGATGCTATCGGACCAAAAAGTGCTGGACCCTGATCAGCTTCATACGTTCCATTGAAGTTGTTGCAGCCTCCGCTGCCAACGACGGCATTATCTGATTTGAAAGAAATCCAAGCATCAGCCTTCGAGAGTTCGCCTGCAAAATCGCGTACTTGCCATTCGGAACCCGCTATGTCGATTAGCCTACCTCCAGCCCGAAATTGATCCTCACCGCTGCCTTCGGTCAAAAACCAACCCGCGACCCACCCAATAGTGCGATCATAGCCAACGCGACACCACCTCGTCTTGACGCTTTCTGCCCGCTCCTCCTCAGTCACATCTACCCATTCTTCGTAGGTGACCCCTCCCACACAACCAAGATTGGCGATGCCGTCCCCGTCAGGTGGTATGGCTCCAATCAAAGTACCCGAAGCCGAAGGTATAGTCCGAATATTCAAGACATCGTTGTTCGCAACGCCTGTTACAGCATAATAATCAGGACCGTCCGCAGTTGCTGACGCAGATGTTCCGGCAAAAAGTGAAAAACAGAAAAGCAGAGGCAACAAGCGGCGAATGGACAACATTGCTGGTCCTTCAAGTTTTCATTTAGCGTTCCAATAGAGATCATTTGCCACGCTAGATCAATAGGTCGAATGCAACTCCCGCCGCGTCTTAGGGTCTGGGCCTATTAAATCTCAAAGCGCCAAATGTCACAAAGCAGTCCTTCGCTGCGTCCCGCACTAAGGTCTGCAATGCGGGACAAAACGGAAGTTCGTTAACTTTAGCCCAATGTCGGCTTCCACATCGAACCGTTCGAAAAACTGTCCTTTTTGGGAAGGAAGGACCACTGAAGATCGAGTATAGAACCCAATGGCCCCGTTTCCGGTTGCCCGAAACTCTCTCCCCCCGAAAAAATACGGGCTGGTCCAGAGTGTTCCTGTTCCTGGCCAATACCACATTCATGGAACGACTTCATGTTTTCAGGTTTTTGGCTGTGCGTCCTTGACATAGATCAAAATTCACACGCTGGCGAACAATAGGTGCACTCCCAAAAGGCTCGTTTGTTTAACGACCATAAATCATATTATTTTACGCTGCCATAAATCCTGTTCAAAACCTAAGTGGTTGTTGAGCGTTTTTTGCCGCTACCGTGATAGTAGACATTAGCTGCATTGCAGAAATTCGGTAAAGAGGGCTCAATCCGGCCATCCGCCGCGATAAACACAATGTCCGCTTTCATCAAAAACCCGCGTGAGGCAATGTAGCGAGGGGAGGACAAGTGGCCATTCCAACCTCTAAGTTTTTACCCCCCGTCCGCCATATACGGGATTGGGCCGCAATCCCGCCCGAAGCTTGGCCGTATCGTACATTTCAAGGTGTATCGACACGCCGTAGAGCTATGACTGAATCTGGTGTTTGGGGGATTTGAAGGTTGGCGGCGTATCTGGTTGATTTGTTGTTGCGAGACAGCAGCCCAACCGAAGGAGATACACCACCATGGAAACGACTAACATTGTTGATTTTTCGCGTCGAGACGGGATCACGGACGCGCTGACGGATTTATTGAGAACAGGAGCGCAGCAATTGATCGCAACAGCCGTTGAAGCTGAGCTTGAAAGCTATCTGTCTCAGTTTACCACCGCGCGCACTGAGGCCGGTCATGCGACTGTTGTGCGCAATGGGCATCATCCCGAGCGCCCGTTCCAAACGGGCATCGGCCCCGTGAACGTGCGCATTCCCAAGGTTCGCTCAAAAAACGGCCAGCCCGTGACATTCCATTCGGCCCTGGTGCCACCGTACGTGCGCAGAACCAAAACGTTGGAAGCGGCCTTGCCATGGCTGTATCTGAAGGGCATCTCCAGCGGTGAAATGGGCTCGGCTCTCAAGGTTCTTCTGGGCCCTGATGCGGCGGGATTGTCGGCAAATACGGTCTCACGGCTCAAGCGCGATTGGGCCAACGAATACGGCGAGTGGAGAAAGGCAGCGTTGGACGATGAGCCCTTGGTCTACATCTGGGCTGACGGTGTCCACAGCGGCCTTCGGGGCGAGGATGACAAGCTCTGCGCCCTTGTGATTGTGGGGGTAACAGCCCGTGGCAAGAAGCGGTTCTTGGCTATTGAGGACGGGGTGCGCGAGTCCACGCAGAGCTGGCGCGAGGCTCTCCTCAGCCTCAAAAGCCGGGGAATGAACGCCCCGAAACTTGCTATTGGAGATGGTGCCATGGGGTTCTGGGCCGCCATAGATGAAGTCTATCCTGAGACCCGTCATCAACGCTGTTGGCAACACAAAACTATGAATGTGCTCAACTGTTTGCCCAAGCTGTCTCAGCCAAAGGCCAAAGCTGCGATCCACAACATCTGGCAGGCTGAGACCAAAGATGATGCGGGCAAGGCCTTAGATTTGTTCATCAAAACCTACGAACCCAAATACCCCAAGGCGACGCTGTGCCTGCAAAAGGACCGCGAGGAACTCATGGCATTCTTCGACTTTCCAGCACAACACTGGCAAAGCATCCGCACCAGTAATCCAATTGAATCCGCCTTTGCCACGATCCGTCATCGCACCAAACGATCAAAGGGCTGCCTCTCACGCGACGGCATGCTGCACATGATGTTCAAGCTGGGGCAATGCGCCGAGCAAAACTGGAGGAAACTACGCGGCTTTGACTACCTCGCCAAAGTCATCACCGGCGTCGCATTCAAAGACGGAATTGAAGCCACTGAAAACAGCCAGATCGCCGCATGACCAGAAACCCTTAAACACCAGATTTGACAATAACTCCACGCCGTATTCCCCCAGCGCATGACTGTCATTGACACATCAATCCAGCCTTACCATCATCAACCAAACTAATATTTATGATGATCAGCCACCAGATGGCGTGGTGTTAAAAACTAGGGGAGAAAACAGATGTACAGTCATATTCTTGTGCCAGTTCAGTTCGGATCAGAACGTAACACAGAAAAGGCACTGTCGGTCGCAAAACTGATGGCGGGACGCGATGGAAAAATTACTCTGCTGCATGTGATTGAGCAGATTCCCAGTTACGTTATGTCTTATGTACCGCCAGAATTCACTGCTGAAAGACTAAAGACTGTTCAGGCAGAACTAAGTGAAATGGCTGCACCACTGCTTCACGGCAATAGTGTTGTAGTTGTTGGCCATTCTGGCAGATCGATTGAGGAATGGGCTACGGCAAACGGAACGGATTGCATCATTATGGCATCACATATTCCTGTGGTTTCAGACTATCTACTAGGCAGTACGGCCGCGCATATTGTCCGACACGCCAAATGTTCGGTCCACGTCATACGCTAGGGCTTCGTTACGTTAAGCGCAGTGAGAAAGTGAGAGGCGAGATGATAAATAAACCTAGCCAACTGGATAGATTAAATTTGCACCTCAGCAATCCAGAAGTACACGCCGGGTTAGGTTTGGATGACCTTCAAGCGCTTCGAGATCAGTATGAAAAGCTGCTTTTTTTTGTACATGAAATTGTTAGCCGTGAAGGTGACGATGAGATCCCTTCAATCGTTGTTGATGCCGCGAAAGAAGCGCTTACTAAGTAGATCACCTGTGAGCATTATCCTTAGCTTCAGGAACACAAGAGATTGTCAGGTTATCCGTCTTATCGGAAAGCACAAACACGCTTAAAAGCTCAAGTCGTCGGGGTTGGTGTTGCGCTTGTATTCCCTGCGGGAACGGGCGTCTTGTGCCCGTATGGCCTAAAGCAGGGGGTTTCACGGTCAGGTCTGGCGGGCCTTGTTGCTGCGCGGGGTGGGCCAAGGTGGCGCTTCAATTGCTTCGCCTTTTTTGCCAAGATGTGCATGGTGCAGCATTGGTCACAATCGGCCCAGAGCCCACCTTGGACCAAAGCGCAGCGAACGGCGGCTCTGAGCCCAGATGTATGTACCGGCTGCTGTTCGCAAGTGTTCAATTGCACGTCTTCTGGAAGTCGCTGATATGTATCCGGCCTGTGATCGGCTTGAGTATTTTGCCGTGGCCCTGTTGGGAGTACGCACGCGCCGCTGTCTCATTAGTGACCTGATCTATGATGACCATCTGGGCTCTCAGACTTTGGGTGCGCCTTATTCCGTTCCATACAATTGAGGTTTACGAACATCGTGTGCGGCTGTGATTAGATCGCAGTCGCAAATTCCTTTTCTTTCCAATCAAAGTCTTTGCCTGAGTTAAGAACGCTCCAGGCAATGCGGGCCAGTTTATTCGCCAGCGCTACGCCCAACTTGTTGTGCTGCATGCGCGTCGCGGCAGCCTCCAACCACGGGCCAAAACTGAACTTATGCCAGTTCTTTGGCCGCATCATGATGACTTGAGCGGCTTGCACAAACAGCATGCGCAGATAACGGCTGCCACGCTTTGTGATACGACCTAGAATGGTGCGCCCACCCGTACTGTATTGCCGGGGGACGAGACCAAGCCAGGCTGCGAAGTCGCGCCCGCGATCATAAGCTTCGCCAGTTCCGACAGCCGCAACCACAGCCGTTGAGATGATTGGCCCAATCCCAGGGATGGTCATGAGGCGCTGACAACTTGCCTCGCTTTCACTGACTGCTTTGATCTCAGACGTCGTCATTTCGATCCGTTTGTCCGTCCAGATCCAATCTTGCTGGAGACCAAGGATCAGCTTGCGCATCCGCAAGGATATCTCATCACTGCGATTGTCCAAAATGGCTTGGAGCGACGTGCGTAATGCAGCCACGCTTTTGCGAACAGTGATCCCTTGCTCAATTAAAAATGCGCGGATCTGATTCATCGTCACCGTCCGCCGCGATACGAGCCGGGAACGCACGCGATGCAGTGCCTGCAAGTCCAGTTGCTCCTGCGTCTTCTCGGTAACCGTTTTAAGATTGGGGCGCAGGGCAGCTTCGGCAATCGCCTCAGCATCGTTGTAATCGTTCTTTTGACCTTTGTTGAACGGCTTCACGTAAATTGCTGGAATGATCCGTGGCTCAAACCCCATCTTGCGCAGCGTCCTGCTGACAAAATGCGCGCTTAAGCAGGCTTCCATACCAACGATGCAATGCGGCAGTTCTTCAAACGTCATGATCAGCGCCATGCGTTTAATCTTCTTGCGCAACACAAGCTGACCTTCTTTGTTAAAGCCAACCAAATGAAACACGTCTTTGCCAATATCGACGCCAACCGACATCAGCTCATCAAAATCATTCTTCGCCATGCTACTTCTCCTATGTGCAGTATAGGCCCAGCCTAACCTGCTGGGTGAAGCAGCCGGTACATCCCATTACTGACTGATGCTGCACGGCACACGAAAGTCCGCTATGCTCATAGGTGAGTTAATTCAATTCAATCGCCGTGTGCGACGACTAGAGCGAACGTTCCATGAAATAGACTTTGTCGCGCCACTCATCTGGAAATCCATTGGGGTGTGCTATCGGGACAAAACCGGCATTCTCATACATTGCGCGCGCGTGCGTTAAGAATGTGGCAGATGAGTAGAATACACGCTGGTATCCGTCAGCGACCATCTGCTCAAACATGCCGTCTAGCAATTTGCGACCAAGACCATGACCTCGACTAGAGACACTCACAAACATTCGATGAAATTCCGCGATCCCCGGTTTTGCTTCGCCGTACATGACACATCCAGAGGGTTTCCCGTCCACCGAGGCAATAAGAATCCCGCCAAGCGGTCGCTTGTGAATGTCAGGCAAATTTTCGAGGGTCGCTTCGAATCCGATAGGGTTCATCGGATGGTCGTCACCCCTTGGCCAATCCGGCGGGTAGTTTTTCCAATGCCAGTCCAACCAATCTCGACACAGCGCACGTGCCACTTCGATGTCCTCTGCATTGCTCGCTAGCCGTACAGATATTTCCGTCATGTCAAAACACTCCACAAAGTTCACCATAAACCGTCACGTGAATGGAGAATTAAGTCAATTCAACTGGACGGCGGAAGCGGACATTGGTTGGCTAATAGTGAAGGGTAACTAAGTCCCGATTGCGGACCTCCACGCATGGCGCAGCGAAGGTCCGCAATCCGCCCTTTTAGTTGAAATGTGCATGGTGCAGAAATTGGACCATATCACTCGCCGACCAATGTCGCGAACGGCCCATTGCGGACCTTCGTTCGTCTTGCGGTGAACGGCAACAAAGGGCCCACTGGAGACATTCATCCTCATTAGGTATAGCCTGTCAAAGCATAGATTGAACCGAGGACTAAGTATGCCGACACCAGAAAGTAGATTGGAACAACTAGGTCTGAAATTGCCACAGCCGACTAAGCTGCCGGAGGGTTTACACTTACCATTTGAGTTTGTGAACATCAGAGGTGATCGCGCGCTTTTTTCGGGGCATCCTAAGAGTGCAATGGATGGCAATATTGCGGGGCCCTTTGGAGTTGTGGGAGCCGACATCAAAACAGATCAAGGATATGTGGAAGCTCGCGAGGTGGCATTGAGCGTGTTTGCGAACCTCAAAGCAGAAATTGGTGAGTTGTCTCGAATAATTGGGTGGGTCCGCGTTTTTGGAATGGTGACGTCTGCGCCAGGCTATTCGGAACAACATCTTGTGGTGAATGGATTTAGTGACCTTGTCATTGAGGTGTTCGGCCCAGACGTTGGTCGTCACGCGCGCTCTGCAATAGGTGTGTCCGTATTGCCGCTTGGTTTCGCAATGGAAATTGAGGGCGAAGTATTGATCGCGCCGTGAACTCTTAAGGTCGGATTTGTCCGCATTGCGGACCTCCACGCATGGTGCAGAAATTGGGCCAAATCACTCGCCCACCAATGTCGCTTCCGGCTCAAAGCGGACCTACATGACGTCCGCAGCAAATGGAGATTGATATGCGTCTTTTTGGAATCGCCCTTGGTCTTGCCGTCGCTCTTGCGGCTCCTGTGAACGCCCTCTCATTACCTTCAACGGTGAGCGGAGCTTCGATGTGGGCCGGTCATCAGGGCGGTTCATGTGTCTACAGAACGCGGCTTTTTCACTTGTTCCCTGGCGGCGGAGACTTCACGCGGTGGACGGCCAATCACGTCCTTCAGCGCATCTAAGTCGATGAAGTTGTCAGCTTGTCTACGCAGATCATCTGAGATCATCGGCGGCTGGCTCCGCATTGTTGACACCACAGACACCCGAACGCCCTGCCGTTGCAGACTTTCGACCAGCGGCCGGAAATCCCCATCGCCGGAGAAGAGGACGATGTGATCGACGCGCGGTGCTAATTCCATAGCATCCACGGCCAATTCGATGTCCATGTTTCCTTTGACCTTACGCCGGCCCATGCTGTCAGTATATTCCTTGGCGGGCTTGGTCACCATGGTGAAGCCATTGTAGCCTAGCCAATCCGCAAGGGGGCGAAGGGCGGAGTACTCATCGTTTTCGATCAACGCGGTATAGTAAAGCGCACGGACCATTTTTCCACGACGCACAAATTCCTGCCGCAGAAGTTTATAGTCGATATCGAAACCAAGCGCCTTGGATGCGGAATAGAGGTTCCGTCCGTCAATGAACAACGCAAGCCGTTCGTCCTTATAAAACAAGATTTGTCCTTCCCATATTCGATGGATGCACCAGTAGTTCCAGGGCACACCACCAAAACCCCGTAGGGTGGTAATATGACTGGGCTCGAAGCCTAGCACCGAAATAGACGTTTCAATGATACCGTAACCACTCTCTTCCCAGAATGGCACAGTGGGTGTCAATCCCGGAGTAAAATCGGTCAGCGTCCCGGAGAGAAATTGGCCAATTTGTCAGCTCCTTGGCTTCAGTTGGGTTTGTTCAGGCTGTGCGGTTTCGGCTTTGGTTCAGCCGATAGCTTTCACCATTCATCTCCAGGATATGGACGTGGTGTGTCAGGCGGTCGAGGATGGCACCCGTGAGGCGTTCTGATCCGAAGACCTCTGTCCATTCATCGAACGGCAGGTTGGATGTGATGATGATGGAGCCGCGTTCATATCGTTGACTGATCACTTCGAACAGCAACTCGGCCCCGGTCTTGGAGAGTGGCACGAACCCAAGTTCGTCAATGATCAGCAAATCTTGGGCTGCTAGTTGTTTTTGGTGTCGTTGCAGTCGGCGTTCGTCAACTGCCTCGATCATTTCATGAACCAGTGCAGCGGCTGTGGTGAAACGTACCTTCAAGCCCTTTTGGCAAGCTGCCAGTCCAAGGCCGAGAGCAACATGTGTTTTACCGGTCCCACTTGGTCCTAGCGCGATAACGTTTTGACGCTTTGCGGTGTATCAAGAAAGCACCATTGAGTTCGCTAGCTTCATCTTCGAACAACAGAAGGTGGCTTGCTATGGGTTACTCAACAACGCCGGTGGAAACACAACTGTACTCAACTTTCCAAGCGAGAGCGCCGCGGTCTCGTTTCAGATGGCCTTTCTTAACAATCGAAACTTCCAACTGATCCAAAATGATGCCCAGTTGATCTGCTTTGCAGACTACGAAACCGTAATACACAGATCAGAAGATGATGCCCGCGTTCGGCACCTCAACTATAGCCGCGACTTCATGATGGGCACGCTTGCACACATTTCATAGCGAAAGATCGGCCTTTTCCAACATGCAAGCGGCGCGCTTCGAGCGTCTTTCGCTTGATCCTTTACCAACAGGTTGTGACGATCCGCTTCCCGGTAACGTTGGAACTGGAAGCAGATCCATTTCTGCCTGATGCTTGTGCATAAAGGGCCGAATGTGCCAGAAAACTGGACGATTGGAGCTTTCAGTGCTGCGGCGCGGCAAATGATCTTGCTGCATCGCAGCAATACTCCGTATCAAAGGGATATAGAACTTGTGTCGGCTTTCCATCTCCTCCCAGAGATGCTGACACGCAACGGTGACGGGCGTTTTCCTCCTCCCGAGGGCGCGTTGCCAACCGAAAAGGCTTATCGCAGGTTTCTGCGGTTAGTATTAGTTAGTACTAGTATTACTAGCGGTGCCCTCCCTTCCGAGGTCACCGCCTTTTTTTTGTCTAAATCATTTGACATGTACGTGTGCCTTGCTCCAACGAACCCATGAATGTCAGGGATTCAATGCGGCGACTGGTTCACAGATTTGGTCGAAGCGCGGAAGCAAATCTCTCTGCACGTGCATCAGGCGGTTTTGTCCCGCACAGCAGTCATTGGAAGCGGCCGCAGCGAATGGCTGCTATGGACAAAGCGGTCGTCAGATCGAAGCGCAGCATAAAGTTCATTTGGCGATAGCGGACCTTAGGAAGTCTATTCATCGCTGCAATGCAGCTGCCCCAAAACGGGCATTGATAATTTGCGCAGCATTTCAGCTCATCGTGCTAAACACTTATTTTCGGTATTCTTGCAGACCAAGCTCTCCCCACATCCAACCAAAATCGTACTCTTCTATTGCGTCATTGTGATGCTTTGCGCTGTTGTTCTCGAGCGTCTTAAGCCAGTCGATCACTTTCGCACGTCCAGCCTTGCTCCGCACCGCTTGGTGGGGTGATTTTCCGCCCAACGCTGGTATCGGTGCATCAAGTGTTTCGCGATAGTGCTGGTCCATATGGTCCTGAACAATCTGCTTTACAATCTCTGGTGGGACTTCGTCAGCATCTTCAAGACCTCGTTCGTCCTGCTCCTCAGACATCATCTGTTCAACAGTACGGATTGTGGTCAAAGGCTGCTTTAAGTGTTCGCCGGATGCTTTCACCACCAGGTCGCGCACCCTGTCGGCGCGTTTGGATGAATTCACATTGATAAGCAGGGATTTACCCTTGAGTTCTAAATGGCCTAACACCGTGCGGCCTTCGGCGCGTGAATCCAACATCAGACTATCGCCTAGCATTGGAGGGTTACCTCCGTGTGGCGCAAGCCAAGTCCAACAACGCGCCCCATCTGGAACAAAGCCATTGACCTGGTTCAAGCAAGCGGAAATTTCTTTCTGCCTTACGCCTGTCGCAAACGGAAATCTCAGATCATGAAACATGATGTCATCACCATCTGCGTTGGTGAATTCTGGCATGTCCTCAGAAAGCGCCCGAGGTAAGGCAGTAAAAAGCCAAGCGTTGGTGAAGATAGGCGCACATTTCAAAAGTTGGCTCGTCGTGAGTGTCAGCTCAGTGTCTTCGTCGAGGTTCAACACAGCGATCAAACCATCAAACAAAAAGGCCACAGCCTCCGCAGAAAAGGCCAAGAGCGCGCCCGAAATCACATGGGTATCGTTTTCGGAAATAACACGAACGACAATCCGGTCCCACTGCTTCAAGGACTGAGTTGCCGAACCTTCAAACACCGTGACAAGCCTGTTGTCTCTAAGCAAATCCTTCAGCACCATAGACTTTCCGGGCTTCACCTCACCGACTTCGTAAAGACTGACTGGGGTATCTCTCAGGGCTGCAAAGTATTCACGATTGGCGGCTGTTTCGGTCCATCCGAGCCGCTTGAGATAAAGGTCGACAATGTTACCGCCCTCATACCGGCGGCTCAGAAAATCCTCAAAACCGCATCCCCACAACACGCCGGGCCAAGGCTCGCCTAACACTTCGGGCAGATCATCATGATCGAGGTCAAATTCCTCAAGCGCAGGCATCAAATGCTCTGCCACGACTTCTTGCAAGCTCCCAAACCAAAGATCATTCTGACTGATGAAGGTCAGTAAATCCGAGATGTCATTTCGCACGCCAGCTCTCCAAATTTTTGCCGAAATCAACGCAATTCATAGTGGATCTGCGAACTGGTGTCAGCACATGGGGGCGCTGATTTGAAAGCAGTCACAACTACAAAGGCACTCTGTTTACAGGAAAGCTGTTTCTAGAATGAAAAAAATAGGTCCTTTATGATGCCAAATTCACTCTATCGGTCATTCAAAGGTTCCCTCAGACACATGATCCATGTGATCGAATTACCACTTCAAGAAAAGTTAAGCTTCTGAAAGGGTTGACGAATTTACACGTTTTTTCGAACCAGAGTTCCTTTTCCGTTCAATTCTTGAGCAACAGACATCAATTGTCGGGCAACAGCCTCGGTCAAATTGGTTAACCGCCTCGCGCGTTGGCAAGGTGCCCAAATTTGCACCGCTCACAGCCATGCGAATGCTGCATAGCGGCATTCCTATATCGCCCATTGTGCAGGTGCAGCATTTCCCTATCTTCCAATCAAGCAGTGACGTTAGCGCTATCGTTATAACGCCGAGCGCACCAGCGAGCACAGGAGTACGAGAAATGGTATACGCAGCAAACTTCTTTCATCCCGGAAATTGGCTTCGCGATTGGTTTGAAGCCAACAGAGCTACAGCAACAGAACGCCGTGCCCGGCGCAGCGCTTATGTTCAGACCCTACACGCCCTTCAGTCCATGCCTGACAGTGACCTTGCCGACATCGGAATCTCTCGATTGTCGATCAAGGACGTCGCACACGAAGCCGCATATGGCGGTGCGCGTCCATAGAGTGCTGAACCAACCAACATGATGATGTCGCACTCGAATTATTCCGAGTTCGCAACAGAAAAACCGATAAAGGACGAACCCAATGAAAACTCATGTCAATGCCGTTGGTACTCCGAACCTCTGGCCGCAGTTGCAGCGCTCCATACTCCGAGTCGCATCGGTCTGTAAGGGGTACGCTTCTAAGGTTTACAGTGGCTTTGCTAATTTTGTGACAAATCTTCAGATCGGAAGAATGGAGTCTGTCCTGCGCAAAATGTCTGATCAAGAGCTGGCGCAGATTGGGATCACACAAAGTGAGATCAAGCGTCATGCGAGATTTCTGGTCACTTACGAATCCGACAGAACTTGAGAAATGGATTGTGCGCCACGCTCGCACAATCCTCACGGCACCGATGCTGCCCCACAGAGGCGGCATTGAGAGGTGTCAGGGCTCGCTCCTCCCAGAGTTTGCCTGACGCCGAACCTTAACGGCCCTTCCTCCCGGAACCCGTTATTCTGAGGTCAGCATCCTCACCTCCTCCCGAGGATGCTGACCCTTTTTTCTCTCGAATGACTGTGCCTTTGATGGATTGGGATCTGAATCCCTGACAGGAAAAACTTTCTTTTTCCTGCGGAAGTTGATCTCGATTGCCAAACCTTGCACCTTGGGTGACGACTCGTCCGAAACTATCATTACTCGTATTTGGTAGAGTTGCTGCATCGCAGCGTTTTCTTGCTGCGACTGCACAATAAGTGATGTATAGTGCCAAGGACTCGCCGTTGCTTAGCACTTGGTAAAGCATGTTTGTGCGAGGTCAGGGCACTATTTGCCCGTTTGTATCGAACTCAATTCGGAGCAACCAATGATGTCCCCAATTCAAACCCCGTTGAAATTTCATGTCGCCGCAATTCGGATGGCAGGTTATACGCTTAGCACCAACTTCAGGATAATGCAGGATTTCACCAGCTTGGCGATAAACGCGCCGTTTATCCCTTATCGCGCATTACAGGTTAGCGCTTCAGAAGCTGTTAAAGCGCCAACAACATCTAGCAAATCCGCTGAGAAGACAGTGGTCGCAGCCAAGTCCAAGATTTCCACGAAGCCAAAGGCTGCCACAAAACCAAAAGCAGTGCCACCCGCCAAGCCTGTGATCTCAGCCAGGGCGAAAGTCGAACCAAAGTCGGCAGCCTCTGCCAAGGTAAAGTTAGAACAAAAAATTCCCGCCAAACCCGAGGCCGCAGCCAATTTCGCAGATTATAAGGCACTGAAAGAAAACACAAAAACCGTAATCGTAGCTGAACCCAAAGTTGCCGCTAAGGCACCAACAAATGTGAAGCCCAAAGCTGCGGCTACTCGGGGGATGAAGAACGCCGAAAAGCCGAAATCTGCGATCTCGCCAAAAGCCACGTCCAAAGCGGCAGCCGACGCCAAGCCAACCCCAGTTGCTACTCCTCGACCCAATCCCGCCGTCGGCTCAAAACCTTCTAACCTAGTGCCAACCAACAAGGTTTCCGCCGCAAGATCAGCAGACAAGGCAAAACAGCCGAGAAGAACGCGGGCACCTTCCATTCCCCCAGTGATGTCGACAAAATCTACAAACTCTAAGCCATAGCAGCCATTAGCAAGGAGACGCAGCCAGAAATTGGGCTTAAAGTCCGCAACTGACATATCCGATATCAGGGTGGTTACCGGCCGGATTGGATTGTGTCCAGTTTAGCCCTGTTGAAGGACCACTTCGGGGAAGCCTTGCTGCGTCGCCACACCCTGTTCACCGAATTGGCCAATGCGCCAACGGGGACTGACTTCGCTGTATCAGCATCAAGCGGCAAAGTCCGCAGACTGTGAATTCACCTACCCTGAGATTTCGCAGTTGCAGCGAATGGCCACAATGGCAGGCGGCATTGTGGCGTGATCGAGCTTGGTCGATGACTTCTTGAAGAAGTGCTATTCGCCAAACCTTGCACCTTCAGGCGCCATTTTTTCCGTAGCGAGTGAAAACCGCGCAGCAGTTGCACACACCCTCATTATGCATAAATGCCCGCGCCCGCTCACCAACATGGCCGCATCGACAGCACGTCAACAGGGAGTCATTGTGTAGCTGTTGATCGATGGGATCGATGCTGTCGTGAAAACTGTGAAAGCTGGTTCGAATGCTGCCCAACTTGGTTTTGATATCCGAAATCTGAACTATGCCGGGTGCCAAATCAGCATCTCGGACAGCATCCCTCATCTCAACCAGGCGCTTCCTGATGGTAACATATGGCCGCCACATCTGCCACACGTTCCATCGGACGCGGCCTTAGCCGGGTGGATCCGGGGGCTGTTCTGGTTGGATACGCGGCGCGCAGCGGCACACTCGCGTTGGATGGAGGCGGTCGCAACAGCCCATACGCTCGTGCGCTTCTTGAACATGCACCCCGTTAGCAAGTCTGGACGCCGCCGCAGCGCAGCTTCCGCATTGCTGCCGTTCGTGCGTCATGCAGCGTTCCGTTGTAATGTCAGTTGCCCAGCAAACGAGGCGGACTTCTGATTTTCCGCGCTAAGATGGGTTAGCCTTCTCTACGGTGCCTATTTCGGCCGCCGGAATGTGGCGTTGAAAGCTATGGTTACCCGTTCAGCATCAGTATGATTGGGGTGAACCCAGTGCATAAGATAGGAGGGAAACACAATCAGTTCACCAACCGAAGGCCGGAACGTCAGTTTTTCACGAAATGAGCTGGCTTCCAAAATGCGCCAATGTGGCATTGCAGAGCGGGGGTCCAGAAATTCGATCATCCCCGATGAACCGTCTTCCACATCAGGTTGCGAGACATAGTAGACGCCTGACCAATGTGCCCCCGGGTGCGTGTGCGGCGCGTTGTATCCACCCCTCGGATTGGTATTCATCCAAGCAAATAGCTTCATGTCGAGGCTCTCTGGGTCGACTTTGGAACTGACCTTCCGGGTTATTTCAAGAACCGCATCCTGTGCAGCATTTCTAATCCTCTGAATGCTTGGAGCATCACTCTCAAACAAATTACCTTCCGAGTGCCACCCACCACGATTGGACTTTGAGACCCCTGAGTTTTCAGCACGCATCTGCTCACTCTCCATGAGAAGAGCCGCGTTGAGGACTGCGCAATCGGGGACTCTAAAGCGTATAAGCGGTGTCGAGAATAGTTTTTGGTATTTGGTCTGCTCAAGCATATTTATACTCTGCTACCAGGTCGGCAGTCGGGGCCAAAATTTCAGAATTTCGGTTGGTCTTTGGCATTTTTCCATGTCCCCGTGTGGTTCACATTATGGGATGCAGTCCTAATTTCACGTGTTCCCTGTCTCCATCAAAGGCAGAAGTCAAAAAATGCCTCTTTGGGTTAATCAGGCCGATTTCATCCAAAGTTATATTCCTCAAAATCACGTTGCGTGCTCTTCTCAGTCTACACTCAGACCGAGGAAGTAAAATGTCTACAAAAACAATACTGATTAGTACGTCATTTGCGTTGATGGCAAGCACAGCAATGGCTCAAAGTTCCAAGGAGGCTATCATTGAGCAACTGACGCAGCAGGGCTTTAAGAGAATTGAGATCAGTCGAACCCTTTTTGGAAACACTCGGTTCGAAGCTACAGGCCCAGGGATAGAGCGTGAAATTGTGCTCGACAAAGGTGGCACTGTTGTGCGCGACAGGTCGGAAAGCGATGATGAGTACGACGATGACGGTGAAGACGGTCGCGATAGTGAAGACGACGATGATGATAGCGGCGATGGCGGCTATAGCGAAAGTGATGATGGCGGTGACGACGGTGGCGACAGCGAAGGTGATGATGGCGGTGACGACGGTGGCGACAGCGAAGGTGATGATGGCGGTGACGACGGTGGCGACAGCGAAGGTGATGATGGCGGTGACGACGGTGGCGACAGCGAAGGTGATGATGGCGGTGACGACGGTGGCGACAGCGAAGGTGATGATGGCGGTGACGACGGTGGCGACAGCGAAGGTGATGATGGCGGTGACGACGGTGGCGACAGCGAAGGTGATGATGGCGGTGACGATAGTGAAGGCGATGACTAAGCCATCGCACCTTGACTGGGCTTGCGAAGCTTCGTTGTGAGAATAAAGTCCAGCACAGTCACGACATTCAATGTAGGGGCCGTTCTTTATGCGGCCTCTGCATTGGCATTTTTGACTGAATTGATTGGCGAAATATCTGGGTATTATTTGTTCAGCGCGAGCTGGATTGTGCATGAGGTAATTGCCACTATAACTCTCTTTGGATTTGCCATCGGGGGCCTTCTTATTTGGCGCAGTTACTATCTCATTTTACAGCGCCATAAGGAAACGAAACGGCTGCTAAGGTCCGCTCAAGGCGAGTTCTTTGAAATGCTCGGCCTACAGTTCGACCGCTGGGGATTGAGTGAGGCGGAGAGGGATGTCGCTTTGCTGACAGTAAAGGGTATGACCGTCGATGAAATAGCCGAGTTGCGCGGCACCAGTTCGGGTACAATTAAGTCGCAAAACAATGCGATCTACCGAAAAGCAAACGTCAAAAGCAGAACCCAACTGCTCGGATCGTTGATCGAAGAACTTTTGATTGAAAGCTGACTGGCGGCCCTACCATCGTGAAAAATTCCGGGTGCCGGACTGCCGCAACAGAAATAAGATGTGTTGGGATTGCTTGTTGGAGGTCCGCTTTATAAGTAGCACCCATTAAGGTTAGCACTTGCAACGAACGGCTCCCTTTCGACCAATGTGCCGGAGGGCTTTGCAAAATTATTGCACTTTCGCAGTTGCGGCGAACGACCGAAAAGTCCCGCACAGCAGACCTCTGTCCAAGCCGCAGCGAAGGTCTGGTTTCCGCCCTTATTGTCGAAATGTGCATACCGCAGCATCGGTCACTATGGGCTGAAGTCGCGACACTACATGAACAAGATATTGACGATCCTCAGCGGATCAATGGCGCACGCATCGCCGAGGTACGTTCCAGTTCAAGCTCGTCAATTCTGGCATCTTTCCTCAATCTCGGATCCAAGCGATCAAAGTCGTAATTTGGTTGAAAAGCCCTTTTACAGAATATCAGAGTCGACTTCCCAATACGTGCCGGAAGGGTAGAATAAGCCGCATTTCACTCAACAGTCGCCATTGTCAGCTATCCTCAAAAACCTGGAGGGGCGGCATTTGACGAAACGGACTGGGCCGACACAAAAACGTCAGCGGCATATCCAAAGTCCAAAACACTGGCCGAACGTGCCGCTTGGGACTTCGTTGCAAATGATGCTCCAGATATTGCGTTGACGACCATCAATCCCGGTCTGGTGCTTGGGCAACCTATCGGGCAACGTTTTGGCGCGTCTTTGGCAATCGTAGAGCGGGCACTATCTGGCAAAGACCCAATGGTGCCAAATGTTGGCTTTCCTTGCGTGGATGTGCGGGACGTAGCAGCCTCCCACATCGCGGCGCTTGAGCATCCCGAAAGTGCGGGCGAACGATTTGCCTGTTGCGGCGGGTATCTGGAATTCTCGAAGTTTGCGGCGATCCTCAAGGCTCAATACCCGGATCGGAAAATCGCGACACGCGTGGCACCAAATCTGCTGATGCGCTTTTTGGCGTTATTTGATCCTACGATCCGTGGGATCGTTCCGGCGCTGGGTCAGCGCGCAGAGGTCAGCGGTGCCAAAGCGCAGGCGCAACTCGGGATTCAGTTTCGCGATGTGTCTGACAGCCTGTTAGAGACAGCAGCATTCTTGCTTAAACAAGATCGCGTCTAAATTTTGGCTTGATAAACGCAGAGAACCAAACGGCGTCGCTGGTAACCGATAGCGCCTATAAAAAAAGCTTCACGACCCAGTCTAGCGATGTGTAAACAATGTTGTCGATGATTGGACCTCCAACGACGCCATAAAAGTAAAGGAACAGAAACGCCATCGCTGATGCAGATGCACAAACAGCCAGCGCAGCAAGAACATACCCGGCGTCTGTAATTTTAGATTTGAGCAAAAAAATCTCTTTTCTCGACACAATGGCCGTATGACTTGGTAAAAAATTTGCTATCCGAACAAGACTGCTTTTTAGATCAAGTGGTTAAACGCAACCCACTACCCCACAGCCAACCTTATTGGCGTGCAGGCGACCGCCCATTTCGAGCTTTTGCTGTATTGCAAACGGTAAGGCCCCCCGCGCAAATGCGGGGGTGTTTGGCTTTCATCGCCCGCTAAACGAAAACAACAAGCCAACTGTTGCTACTATGAACCGCCAACAACATCGCCGCCATGTGCGCTGGTCATGGTCATGGGAAACTCTTTTGCAACCTGCTCTCGAAGGCCTGCAATCTTGGCCTGTGCGGATTGTGCAGTCGCTGCATCAGCGTATTGGGTTATGACACATATGCTCAAGTCACCGGTTCGCACCATCTGCACACCAGTTGCGCCGTTGGCCTTGATCAGTGGTACAAATTTTGCGTCCGCTTTTGCAATCATTTCGTCTGTGACTTCAGTTGCAGTCCAATGGGATACGGTTACGAATGGCATGATGTTTTTTTCTCTCTAAACAAGGTTCCGATATTGAAACCCGTCATAAAGCGCTAACACGCGCTTTGGGTTTGACCTAGTAATCATGTTAAATTGCTACCTCAGACCTAAACGCCAGACCGTTGCATCTCGTAGAAAGGCCGAGACTGTTCATTGGTGCAAAGGCAGCGAATTCACCCTTTGCCCCGCATAGCAGACCTTGATGCGCCCCGCAGCGAAAGTCCGGTTTCCGCCCTTACTGACCATCATCTTGGGAAATGTAGACGGCAGCTTCCGGCCCAATCCGGACATTGAACAAACGACCGAAATGCTCTGGTGCGGCAGCTCAAAGCGGACTTTAGCTGCGTGTGCGAACAAACGCATTTGACAAACTCACAGGTCGCGGGTCGAAGCGGGCTTTGGTTGTCGTTCCGGGTCGACACGAGGGTAGCCATTTATGAGAAACATCCGGGCGCAAGCGCAACGTTTTATGGCGCGATTCTATGAACGCTACTCAACGACTTTAATCATTAGGGCCAATGCTAATTGCCCCATTCAAAATCGATGTGGGTTGGAATAATTCCATGTGACCCAATTATGTGTCTTATATAAAGAAATTATGACATAATTAGAGGGGCTTCGCTTGGAGGTAGCGCAAATTCTGGGTAAGAACTTTCATCAAGGGATAACGCTTCGGCACTTGCGTGCCCTCGTTGCATTGTCCGATCTTAAGTTGGTCGCGCGGGTGTCTGAGGCGCTCGGGGTGACGCAACCTGCTGTGTCCAAACAGATTGCCGAGTTGGAAAAAATCGTTGGCGCGCCCGTGGTCACTCGGGACCGCAACCGGCTGTACCTGACGCCGATTGGCACCCGCCTTGCGGATCACGCGCGCAAAGCGCTTGGGCAAATTGATCGCGCTGCGTTTGACATCGAGGCGATGACAAGCGGGGTATCTGGTTCTGTATCTGTGGGCGTTGTCAGTTCGGTCGCGCCCACCTTATTGCCCAACACCATTGCACTGTTAAAACGCAGTACGCCGCAAGCCAATGTATCCGTTTCCGAAGGCCATTTTGTTGAACTTTTGCCGCAGCTTGAATCAGGCGCATTGGATCTGGTGATTGCGAGAATCTGGCAGCCTCACGAATTGGCGGGGATTGACCAAATGGCGCTGTTCTCTGAACCTGTTGTCGTTGTCGCTGGTCGCAATCATCCGCTTGTACAAGGTGGTGATGTGGCATGGGCAGATGTCAGCAGTTATCCTTGGATTTTACCACACCCCACTTCCGTTGCGCGCCAAGCGGTAGACGCGCTTTTTGCCGCAAACGGATTGTCGCCGCCCATCAATACGATTGCGTCTTTGTCGATTGCACTGAACCTTGAACTTCTGCGTGCGATGCCTGCGTTTGGCTTGCTCCCGCTAAGACTAGCGCAGGCACAGGCTGCGCGGGGTGACATTGTGATCCTGCCACTTGAAACGCGCGACCTGTTGTCAGAGGCCCGCTGTTTTTGGCGCAAAGACCAAGTTTCACAAAACGCGACACTCTCGCTGTTCCTTAAATGTTTGCGACAAACCACTGCAGACATCCAAACCATTCCTTTTGGTTAATGTTATGGGCGAATAATTCACTATTTTTCATCTGTTTCATTCACTACCTTAACCAAACGCACGGTTTGGGAGGGCTTTGGTGTTTGTTTCATATATCATGAATGTGAGAGGCCGCTGTTGAGCGTTACAGCTTTGTCTGCTTGTGAGGTGCTTGCAGCGTTTAAGTCCAAGAGCATGACGCCGACGGCTTATCTGCTGGCTTGCCTTGACAAAATTTCGCGTTTCAATCCCAAAATCAATGCACTGGCCGCGCTGGATATCGATCATGCCACTGTTGCGGCGGCTGATGCGACGAAACGCTGGCAAACAGGTTGCCCGATTGGTCCGCTCGACGGTTTGCCGATTGGCGTGAAAGATTTGCAAAACACCAAAGGCTTGTTGACCACCCATGGTAGCATTCGCGCACGAGGGCATGTTCCTGATAACGACTTGCCGATGGTCGCGCGCCTGCGCGCGGCGGGTGCCATAATTCTTTCTAAGACAAATGTCCCAGAAATGGGAGCGGGTGGCAACAGCTACAACCCTGTTTGGGGCGCAACGGGCAATCCGTTTGATGCCAACCTTATTGCGGGTGGCTCGTCTGGTGGGTCTGCCGCGGCGTTGGCTGCAAACCTTTTGCCACTTTGTACGGGATCTGACACTGGCGGATCACTTCGTATGCCCGCAGCGCTTTGCGGCGTGGTCGGTTACCGTCCTTCTGTTGATGTGATTGCCCATCCAACGCGACCCTTGGGGTGGTCGGGTATTTCAGTGCTTGGACCAATGGCACGAACGGTAGATGATCTGACGCTGATGCTGGACGTGTGTAAGGGATATCACGCTGATGATCCGCTATCCGCGCCCTCGGACACAGGCCGTTTCGCAGCACTGCCTTCCATTGACTTAAAGGATCTACGGGTTGGCTATTGCGAAGACTTTGGTGGCGCACCAGTCGAGCAAAGCATCCGCGAAATTTTTCGCGCGCGTCTTGCGGTGCTGCGGCCTCAGGTCAAGGAATGCCGCGCGGTCGATCTTGATCTTGGTGAAATGGACCGTTGTTTTGATATCCTTCGGGCCGAAAGTTTTATTGTCGCCTTTGGTGAGGGGATTGAGGCCGACCCTGATAGCTTTGGCGCGCATATCAAAGACAATGTTGCCCTTGGACATAGCATGTCGTTGGCCGACCGTGGCTGGGCTCATGCAGAGCAATCCCGCATTCTGCGGAAATTTAACGCACTGATAGCAGAGGTTGATGTGATCGTTTTGCCGACATCACCCGTATCGCCGTTCGCGTGGACACAGCCCTATGTCGACGAAATCGACGGGAAAAAGATGGATGTTTACTATCGGTGGCTCGCGCTTTGCTATCGGGGATCGTTGACGGGTAGTCCCTCGATCACGCTCCCCTGTGGCCGTGATGCAGCAGGCATGCCGTTCGGCTTTCAAGTCATGGGGCCACTTCGTGGCGACGAAGGGCTGCTCAGCGCTGCTAAGGCCATGGAAACCCTTTTTGCGGGCTCGGAACAGACGGCGCGGCCTTTGGCAGATTTGCAAACCCTTCCAAACTCGGATGTGGATTTGAAGTCTATTGTGACGCACCCGCCTGATTTTGGGGCCGTGCTTGCACCCCAAAGCCGCGATATGCGGACGGCGGTGTAATATGTGGCTGATCCCCATCATCTTTGTTTTACTGCTTATAAGCGGAACGGCCTTTGCCTACCTGATGGGCGCGGTATCCGTAGTGACCTTCGTCGCAGTAGACAAAACCCAGTTCCTGTCGATCCTGCCGCAACGCATTTTTGCCCAACTTGACGTCTTCGCATTTATGGCGATGCCTCTGTTTATCCTTACCGCGGAAATCATGAGTCGAGCAGGAGTGACCCGCAGCCTGATCGATTTTGCCATGTCAATCGTCGGGCGCTTTCGCGGCGGTCTGGGGCATGTAAATATCCTTACAAGTGTCTTCTTTGCGGGTATTTCGGGGTCGGCGATTGCGGACAGTGCGGCCCTGTCCCGTACTTTCGTGCCGGAAATGAAAGCGCGTGGCTATGACCCCTATTATGCGGGGGCGATCACCGCGGCATCGTCGATGATTGGGCCGATCATCCCGCCATCGATTATCATGATCATTTACGGCGGATTGACGGGTGCTTCTGTTGCAGCCTTGTTCATAGCAGGTGTGATCCCCGGCCTGATGCTGGCCGCTGGGCTGATGATCCTTAACGCGGTGATTGCGCATATCAAGGGGCACCCAGGTGGCGAATCTGATGACCTGCCGCGTTTCTTGCCAAGTTTGCGAAATGCAGCCCCGGCTTTGTGCCTGCCTGTTGTCATACTTGGATCGCTTGTATTCGGACTGGCGACACCAACCGAGGGTTCTGCCATCGCGGTATTTTTCGCTCTCTTTGCAGGCCAGTTCTACAAAGGGCTAAATTGGCGCATGATCTTTGACGCGATCGAAGCCACGGCAAAGATGACAGGCACGATTTTCATTATTCTCGCAGCAATTTCGGTGCTGGGGTATCTGGCGGGACAGCTTGGCTGGTCTAGCGCTTTGGCCGCGTGGGTCGACTCTTTTGGGCTGACTGGAACAAAGTACCTGTTCTTCCTTGTGATCATCTTTCTTATCGCGGGCATGTTTATGGATACACCCGTTGCCCTGACGCTGTTGATCCCGCTTTTTGCACCGCAAGCTTTGGAGCAAGGCATAAGCCCGATCCAGTTGGGCATCGTGTTATGCTTCAATCTGTGTGTTGGTTTGATTACGCCGCCTTTGGGCAAATGCCTTGTGGTCGTATCCGCACTGACCGATCTCAACTATTGGCGGCTGGCTTATGCTGCGTTGCCCTTCATTTTCGTTCAAGTGTTGTTGTTACTGGCGCTCGTCTACTGGCCTGCGATCAGTCTCACTTTACCGCGCTTGTTCGGATTTTCCGTGAACTAACCAAACCTAAGGGAGGACGACCAATGAAACTTAAGGCACTTACACTTGCGGCATTGCTCGCATTGACAACATCTGCATCAGCGGAGGTCAAGATTGCACTGGACAGCAAGCCGGATCTGGAAACATCAGGTTCGTACAACTGGGCATTCGCTTTTGGCAATGCGCTTAAAGAAGCGGGCATGGACGTGCGCGAAATGCCACGCGGCTCTGTCGGCAACGAAGCCGAAAAATTCGATCAGGTCTCGACTGGCTTGCTTGAGATCTCGCTTTCCGATGTGCGCGCCGTCGCGCAGGTTGATCCGTTTATCTACGGTGTTCGCCTGCCTTATATCTTTGAAAATATCTCGCATATGGACCGCGCTTTGGCTGCGGGAGATGTTTACACGCGGATCAACGAAAACCTGGCAAAGCAGGACGCAATCCTCTTGGCACTTGCACCGCTTGGGCCAGCATCTGGCGTGATTACAACCACACAGGCTGTGCGTTCTCCGGCAGACATGGCGTCGCTACGGATGCGTGCTTTGGACGATGCACAGATAGCGATGTATCAGGCTTGGGGTTCCAGCGGTACGATCGTGCCATGGGGTGAAGTTCCTGCCGGTCTGCAAACAGGGGTTATCGACGGCTACCTGAATTCGCCTTTCATTCCTGTGATGTTTGGCCAAACAGACTTCATCAAGAACTTTGCCGATGCAGATGTAATCTGGCCACTGCGGGCGGTCATTGCGTCTAAAGATTGGTACAATGGATTGTCTGATGCGGATCGTGCAAGCGTTGATGCAGCGGTTGAAACCGCAGATGCGGCAGCCCGCGAATGGCTGGCAGAGGCATCGGTCAACGGACTGATCGCGCTTGAGGAAAATGGCGTGACCGTTCAGCGCCTCACACCAGAAGAGCGTGCCGTCTTCCGCGAAGCGTCTTTGCCGGTCTACGATTCAGACCTAATGACGGCCGAGGATACCGCGCTTTGGAAGTCCTTGTCTGACGACAACCGCTAAACACTTGGGCGGGCCGCAAGAAACGGCCCGCCACGTCTTGAAACCGGAGTATGAAGATGCGCCAACTCATCATCAGCACGAGTGACCGCTTGCATTTATTGATGCGCGGCGTTGCCGTTTTTGCGGTTTGCCTCATGTTCGTGACGGTCGTTGTACAAATCATTGCGCGCTATGTCTTTTCTTCGCCCCCTGTCTGGACCGAAGATGTCGCCCGCTACGCGATGGTATGGACAGGGCTGCTGGGAGCCACGCTGTCATTCAAGACGCAGTCAGATGCTGTGTTGATGCAAAGTGTGTTTCCCGATCCGCCGCATGGTCTCACCTTTTTTGCAAAAGCAGTCCAAAGCGCAGCGGTGCTGACCTTTATCCTGCCAGTCATCTATTTTTGCTTTGTCGGACTGCGAGGCGGTTTCGCAAAGGGGTATCTTGCACGGCAATCAGGCCTGACGGCTGATACCCTTGGCATCCCCATGGCGTGGATATCTGTGGCGGTACCTGTGTCGATGATTGTCATCCTCATTCACCTCTTTGCGCGGTGGGCTGGCGACGATGACGTAGAAGATACTGCCACAAAGCTTGATTAAACTCTCTATTTTTAGTCGATTCCGACGTCAACGCCCAGCGTGTCAGCTCTGTCGAAATGTGGGCTAAGTTTAGAAAAAAGCACCACGCGAGCAACACTACAAGGTTTGCTAACATGCTCGACAATGCCACCGTCACGGCCGTTCAAAGCAAGTGAAAAGATCAAAAAGGAAAATGACATGACAAAGGACAATACCGCGCTGGCTATTTCTGCGTTAAAGACCCTGCTTGGCGAGGGTGTGTCCACCGGCGACAGTATTCGGGAAATCCATGGTCGCGACGAGGCCTATTCCACGCCGGCATTACCCGATGCCGTTGCTTTTCCTGAAAGCACCGAAGATGTTTCCGAGATCATGAAAATCTGTTCGCAATACAAAGTGCCTGTCGTCCCATTCGGCATCGGGACCTCATTGGAAGGTCACGTCATCCCCATTCATGGCGGGATCAGCGTAGATACCAGTCGCATGAACAAAGTCCTCGCGATTCACGAAAACGATCTGGACGCCGTTGTTCAGCCCGGGGTTTCGCGCACGCAGCTAAACGCCGCGCTTCGCGCCACTGGATTGATGTTCACTGTCGACCCAGGTGCCGATGCCACACTTGGCGGCATGGCGGCCACACGCGCCTCGGGCACCAATACCGTGCGCTATGGCACCATGCGCGAGAATGTTATGGCGCTGGAAGTGGTGTTGCCTGACGGAACAATTATTGAAACAGGGTCACGCGCCCGCAAATCCTCGGCTGGCTACGATTTGACCCATCTCTTTGTCGGGTCCGAAGGCACCCTTGGGATCATTACCGAACTGACTGTGCGTTTGTTTGCTCAGCCAGACGCGATCCTTGCCGCAACCTGTGCCTTTGAAACGGTCGATGATGCCGTCAATACTGTGATTATGGCCATTCAAATGGGCATTCCACTGGCGCGGGTCGAGTTGTTGGACGAGATGCAGATGATAGGCATGAACATTTTCAACCCCGACATGAACTTGCCCGAAAAACCGCATTTGTTCTTGGAATTCCACGGGTCCGACGCCAGCGTACAAGAGCACGTTGAGCTGTTTCAGGGTGTCGGAGAAGAATTCGGTGTGTCGGGCTTCGCATGGGCCACCAAAGTTGAAGATCGCAATCGCTTATGGACGGCGCGACACAACGCCTATTACGCCGGAAAATCGCTCCGCAAGGGCTGCGAAAGCGTTGTAACAGACTGCTGTGTCCCAGTTTCCGAGCTGGCAGACTGTATTTCACGTACCAAGGAATTGATTAAAGAGGCTGGGCTGATTGCTCCGATCGTCGGGCATGTCGGTGATGGGAATTTCCACTTACTGATCCTGTTCGATCCAAATGATCCAGACGAATTGATGCGTGCAAAATCTCTTGCATCGAATGTTAATCGCGTTTCTCTGTCATTTGGTGGGACCGTCACCGGTGAGCATGGTGTTGGTACTGGCAAAAAGGAATATATGTTGGAAGAACATGGCAATGCTTATGGATTGATGTCGACGCTCAAGCGCGCAATAGACCCAAATAACATCATGAACCCGGGTAAAATCGTCGATATCAGCTAACAATGTGTCCAGGAAAAGCATTTAAGGTAGACCGTCCACGGCAAGCTTGTCTGACCTTTGCGCCCGCATAACAATCTTCGGGACTTGCCCGCCTACTCTTCCAGCTTGCACTCACCAAGACGAGATCACGGCGACCAGCTCCGAAAGTCGGTAATTTCAGACCATAGCAAGACCGTGACCGTTCGCCCAAATATCAAAAGGCTGAAGCATACGTTAACGATCAGGCCTCTCTGCTCGTTGATCGACCTTGATGGGTAGATCCGTATGTCCGCTTTTCAGGCTGGATGAAGACTATTTTCGCTTGCAGTGAACGTCCGCTTTGCCGCCCTTACTGTCGAATGCTGCGATCTCTACCAACGTCGTAGAAGGCCTTGTTAGCGGTGATCTGACTGAAACGATCAACTACCCCCCACATCGTCAGGCAGGTGCCCCTCCTCCCACACCCTGTCCACGAACTGAGCCACCTCAGGATGATCCGACCACCTGTGCACATCAATGGGGCGGGAGTGCCAAGGGTCCTCTATCTCTTGAATCATAAGGGGTCCTTTGGCTCATAGGGTTAGGGGTATTATGAGGTAGAGACCCAAAGTGGGGCATTCTTGGGGGCAATTTGGGGTTTGGTTACCCTTGGGTGGGGGCTCTGGGGTAAGATCTGGAGAGGGTCTGGGTAAGCGCCGAGGGTGGTGTGTGGTTATTGTTGGTGGTGGTGATGGCAAAAAAAATTATGGGTTGGAAGCCCCCGCCCAGACACCCACACAGGATGCCCGGACGGGGGGATGGATAGAGTTATCCGGTTAGGCGTGGTGGATTCAACATCAATGAAATGGCCGACCGATGGGCCGAGGTTCGAGCCTTCGCCAACTCAAAGCTAGGCATTCCTGACTAGCCCGCTCCAAAAGAAAAAGGGGCCGACCCTTTGGCCGACCCCCCTCAATTAGTTAGTTGATCAATTAGATCAGCTGGTTTTCTTCTTGCGGCGCATCATGCCCAGACCACCAAGGCCTGCCAGCAACAATGGCAAGGCAGCTGGAAGTGGGACTGGAGTAGTGGACAAGGCCGCATATTCAAACGCGCGCTGTTCAGAACTGAACGTCACTGTGTCGAAATAACCGATGTCGCTGATTGTAACATAAACACCCGTTGCAGAGGACGGAATATTAAGGCTGGAGGCCGCGGCCGTAAGATCCAACGTGTTTGCACCACCAAAGCTGAGGCTCAGACCATTGTTACCACCGTCAGGCGTTCCCCAAAGAAAGCTCAGAGAGTCTGAATTTGCAAAACTGTAGGTCATAGAAGAGTATTTACCCACAGATGAGTAAACACCACCACCAGCGCCCCACGGGTTAGTACCACCATCGCCATTGGTGATGTTTTCCCAATTCCGATTTCTAAACTCGGTACCCCCTACAGTTTCTGAGACAGCCAACGGGTTCAGCACCGAAGAGTCGCCTGGCGTAGCGCCAATAACAACGGTTGCAGCGCTCGCGCCAGTTGCGATTGTTGCGAATACGGCTGCCGCAACAACACTCTTAATAGTTTCGATACGCATTTTTCTCTCCAAAATTTTTACTATTAACAACCTAATGACTAATTAAGAATTTAGGCCTTTCAACACGAACTAAACTAACGCCTTGTCGTGCATGAGAGAACACTAATAATTCTAAAATTAGCCGTTATTCCGCCTTATTTTCAATGTGTTGTCCACTATTTCTATACAGTTCGAAGCAGACAGCTTGAATGTGGTGAGTTTGGAAACAAGCTAATTCCCTCACCCTTAAACGCTTTGGGCAGAATCGATCGGTTAATTCGATCATTGGACGGAGTTACGTAAATTTTCCCAAGGCGAACCGAGAATATCATGCCGATCCTACATTCTTTCCAAGAGGCGCTCATGGGGCAACGATGTGTTCACCGGTTACGAATGGTGGAACTAATTTGGGATGAATGTGTAAGAAATACTCCCACCACCCATTTTTTTGCCTCTCCGTCATCGTCATAGCAGGGAACCCTGAACTTCATGCGCTGGTCGTCTGCGCCTTCTACCGGCTGCTTGAGTCGCTTCCCAAGTTCCAGTGCTTTAGGTTTTGCATCCTTGTCCGTTGCAGTTGACGCCTTAAAATATTCGGAGTGCCCCTTGAAGCTAAACGGGCCAGGATTCCGGCTCTTCGTTTGCAAAAAAAAGCTCAACTAATTCTAGTTCTTCTCGTGAGATTTCAACCATTCATTCTTCTCCCAGAAAAATCAACCAACCAACACAGATTGTGTCCGAAAACTGAGTAAACACAGGCATCTATACAAAGAAACCTTCATGGAGATGTATAGATGTTTACCACCTTTACGCTGCTGTTCGCAGCTGGGGTCGGCTTCCGGCTGGCCTTGTCTTACGCGCTCAAGCGACGTTTTGAGCTCACCCTCGCAGCGCCTCAGAGTATCGCTGTCCTGCTGATCGTGCTGGCGATCGTGCCCTCCTGGGCTTTGCCAGTGTCGCTCCCTGTACCTCTGAGCTTTGTACTGGGCGCAGTCCTGCCAGACCTCATCTTTCAGAGGGGCTGAGCATGGACCCCTTCAACCTCAATGAAGACGACGTGGTTGTCATTCGTGCCTTCGATGACTGGCCGGAACACCTGTTCAAGGTCTGGGAGGTCTAGAGGCCAAGGTACGGCACCAACCTTATGCTGTCCCCACCAACAAAGAGGTGCAGCGCTTGCTGGGTTCGAACGATCCCGTGATTGGTAAGGTCATGTCGATCTGTCTTTTGTCCGGTATGAGGGCAGGAGAAGCAGCGGGTTTGCTCAGGGAGGATCTGGTACCGAAGGGCAACCTTGGTCAGTTCTTCCAGCTTCAACCCAATCAGCTTCGTCTGCTGAAGACGGATGCGGCTGAGCGGTTGGTCCCGGTGCATTCAGAGTTGGAGCAGATGTTATCAACCCTGCCATCCGTTGGCCCGCTGTTCCCGGGCCTGAAGGTAAACGACATCACCAAGCGTTTCGCCAAGATCAGGGAGGCGCTGAGCATCGAGAGGCAGGGCTTGGTATTCCACTCCACCCGCAAGTGGTTCATCACCCAGTGCGAGCGGACGGGTGTTCCTGAGCACTTCACCGCGTCTCTGGTGGGGCACAAGTCTGCTCGGTCCGAGAATGGGATCACGTACAGCATTTATTCAGCTGGAATCTCGGACGAGCAGAAACGCGGCATCATTGATCAGATCAGGTTACCGTCATGATGGTGCCCCCTGACATAGACGCGTTCGAGGAGAGGGCCGCTATCGCTGAATACGATGGCGGCCTTACTCGTTCCAAGGCTGAGGATCTGGCTGCTCGGGCTCAGGGCTTTACCAATGCCGACGCTTAGGTCATTGCCTACGTCTATCAAGCTGCCCGACATGCCCGAGTACTCCGAAATTACAGATGGGATGCTCAAAGCCCACATCCAGAACAGGAAGGACGTGCGGTGTCAGGGCTATCTGGATCGTATGGCGCGCCACAATTCGGGATAGCGACTAGGATCTGAGCCAATTAACGGGAACCACAGCTTTCACCTCAAATAATCCAAGTTTGCGTCCACGCTGAGACGCCCCTTATGCCAATCGGGAACATCAGGAAGGTCACTGCGGGTCGTGGTGTTCGGATTTTATATCAATTTCTAAAAATTGTGCTGTTAGGTTAGCTTACTGCCCTGTTTTTTTTGCGGCGGCCAAAAAAACCAAATGCCCCGAGACCAAGCGCCAACATGGGAAACGCGGCGGGAACTGGGACCGGCGCAACTATTTGTTCAGCAGCAGTGAGACGTACGGACTGTCGATTATTATCCAGCGAAACAATTGAGCTGCTCCAATTTACACCTAGCGCCTCTGAGTAATCAAAAACGAAGCTGTCTAAATCTTTGAACCCAAAGCTATCCCCAACCAGCAAATCAAAGATGTCCCCGTCGGCTGCCGTAAAACTACCGCCAAAATTGATGTCGAAGATTGTAAAAGCAGCCAGTTCTACATTGCCTAGGATGTTCAATTGATCGTACTCAGTGCCTACTTCTGTTCCGAACAGTTCGAAAGCCAGTGTAGAAACATCAGTTGATGTGAGGCTGCCACCAATCGTCAAAATTCCAGCTGAGTTGCCCGGCCCAATCAGAGCGTTAGATAAATTCAGATCACCTATAATTGACCCGCTCCCGCCCAACGACCCGCCTTTTATTGAAACCCGCTGTTGTATTTCTCCGTCAACAATTAAACTGCCGGCGTTCTGTTCGATGAAGCCCCTGCCACTTACCACCGACCCAGCCAGAACATTCATGCGTGAATTGTTTGTAAGCTTGCCGTTGTTGAACAGATCGAACCGACGGTTGTTAAGCGTGCCGTCGTTGGTCAGTGTGCCGTCGTTGCTCAGCGAGCCGTAGTTGTTCAGCGTTCCAGAGTTGTTCAGTGCGCCGCGGTTCCACAAATTTTGGTAGCTGGTCAACGTGCCGGTGTTAGTCAGCGTTCCCTTACTGTTATTGGTCAGCAAGTCGCTGTTGATCAGCGTGCCGGCGTTAATCAGTTTACCGTTATTCGTTAGCTCATTTGATATATCCAGTTTGCCGGTGTTTGTCAGCGTGCCATAGTTGGTCACCTTCGCGACGGTTAGCGAGCCATTGTTATTAAAAATACCGTTGTTTTTAACCGTACCATCTAAGTACATATTGCTGTCGTTGTTCAGCGTTCCGACATTGCTCAGCGTGCCGTTGTGGTTCAGCGTTCCCGAGTTGTTCAGTGTGTCAGTATTTGTCAGTGTGCCGATTATGCTCAGTTTGCCATTATTGGACAGCGTGCCTGCATTGCTCAGCGTGCCGTTTTGGTTCAGTGTGCCGGCGTTGCTGAGCTTACTATTGTTATTTAACATACCTTTGCTGCTCAGTGTGCCTTTGTTGTTTAGCGAGCCATTGTTGGTCAGCGAACCCGTGCTGCTCAGAGTACCGTCGTTGTTCAGCGCGCCGCTGCTGCTCATCGAAACTGTACTTTTTAGCGTGCCAGTGTTGGTCAGCGTTCCGGAGTTGAGCAAAGCTTCGTAGTTGGTCAGAGTTCCAGTATTGGTCAGAGTACCGAAGTTGAATAGACGGTCATGGTTCTCCAGCGTGCCGTCGTTGGTCAGTTGATCGTTGTTGGTTAGCTCGGATGACCAATGGTTCAACTTTCCGGTGTTTGTCAACGTGCCGTCATTGTTCAACTTCCCATAGTTGTCCAGCGTGCCTTCGTTATTCAAAACTCCGGTGCTGCTCAGCGCACCGAAGTTGTTTAGTGCGCGATTGTTGGTCAGCGTACCAGAGTTGGTCATCGTGCTATAGAAGTTGGTCAGTTTGCCAGAATTAATCAGAGTGCCTTCGTTATTAAACTGATCTTTGCTAACAAGCTCACTCCGATTGTCCAGAGTGCCTGTGCGTGCTACCGAAGAAAGCCCATCTGTTTCGGTCTTGACTGTAAGGACAAGAATTTCTCCAGGACTCACGTCAATTGTCGCCGCCCCAACTACTCCAGAAATCAAACTGGATGCCACAGCTGTGACAGTCAAAAAATTGTATTTCACTCTTGCTCCCTCTAAGAAAAACCCGAGGCGTCAACACCGAGGTAATGCCATCATGTAAAACTTATCAAAGATAACGTATCGGGGACGTTTTCATTTTGATAGTATAAATTTTGCTTTCAGGTGAAGCACTTGCGCTCGCGGTTGACTTGGCCCCGTCTTCCCCTTTACCACATCGTCAGGCAGGTGCCCTTCCTCCCACACCCTGTCCACGAACTGAGCCACCTCAGGGTGATCCGACCAAGTGTGCACATCAATGGTGCGGGAGTACCAAGGATTCTCTATCTCTTGAATCATAAGGGGTCCTTTGGCTCATAGGGGTTAGGGGTATTGTGAGGGAGAGTAGGTATTATCTGGGTAATAATAATTATACCTACTAGGGTAGTTTTCTAGGGGAAATCTACTAGGGTCTTCTTCTATTATCTTCTCATCTTATCGATTACTTATACCTATTACCTACTAGGTATTATCTCCCCCCATAATCCCCCTAATAACTGGAAGGTAGCCCCTGAGGTTACCCTGTCTCGGAGGGCCCAGAGACCCAAAGTGGGGCATTCTTGGGGGCATTTTGGAGTTTGGTTACCCTTGGGTGGGGGCTCTGGGGTATGATCTGGAGAGGGTCTGGGGGAGCTATGACTGAATCTGGTGTTTGGGGGATTTGAAGGTTGGCGGCGTATCTGGTTGATTTGTTGTTGCGAGACAGCAGCCCAACCGAAGGAGATACACCACCATGGAAACGACTAACATTGTTGATTTTTCGCGTCGAGACGGGATCACGGACGCGCTGACGGATTTATTGAGAACAGGAGCGCAGCAATTGATCGCAACAGCCGTTGAAGCTGAGCTTGAAAGCTATCTGTCTCAGTTTACCACCGCGCGCACTGAGGCCGGTCATGCGACTGTTGTGCGCAATGGGCATCATCCCGAGCGCCCGTTCCAAACGGGCATCGGCCCCGTGAACGTGCGCATTCCCAAGGTTCGCTCAAAAAACGGCCAGCCCGTGACATTCCATTCGGCCCTGGTGCCACCGTACGTGCGCAGAACCAAAACGTTGGAAGCGGCCTTGCCATGGCTGTATCTGAAGGGCATCTCCAGCGGTGAAATGGGCTCGGCTCTCAAGGTTCTTCTGGGCCCTGATGCGGCGGGATTGTCGGCAAATACGGTCTCACGGCTCAAGCGCGATTGGGCCAACGAATACGGCGAGTGGAGAAAGGCAGCGTTGGACGATGAGCCCTTGGTCTACATCTGGGCTGACGGTGTCCACAGCGGCCTTCGGGGCGAGGATGACAAGCTCTGCGCCCTTGTGATTGTGGGGGTAACAGCCCGTGGCAAGAAGCGGTTCTTGGCTATTGAGGACGGGGTGCGCGAGTCCACGCAGAGCTGGCGCGAGGCTCTCCTCAGCCTCAAAAGCCGGGGAATGAACGCCCCGAAACTTGCTATTGGAGATGGTGCCATGGGGTTCTGGGCCGCCATAGATGAAGTCTATCCTGAGACCCGTCATCAACGCTGTTGGCAACACAAAACTATGAATGTGCTCAACTGTTTGCCCAAGCTGTCTCAGCCAAAGGCCAAAGCTGCGATCCACAACATCCGGCAGGCTGAGACCAAAGATGATGCGGGCAAGGCCTTAGATTTGTTCATCAAAACCTACGAACCCAAATACCCCAAGGCGACGCTGTGCCTGCAAAAGGACCGCGAGGAACTCATGGCATTCTTCGACTTTCCAGCACAACACTGGCAAAGCATCCGCACCAGTAATCCAATTGAATCCGCCTTTGCCACGATCCGTCATCGCACCAAACGATCAAAGGGCTGCCTCTCACGCGACGGCATGCTGCACATGATGTTCAAGCTGGGGCAATGCGCCGAGCAAAACTGGAGGAAACTACGCGGCTTTGACTACCTCGCCAAAGTCATCACCGGCGTCGCATTCAAAGACGGAATTGAAGCCACTGAAAACAGCCAGATCGCCGCATGACCAGAAACCCTTAAACACCAGATTTGACAATAACTCAGCCTGCGGCAGTTTTACTAACTTTTTTTCGCCCAAAGATCGCAGAAACAGCTCAGTGCAATAGTGAAAGCCCACAAGGTAGGTACATCGCTAATACACTCTTCCGGGTTGCTTTTGTTGCAATTGTGCTCGCAACTATTTCAGACGTGGCTGACGCAAAAATAGTTGAATGTGCATTTAGCAAGGCCACATCGAGCGGCGGTATGGGTAATGCCAAAAATACCAGAGCCTTCTTAGGTGAAGCTATCTCTCTTGATACCTCAAAAAAAATGATCAAGGTCCAGTGGTCTGACCGTGCCAGCGGGTGGAGGCCCGCAGACGAAATGAAGAAAAACAAGAGCTTCACATCGTACATTATATATCAAGAGGTTAAGTTTAGAAAAGGCCCCTTGCCTATGAAGTTTCTATTTCGCCTGTCTGCAGATGAATCGGGTCTCGAAGTGCGTTCGGAAGTGCAGAAATCGGCAGGTAGTGGTCGAGAATGGAAACAACTTGCAGCGCGATATAAGTGCAAATAGGATCTGTCCTGCCTTTCCCCGCGGCTTGCTCGAAGGTCCGGCGGGAGCCGAAAACGGCCTTAAAGTGGCTTGCGACGACCTACCGGCTTACCCGCAATCCGATAATAGCTGCGTTTTCAGCCAGTGTCTGCTCTGGGTCGAGGCTGCCGATGTGGGTGCATCCCATTTGTAGGTCCTGAGCTTAGGGTGTCTTGGCAGGTTCGCAAAGGGCAATACAGGGACACTCTTTGAGCATTGCTGCATGGCGTAGTGCAAGTACTGTTCTCCGCCCCTCACGGCAAAAAAAGGAACAGTGATTTCCCCCGGCCAGCGCAAAGCCAGCCGGGTTTAGTCGTTATGAAAAGCGCCTGGTCACCACCTAGTCAGCCAGCCACCGCCAGTAGGCGTCGGCATTGGTGAATCCCTTTGCCTGAGCGGCTAAGTCCTGCTGTTTGTATGGGCGGCGAGGGTATCAGCGTATTATCGTGCAACAACACCAATGCTTCAGGCCAATGTGCGCCACTTAGAAAGCGACCGTGAAGAAGATTTCAAGTTTGGTGTGCCATGCGCCGCAAGACACATTGGAATTTTTGCAATCTGGAACCCATCCAACAACATATATCTACCCACTTGATCTGCAGCTAGGAGAATCTTGACTTGGATCAATTGAAGACAGCTCTGCTTGCTTATCCTTTGCCGCAAAGAGAAAGGATCTTTAATATGTTAAACGTCACCAAGGTATCCGCAGACCGGATAAACATCGAACTTTCTGGGGCCATTGATGCAGACGAAATGAGCACGGTGTTAGATCACCTGCTTAGGAAGTCCGAAGGCGTTAGCAACGGTAAGATGCTCTACACGATTTCCGATTTCGCGATGCCTACCTTGAGCGCGCTGGTTGTCGAACTGTATCGCATGCCGGAGCTGCTCGGATTGCTGGGCAAGTTTAAAAAATGTGCTGTGCTTTGTGACACTGCATGGGTCCGAACCGCCGCCGAGTTTGAAGGAGCAGTGTTTCGATCTCTCGACATAAAAAGCTTCACACTTAGTGATACCGAAGCGGCCGAAACTTGGCTTAATGGCCGGCAGGAGAGTGCCGAACAGGAAGAAGAAGAAGAGAACTTCCCAGTCTAATCAGTAAGGGTAGAATGGCCGGTTTCGAGCGTGCGATCGCAACGGAAAAGCCTATTTTCGCATCGGAATTTCCACAAAGAGAGCGTGGCGTGTGGCACCAATTGACATGGCTCAATACCGACAACAGACAGACCGGGTACTTTAAGCAGCAGATAACAATAGGAGTTGGATCTATGTATGAGAATATTCTTGTGCCGGTTCTCGTAGACAACGAGCATGACACCCACGCATCATTGCAAGCAGCGAAAACGCTGGCAAGTGATAGGGCAAAATTCACCATTGTGCATGTCATGGAGCCCATCCCCAGTTTTGTCCTTGCAGAAATTCCCGCTGATGCACTGAACAGGACGCATACAGAAATTGAGGATGCTATGTCCCGAATGGCTCAATCCCTGGAGGATTGCGAAACCAAACTCATTTCAGGTCATGCCGGGCGCGCCATCGTCGACTACGCCCACGATAACGGCGTCGATTGCATTGTCGTTGCGTCCCACAGCCCCAGAGTTTCCGACTTCATCCTCGGCTCCACCGCCGCTTGGGTTGTGCGCAACGCGAATTGCTCCGTTCACGTGGTTCGATAATTCGCCATTTTGAACTTAGACGTTCCGTGCAGAACCAAGAGGCTTGTTATTAAGCAGTTTCTTCCCAAAGCGTCGGCGCTATTCTTGCTTTCGAGTAACGCTGGATGTGGATGCTGGCGCGACCCATTATGATCTACATTGTACGAGCTGGGTTGGCCTTAAAGAATGACGAACGCCCTGTATCGCCCTCGAAACTCGAAGCGCTACTGCCAATTCTTCAAAAGCAGTATTATTATTCGACAACGTGTGAGGCTCGGAGAGGAAACGCCGGTTACATCAAGCTGCAAGGAAAAGTCCGTCCTTGTTGCGAAAAGTAACCAAGACAACCAGACGCCCGGCAATGATCCTAAAACGGCTTCGCTGAGGCGATCCAACTAAGGCTCTTTCTGGTTTCCATGCTTGCGTTGGTCATCCGAAACTGGGGCCGGCGCAACGGCATTGTTTGGGTGGCCTCACCAACATTGTGTTTTGGACAGCAAGTGTTCTGACTGCAGTTTTCTTTGGGCTATTGCATTTGCCAATTGCGACAGCAGCTTATACCGCTCACGTTCTTTTTTGTAGTGCGCTCCATCTTTCTGAATGGAATTTCCGGGAAAATCGCAGGTTTACTTGTTCAAAAGTGCGGCATTGAGACGGCCATCCTCTTTAACTCCATGACCGATCTGATCTTTCTTGAACTCATATCAAATCTAACCTAACTCACGAGTAGATTGCTAAAATCGCTAAGTAGGACTACGTTAAGTTTGTATTCATGGAGATTTTATGTCCCGATAATGTGGGGAGGCAAAGCGTCCTCCCGGTGCAAAATTTGACCAAGCTACCGCCCCGCTTTGTTGCCGTGGGTGAACTCATTTTTGCAATCTAGTTAACCTACATATTATGGCCCGGGGTTGACCCGTGCCCGAACACGAAAGTTCACAACAATGACACGGGACTATTCCAATTTTTTGCCGCCTTCGGGTTCCGGCAAGCTTCCTAGACGCGAGCGTTCGCCACTGGAAAAACTTGGCTGGAAGCCCTTCTTTAGCCAACAAACTAACTTTGACGATCCTGTTGAAATGCCACCCGTTCGTGTGGTTGAAGTCCACAGGACGGGACTGCATGTCCTCGGCGAAGGCCTTGATACCGTCATCCCGCCTGGACCTGATGCAACAGTCGGTGATTGGTTGTTCTTCGATCAGCAACACCCTTCGCATAGCAGGGTTTTGAACCGTAGCAGCGTTTTTGAACGCCGAGCACCTGGATCGGATCGCAATCGGCAACTGATCGCAGCCAACGTGGACACCGTGTTTATCGTGTCTTCGTGCAACAAAGATTTCAATCTCGCGCGGCTTGAACGCTATGTTGCTTTGGCATTTGAGGCAGAGGTAATGCCGGTGCTCTTGCTCACAAAGGCCGATCTTTGTGATGATCCAGCCCCATATTTGGACGCAGCGCGCGCAATTTCAAACCGTGTTCTGGTGGAAGTGCTGAACGCCTTGAGCGAGGAGCCCATTGCCCGGCTCGCCCCTTGGTGCAAGCCGGGACAAACGGTTGCATTCTTAGGGTCATCTGGCGTGGGGAAATCCACACTGGTCAATGCGCTTTTCCGGGATGGCGTCACTGAAACGGCGGCCATTCGTGACGACGACAGCAAGGGCCGTCACACAACCACCCGGCGTCAATTGCACTTCACATCCGACGGCTGCGCAGTGCTGGACACCCCCGGAATGCGAGAACTTCAGCTCACCAATGTGAAGACAGGAATTGCGGATGTGTTTGCCGACATGGTCGCCTTAGCAAACCAATGTCGCTTCAACGATTGCAAACACGAAGCTGAACCCGGCTGCGCCATTAAAAACGCATTGGAACGTGGGGAAATTGACCGAGCCAGATTGACCCGGTGGAACAAGTTGGCTGCGGAAGATCGGTTCAACTCCTCCACATTAGCTGAACGTAAAAGCGCCGACAAATCGCTGCACAAAATGATCAGCTCCATTCAGAAGAAAAGCAGAAAGTAAGACAATGATCCGTAAATATAAAACCGATGACATCGAAGCACTGATCGATATCTGGGACACCGCAGACACGCTTGCGCATCCATTCTTGTCGGTCGAAGTCAGAGACCAAGTGCGCAAAGACATGCGCAACATATATTTTCCCAATGCCGAAACATGGGTGCTGGAAGATAACGGCGTTCCAGTTGGCTTCATTGCTATGATCGACACAGAAATTGGCGGTTTGTTCCTTGCACCCTCTCAGCATGGCAAGGGCATGGGTCGCCAAATGGTCGATCATGTTGTTGCCCTCAAAGGGCCACTGACCGTCGAGGTCTTCAAAGACAACAAGATCGGCCTCCCTTTCTATGAGCGATATGGCTTTGCAGTAACTGGGGAAGGAATGTTCGAAGCCAGTGGCGACGAAACCCTCAAGATGGCAATGCTGGCCCCATAACAACCGTGCGGAAGGCGTCATGGATTGGTGACTTACGACATTAGACGACGTTCGCAATAGCGGTAACGAACGTTCTAGATCGCGTATCTGGGCTTTTCACGCATCGCGATCGCCTAAGTACAAGACGTTGCCGCTGGATGCAGCAACTCAACGAACTTTGCACAAAAGGGCTTTCCAAATGTTAACACATCTCAACCCATTCATGCGCTTGGTCGCGCAGGCGGCGGTAATCTTCGCCCCCCTCGCTTCAATCGCTCAAGAGGCAGACCGTCAGGCGATCTGGCCAACAAGTATCGCAGTCCAAACTGAATCCGGGCAGCAAATACCAGCTGGTGCGTTTGGGGTTGTCCAGATTCAATCCCCACGGGTTGCACATCTTTTGCAGTTGAGAGGCGTCATGGGACGCGGCACTGCGCTCATTCGAAGTGACGATAGCCACGATTGCATAAGTCTGCGGCTACGGTTCGTCGCTGGGGATTTCGGGGGCGACAGCGTTTCGACCCAAGCGGCGCTACCAATTCGTCTGATCCTTCAGTCCGCTCGCGTTGCTGATGCGCTGGCGCGCGGCAAAGACATCCTAAGCGACATGTACGTGATCAGCAGCCAAACGGGCGATACCAACGCCGACATCATCATTGAGAGCGGGTTGAGTGAAAGCCACGGCTTCGTTCTTAACCCGGGAGCTTCCGTTGTTGCGGATGTATTCGGCTCAAAGACACGCCGCTTGAACTGCTCAGAATTGTGAAGTCGAACGGGCTGGGTGGCGTCTTCCCTGCCTGAACGAAACTGCGATGGTGTCTGCCCCGTGATCCCGCGAAATTCGGTATTGAAACTTGATTTACTGACAAACCCGGCGTCAGACATCACCTCTGTAATCGGCAATTCGGTCTTGCGCAAAGCATCTTGAGCATGACGAACGCGAAAGCCATTAATGTAGCGAGGAAAATTCTCACCTGTTATTCGGTTGATCGCTGTTGAGACATCTCGCACCGGGACCGATAACCGCCGCGCCACGCGCGCGAGCGTCAAGTTGCTGTCGGTGTAGATGTTTTTATCATTCATGAACGCATCGGGTGTGGCCAGCATCGCGCGGTCGCTTTCTGTCGCCGCCTCGGGGCTTGCTAGGTTGTCTCTTGTAGGCAGCAGCAACATCGGCACACCGACAAGGGCTTCAACAAAGATAAATGTCGTAAATACACCTGATATCCCGGTCAAGAACCTCAGGACAAAGGCATCTCCGGCCAACACACTGGCGGCAACCACCAAGAGATCGGAGGCGACCATCATACCAAGCAAGAAGATTGTAGCATCACCGATGTAGCAAAATTTTATTCGCTCTGGTCCAATCCTTGGAAGACATTGCCAAAGGCGCCGCTTGAATTTGGAGCGGCTTCGTTGGTCCCGTCTGCTGCAGGGGCCTCTGGAGCATTGCTCTGCTGCTCCAAATTTCTTAACCGGCGTTGTTCGGTCAAGGCTTCAATACGGAGGTCAATTTGCACCTGTTTGGCGGCACGAACATCTAACTTGCATTGCTCTGGACTATGGCTCTGTGCCGTTCCGACCATCGCGATCACCAAGAAAGACAACATGACCAACATGAGCGCCGCGGGATTGCTGCTTAGCAATCTTCGGGCTGTCCCAACAGGTTTAGGCGTCGCTTTGGCGGTCTTGGCTTTTTCAGCATTCGCCACTTTGCGACGATAGGCTTCAAACGCAAGCGCCCCAAAAATAGTTAGGACGACAATGATGAATGCGAGTGCTGAAATCGATGGATTGATCCCGTAGCGCACCTTTTGCGCCAGCTCGATCGTCAGTGTCGGATAGTTCCCAAAAGTGAATGTGGTTGTGTTGTAGTTTTCAAATGAGGCCAAGAAAGCCAACACAGCCGCGGAGGCAATTGCTGGACGCAAGAACGGCAGCATAATCTTACGAAACGCTTGTGTGTGGGTGGCACCAAGATCCAGGGCGGCTTCGGTTAGACCGGGGTCAAATCTTTGAAGACGCGCAACAAAGATCAGCATCGCGTATGAGGCAATAAAGGTAGATTGCCCCAAGATGGTTAGAAACAGGCCGTTGTGAAACAGAGCGTCTGAGGAAGGCCCAAAAACTTGACTAACTCGATCCCAAAACACAATCGTCGAGATGCCAAGAACCACGCCAGGAATAAGAATTGGGGCGATGATAATTGTGTAATAGGTCGTGCGCAGCTTGGGCCAAACCTGTGTCAGGACAAGTGCCGCCGCCAAGCCGATTGCAACCGACAAGATAACAGTACCGACGCCAATAATTACGCTGTTCTTAATCCCGTTCAATATCCGTTGATCGTTGAAAAGGACGTTGAACCATTCATAGGAATAGCAAGCCCAAGGCGAAACAGACGGAAAGCTAGAGGAGTTGAAGGCGGTCAAACTCATGACCAACAATGGACCTAAAAGATACCCAAAGAAGATGAGCAGATAGGCACCAAGCGCTATACGGGAGACATATTTGGAACTCATTTCCCAATGTCCCCCATGTTAACTTTGAAGAAACGCATGAGCACCAAGACGATCGCAATACTGGAGACCAGCAGAACGATTGCATAGGCCGATCCTTGTTGCCAATTCAGGGAGTCGTTGAACCATTGATAGACCAACTGCGTGAACCAAAGACTTGATGGCCCACCCAAGACTTGCGGGACAGCCAGCGCACCAGCCGACAGCATGAACACCATAGTCGCGCCTGACGCGATCCCTGGTTTGGCATGAGGGATAACGATGCGCCGGTGAATGCGGATCCAGCTGGCCCCCATGTCGCGCGCGGCTTCGATTTGGTTGCGATCAAGGCTCTCGATGACATTATACATCGGGAACAGCATCAGAAGAATGTACGCGTATCCCAAACCCGCGTAGAGCGCGTAGTTTTCACGGATAAAGTCTACGGGGGCAGATGTGATATGCAGCAACATCAACGCTTCGTTAAGCAGCCCGCTTTCCCCGAATATGATCCGTAGAGCAAAGGCGCGTAAGATCTCATTGATCCAATAAGGAATGATCAACATGACAACCAAAAGGCGTGCGAAACTGGTCCCCTGTGATTGCCCCAGAAAGTAAGCAAGCGGGTAACACATGATGATATTTGCGATTGTCACAAACAGTGCGGTGACAATCGTACGGACAAAAACCATCAAATCGACGGTGTTGTACGTTCCACTAGAGCCAGCAGCCCCGTACACCAGTTGGCGATAATTCTTAAGAGTGTATACGTCGTTTGGCCCACCAACTTCGGCTGGGGGCAGATTGTACCTGAAGGAGAAATCCAACATTGAAACCTGGGGCAGAACGATAAGTACGATGATCCAAAACCCGACTAGAAGCAGCAGAGCGCTTCCCATTACGGGGCCGTTGTTTTTGAAGAACTGCGACAAGACCTTGGGCTTTTTCATGCTCACCCCTACTCTGACGCTAATTCGCCCGCAGGCATCACAACCGCGTTTGATACATCATAGTGCAAAGTCATGTTGCTGCCTTTGGAAGACTCGCGGTCCTGTCCTAAGTTGGGAAGCGACATTTTGATTTGCTTGCCGCCGTCACCTTCCAAGAACACGCTATAAGAATTACCCTCAAATTCCTCGTTTAGGACATTCGCAGAAATGGTTGTCTTACTGCTTTCGTCCGCGCTACCCAAAGCTAAGGCTTCGGGGCGTATGAACATCATCGCATCATCGCCAACACTCATCTTACCGATCGCGGTTGGTGTGACTTGGGTCAACAGATCGCCGGATCGATTGGTGCGGATGATCGCTTCGTTGCCGTTGATCGACTGAATCTTGCCACGGAAAACATTGTTCTCCCCGACAAAGGACGCAACGAACGGTGTCGCCGGGTGATCGTAAATTTCATGTCCACCAGCGATCTGGTCGATTACACCTGCGCGCATCACGGCAACACTGTCTGACATCGTCAACGCTTCGCCTTGGTCATGCGTAATATAGATAAATGTGATCCCGACGCGTTGCTGAATTTCGCGCAATTCAGTCCGCATGTGTTGGCGCAGTTTTAGATCAAGCGCAGAAAGGGGCTCATCAAGCAGCAAAACATCAGGTTCGGCACATAACGCGCGTGCGATCGCAACGCGCTGTTTTTGTCCGCCAGACAGTTCAGACGGGAACTTATCGCCTTGCCCACCCAGGGCAATCATGTCCAGCAGTTCATCTGCGCGTTTGCGCCGCTCACCTGCTGAGGCGCCGGCGACTTCCATCGAAAACGTAATATTCTCCCAGACTTTCATCAATGGGAACAGAGCGAGGTTTTGGAAAATCAATGCCGTTGGGCGCTTGTTAGGCCCGATCCCGGCCATGTCTTTGCCACCGATCAATACCCGCCCCTCTGAAGGGTCAAGAAAGCCAGACACAGCCCGCAAAATTGTTGTTTTTCCACAGCCCGATGGCCCTAGGAACGAGAAAAAGTCGCCACCTTTGATGTCAACATTAGCTTCTCTGACCGCGACAAAATCCCCGAATTTTATCCAGACATCCTCTAAATTGACAGCAACACCAGCGCTCATATGACTTTCCCCAAAGTAGTTTCTTGTAGCTATTCTTTTGTTGTTGCCCTGACCAATAAATCAGTCAGGGCATAGTTTTTTCGCTTACGAGCTCTTAAACTTGTTCACGAACTCGGTACGAACGTCTGCATACCAAGGTGCTTCTGCAGGCCATGCGTTCAAGTTGCCCAGCGCATCACCAGGATAAGCTTCGGAGAAGTTTGTTGCATACTGCGCACTTGCATGGCTGTCAGCATTCAACACAGGCGAGTTATACCCATGCCCATCAATGGCAACGCCAGCAGGCTTCTCACGATATGCAAAGTCAATGAACGCATAGATTTCGTCGGTGTTCTTGGCGCCCTTAGGAATTGACATCCCATCGACCCAAGCCATCGCACCCTCTTTAGGCGCTTGGTACGTGACCGGCTCGCCTGCAGATTTCAATGCCAACGGTGGACCATCCCAAGTTTGACCAACAATAACACCGTCGTTCAACAGGCCGTTTTTCTGCGTGTCGGCGTCATTCCAAATCAGCTTCAGGTTCGACTTACGTGCGATACACCAATCAGCAATCATGCCCCAAGTCTTGCGCATGTTTTCCTCTGACTCGTAGGCAGCCCAAACAGAACCAACGTCCATCTGGCCCGTTGCTTCCATGTGCAGACCAGCGCCAAGCATACCAGAATGCGCGCGCATCATGGTCTTACCAGCATTTTCCTCGGCCCAAACGTCGCCGTAAGAAGGTACACCAGATGCATCGGTGGGCGTCCAAAGGTCAACGCGCCATGCCATGCCTTCAGTGCCCCAGATATGTGGCAACCAGGTGCTACCGTCGCCAAAGTTCCAAGCATCAGGGCCAATTTTGGCCATCGCTGGATTTACCTTGTCGATCTCAACGCGGTTCATGTCGATCGGCTGTAGCAGCTCCAATGGCCCCCACTGAAGCGAGCGGTTGTTTGTCGGGGAAATGATATCCGCGCCAGAGCCGTTCGCCGCTTTCATTTTGTTGATCAGCTCTTCGTTAGAACCGATGCCTGTAAAGTTTACAGAGATGCCCGTTTCGGCTTTGAACTCGGCCAAAAAGCTGTCGGGCAGATAGTCTGACCACATCAGAATGTTCAGCTCGCCTGAAGAGGCAAAGGCTTTTGAAACAAGCGCTGGTGATGCCAGTGCCGCAGCACCTAATGTGGATCCGGTCTTTAGAAATGACCGGCGGCTATAGCCTTTATTATTAATCGTCATTGTTTTTCCTCCTGAAGGATTGTGAATGGAATGGGCAGATGTCCACAAAATCGCTGTGGTTAGATCACCAATATTTTTGTTTTTTTTGGCTCAACTTTCATCTGCTGCGGACTTCAATTTTCGTTCATGACAACCCCAAAAGAGGAGAAGCCCCAGCATACCACGCATCTGCTGCAGTATCTTGGATGGTAGACTTCATATTCTGCATATCCGGTCATCAGCTAAATTTGCCGAAGACGTCGCCAAATTTAGACTATCGGACATTTTGGTCTCAAATGAATGCGCATGCATCTTACCCAGCGCGGAGCTGTTCAGACTAACATAAGTAGCATTCTCATAGAGCAGCTTACCGTGCAGAATTAGAGCGTCCCCCTAGACTTCGAACAAATATTGTCGTCGCGTCGGGCCCTTGGGCCTTCGATCATTAAGCACTTGGTGATCCCAGAAGTCACTCTTTTTTCAATTCGCTATCAAGAAACCAACCTCATTTTGGCGGGCAAGACGACAAGAGCAAGGCTGCTTTCCGTGTTTATAAAGGCTTTCACGAACTGTTAGCAAAATGAGCCGGTCCCCATTTTTCTCAATCGTTAGAACACAATATCGCGTTTTCCCGGCACCAATTGACAAAGGAACACGGCAAGGACAGGAATCGTTTTGTGATCTAAGCTGAATTCACGGACCAAGAACCGGCCTGCCAACAAGCTAGGGCTTGATCGCGTTCAGGACGAAGATGGAATCTACCCCAGCGTCTGGAGCATCTCCATTCAGCATGACTGGTTCAGAAGTTTTAGCAGCCCATATGCGAGGCCAAAATGAGCAATCAAGAGTTTGAGGCAAGACGCGACAAAGCCGTCGCCAGAGCGATCGCCTTTTCTTCGACATTTGTTGCAGACCGGGCCGAAAATGCCGAAGTCTGGGATGTCGAAGGCAACCGGTACATTGATTTTTGCGGCGGCATCGGCTGTCAGAACGTTGGCCATCGAAATGCTGAAGTGGTGGCCGCGATCAAGGATCAACTTGATCAACTGACCCACACTTGTTTTCAAGTCACGCCGTATAAATCCTATATCGAACTTGCAGAGCGTTTGAACGCGTTGCTTCCAGGCGATTTTCCCAAGAAATCTTTGTTCTTTTCTGCCGGTGGTGAGGCTGTAGAAAACGCGATCAAGATTGCACGGTATTTTACGCGTCGTCCCGCTTTGATCACGTTCACGAACGGATATCACGGGCGCTCTTACATGGGCATGGCACTCAGCGCGCGCATGGTTCCATTCAAAGAAGGGTTCGGTCCGTTCCCAGGCGAAATCTACCGTCTGCCCTTCCCCGATGAATTCCACGGCGTCACGCTAGAAGATACCAAACGGGCGTTTGAAACTTTGTTTCGCAGCGACTGTCCGCCCGATCAAATCGCCGCAATGTTTTTTGAGCCGGTACAGGGCGAAGGCGGCTACAATATTGCAACGCCCGAATTCCTAAATTACCTACGCGCCCTTTGTGATGAACATGGCATTGTTCTGGTCGCAGATGAGATTCAAACAGGCATGGGCCGGACCGGTAGAATGTTTGCTATGGAGCATTTTGGGATAACGCCTGATCTAACCTGCATCGGTAAAAGCATCGGTGGCGGGCTTCCTATTTCAGGTGTTGTTGGCAGGGCCGATATCATCGATTCCGTTCCGCCAGGTGGTTTGGGCGGAACGTTCGGTGGCAATCCGGTTGCTTGTGCGGCTGCACTGGCGGTGCTGGAGGTGATCGAACAAGACAACCTACTGCAACGCGGCCTTGATATGGGGAACCAGATCGACACCCGTTTACGGAAAATGGCACAGCGCAACTCTTTCGACTGCATCGGGGACGTTCGCGCGCTTGGCTGCATGAACGCTATCGAAATCGTTACCGACCGATCTAGCCGCGCGCCCAACGGTGACCTGACGGTTAAAATTGTAGATAGGGCTCTGAAAAACGGGCTGATCCTCCTCACGGCAGGCCCACAGCGAAACGTAATTCGTTTGCTGGTCCCACTTTCTGCTGCGCCTAGTCTTGTTGATGAGGGGCTGGATATCCTCGAGAAATCTATTGAGGAAGCGCTGGTCTGATCAAAGCTGGACCTCCATACCGGGATAGTTAAGAAAATTTCGACATAAACAGCGATTGGCTGTTGGAAACTGACATCGAAATGGCGATTTTTATCGGTACACTTCGACCAGTTGGCAATCTGCCTGCTTCAGTAGCCTAAGTTTGAGTTTATAGATCGACGCCCTTCTTTGCCAAAGGCACAGTTCACCCCTCGATCAATCCGAAAAACCTCATACTTTTCAACCACCAACCGACCCACCCCGCCAACCCAGACGTCAACACAGTGTTGATCAACAAATTCTTTCATGAACCGTAAATGCCGTTAGCTTAGGATTACCCTTCAGGGACCGCGCAATCCAAGTTCACGCAAAGAATTGCAACATACTGCAAAGCCCTGCATAAAGCTGCAATGCATGACCTTAACAATCCTGACACCCGCCAAGCCACCCTTCGTGAACGCTTAAAAAGAGGTGCGCCACTTGTCGCAACTGCGTTGGCGGATGAGCTTGGTATTTCCGTGCACACTATCCGCCGTGATCTGATCGCATTGGAGCGAGAAGGCCTTTTGCGTCGCGTGCGCGGCGGCGCGATGCCCATGGTCGGTCCCGCTCCAGCCTATCACTCGCGTGCAGGTCAGCCTGACGAAGCACTTGGCCCGCTCGCCAACAGGGCCGTAGAACTCATCCCAAACGACGGAACAATCTTCATAGATGCCGGGACTACGATGAACGCTGTCGCTTCTCGCCTCTCCCCCCAATTTCGTGGCCTCATTGTAACGGCTGCACCTTCTGTGGCGCTTGCCGCGCTCGCGCGAGGGGCGCATGTCCAACTCATTGGTGGTCCGCTTTGTCCAGAGGGGGCGATGGCAACTGGCGCGGATGCAGAGCGGTGCATAGGCACCATCGCCGCCGACCTGTGCCTACTCGGAGCTTGCGGTCTTTGGGCTAACTTCGGGTTGAGCGCCGAGGACGCAGGCGAGGCAGGCGTAAAGCGCGCAATGGCACGAGCATCGGCACAGGTTGTCGTGGTCGCATCCACCGCTAAACTGATGCGCCGAGGGCGGCATCGGGTCTTGGACTTGGATGAGATCGACGTGATCGTGACAGATGCCGTGGCCGAACCCATGGCACCGTTCGTGGAAGCCGGGATCGAGGTGACCCATGTCTGATGCAGCCACTCGCCCGACGTCACTTTGGGCTGATGCTGAATGGCGCGCCGTCGTTGCGGCTTTTGCGCTGAACGGAATGCTCTTTGGCGCATGGGCTGCCCGCGTCCCTGCATTCAAAGAACGGTTTGATCTTGAACCCGGCACATTGGGCCTGTTGCTCTTGGCTCTCGCAGCTGGGGCCATTGCGTCGTTCCCCCTTGCTGGCGCGCTTTCTGAACGATGGGGCGCGCCCAAACTGACGACCCTCTGCGCATGGGCCTATGCTCCCGCACTGATTCTTCTGGCATTCGCCCCCGCACCGCTAGCACTTGCTGTCGCGCTTTTCTTATTTGGGGCCATGCACGGAGCGATGGACGTGGCGATGAATGGCTGGGGCGCACAAGTCGAAAAACGAACGGCACGCAGCACAATGTCGGTTTTTCACGCGATGTTCAGCCTCGGTGCTGGGCTGGGAGCAGCAAGCGGGTTCGTCGCCGTTCGTATGGGTTTGGCACCCGAATTGCATTTTACTGCGGTCGCCTTCGTTGGCGGTGCGATTGCTTTGAGCGCGATGATCTCTGTGAAGAGGTCAGAAAAACCGTTGCCCGCTGACGGCACATCGAACCCGCTTGTGGCGCTACCGTCAGGAGCGCTGTTTCTGGTGGGCATCATTGCCTTTGCGATCTCAATGGGTGAAGGCGCAATGGCCGATTGGAGCGCTGTTTTCTTGCGGGTCGCCGCCAACGCAACCGAAGCGCAGGCCGCCCTTGGATACGCAGCATTCAGCGCGACCATGGTTCTGACCCGCCTTGGTGGCGGAATGTTGGTGGAGCGATTTGGGCCCGTCGTTACGGTACGAGCGAGTGCCGCAACCGCTTTTATTGGACTGACAACGGCCATTGTCGGGCAGGAGGTGCCCGCAATCTTGTTCGGCTTCGCGCTGACTGGCGTGGGATATGCTGTCGTCATGCCGTTGGTGTTTTCGCGTGCAGCACGAGACCCAGATGTGCCAACCGGCCCAGCGATAGCGAGCGTTGCAACATTGGGCTATGGCGGGATGCTTTTGGGGCCGCCAGTGATCGGCTTTATCGCCCAACTAACGGGAATGCGCCTGTCATTCATTGCTCTGGCAGGGTTGGCGATCCTCGCGGCGTTTTTGGCACCGAAATTAAAAGTTGAAGACTGATCACTGTGCTTTGACCTGCGCAGGCTAGGGCTGCTGAAGCAGCAACCAAGCACCATACAGTCGGTTCGCAACCTCCAACGCCGGCTCCATCTACGTTGTATGAATTTGCGACTTCAGATCCACTGGATTCCGGTAAAATGGCTGAAAACCTCTTCTGCGATGAAGCAGCGAGTTTGCGGCTCCACAGCAGGTTTCCGTGCTGCATGCGCAGGCAGTACGGTTCCAACACTGCCACAATGGGCTCAAACCTGTCGTTGGGTGCACGACATTTCATGTCTATTCTGAGGACAATACAGCCTGCCATGTGTTTTACGTTATGGGCAGCAACGTTCTGTTCACGGCACGGCGATGCAGGAGGCGATCACCCAACGAAACAGTTTTGCCGGGGATCGGGACCAACCACCGAATTGCGCTCATTAATTGAAACTTGTAGCGTCCTAATCCTGTCAGCAAAAATATTGGGGAAATAAGACAAATGATTTTTCAATCCAAAATTAAAGCAGTGGCAGGAATGGTTGTGACCTTGCTGGCATCTCCTTTAGCTGCCGATCCGCTTCCTTCCTGGAACGCCGGGGAGACCAGATCCGCCATCATCGCTTTTGTCGATGCGGTAACGGACCCAACATCCGACGACTATGTCACGCCCTCGGACCGGATCGCTGTCTTTGACAACGACGGCACGCTCTGGGCAGAGCAACCAGTTTATTTTCAGCTCTATTTCGCGTTAGATCAGGTAAAGAAGATGGACGCATCTTCACTTAACTCTGATGCGTTAAAAGCTGCTGCTGCGGGCGACATCGAAGCGCTGTTGGCGACTGGCAAAGACGGGATTCTTGAAGTGCTGGCTGTGGCCCATACTGGCATGAGCGTAGCCGATTTCAAAGCCACCGTTGACGAGTGGCTCGCGGAAGCCACCCATCCGACCACGGGTAAGCCGTATACCGCAATGGTTTATCAACCAATGCTGGAGCTGCTGAGCTATCTGCGCGACGAAGACTTTGCGACCTACATTGTCTCCGGTGGCGGCATCGATTTTATCCGGGTTTTGTCGGAGGATGCTTACAATATTCCAGTCAATCAGGTCATAGGGTCCTCGCTCATCTCTGAATATGTTGCTGACGGCGACTCACCGGCGCTGATGAAGAAACCTGACTTGTTTTTTAACGACGACAAGGCTGGCAAGCCGGTCGCCATTAACCATCACATAGGCAAGCGACCAATCTTCGCTGGTGGAAACTCGGATGGAGATTTCCAAATGTTGGAATGGACCACATCGGGCGATGGCCCAGCTTTTGGCCTTTATGTCCATCACACGGATGCTGAGCGCGAATGGGCCTACGACCGCGAGGGACACATCGGCGTCCTGAACCGCGGACTTGAAGAGGGTGGCAATCGCGGATGGTATTTTGCCGATATGGCGCAAGATTGGGCGGTGATCTGGCCTGAAGAGTAAGCCCCGGCAGTTGCAATTGTCTGTACTGGGCTCAATGCAGTCGCTCGCTGCAACGGCCTTCAACACCGTTACGGGGATTTTCCAATCGATAGACAAACAGCGGAAACCAGTTGATTGGATACTCGCTACTAACAAGGACTTCTGAGACCAGACTGGTTACCTCGGGCCTAGGCTCACAGCCAGTTCGTGAATTTGGCTTCAAACCGATCGCACATCACGTCTCGAATTCTTCCTTCAGAAACCATCGGTCGGCGCTTGGCGGTGTCTACGTATTCTGCCCTTGAAGACGTTTGAAGCTCATCGAGATATGTGCGCGTTGGATGTGGGCCGCCGCCTCTAGATCTCCAGACCGCAGGGCCAATTGGATGGCTTCCAACTCGTGGTGGAAAATTCGAAACTCTTCTTGCAGGTCCAGTTGGGCCTCGATTGCGGACTTCAGCCAAATGCGTTTGGTCTGAAAGTAGAGCCGTTCAAGCGTCTGGCGAAGGGGTTCGTTTGACGTCAGCTCAAGTAGAAACTGGAACACGTCCATATCAAACTGAGTAAACTCATGCGGTGTGCCGGATTGAATGATATCTGCGCCCCGGGTTACGAAATGGTTCAGTCGCTCCAAAAACGCTTCGTCGGGTTGCACCGGATCAACGCGACCGACAAGCTCTGCCAATTCGACCCGCAACCTATAGACTTGAGCAAGCTCGCTAATATTAGCGTCGGTCACAATAGTGCCGACTCCATGAAGCGAACGCACCAGCCCTTCGTCCTCAAGCCGCGCCAGCACCCGCCTTAGGGGTGTTCGACTGGTGCCAAACTCCTCTGCCAGTGCGGTCTCTGACAACCGCATGCCCGGGGGGTAATCCAGCAAGCAGATTCGTTGGCGTAATTCATGGTGCAAGGCTGCATGTCGGTCGCGAACGTTGGGCGTTTCATCAGTGCCGTCATTCAGGGGGTCTTTTTCAGTCACTCAATTTGCTCCCAAGCCGCTCGAGCATATCAATGCAAAGCGACAATTGGTCCAAGGACAGGAATTCATCCGCTTTATGCGCCTGTTCGATTGATCCGGGCCCGCAAACGACCACATCCGTACCTAACGCCTGAAAAATACCCGCTTCGGTTCCGAATGCCACCAGTTCTGCGCTGTTTGAACCAGTCAAAGCGCTGACGATCTGTTTGGCTTCGTTGTGATGTGTTGGAACAAGGCCCGCGACCTCTCCGATGGTCTCGAGTTCGATCCGTGCTGCGGGGAAAACCGCACGCATTTCTGGCAAAAGGTTGGTCTCGCAATACTGGTTCAATGCGGATTTTACAAAATCTGCATCAGAGGTTTGAACCGGTCGCATTTCCCAATCAACCTGCGCCTTGGATGCGATCACATTATGCGCGACACCTCCGTGCAGCGCACCGACGTTCACAGTGGTCCAAGGCGGTACAAACGGGCTGCCGTCTGGGGCCATGCTTCGCAACATGTGCTTCAAATCCAACAGGTGATTCACATAACGCACGGCGAATTCGACGGCATTCACCCCTGCCTCTGGGGCCGATCCATGCCCCTCCAGCCCCCGAAAATGGGTCGAATATTCGTAACAACCTTTGTGGCCTTCGATGATCCGCATATTCGTGGGCTCACCAATAATGGCCACGCCGGGAGTTAAACCGCGGTCTTGCAAGGTTTGCGCCAAATGCTGCGCGCCAAGGCAGCCGGTTTCTTCATCATAGGTCAGTGCGACATGCAAGGGACGGGTTGTAACCCGAGTGGCAAACCGAGGTGCCAAGGCAAGGATTCCCGCAATAAACCCCTTCATATCGCAGGTACCACGACCGTAAAGCCGCCCCTCACGCTCCGTCATTGTGAAAGGGTCGCTGGTCCAGTTTTGATCTGTGACAGGCACAACGTCACTATGGCCCGACAACAAAATGCCACCATCGACTTCCGGGCCGAACGTGGCAAATAAATTGGCTTTGGTGCCACAAGGTGCTGCGACCAGATCAACCTTGGCCCCGCAATCGCTCAGCAGGTTGGCGGCATATGCAATCAACGCCTGATTGCTGTCAGTGGAGACCGTGGGAAAGCCGATCAGGTCGTGCAGCACTTCCTTGGTCCGGTTCAATAACTCCATGACTTACGGTTTCACAAACAGCTTGCGATCGACATTGCAAAGCGCCTCTGCAGCACCATTTTCGGTGATCAGAATGGTTTCAGTTGTCTCTAATCCCCAGGTGTCCATCCACAGCGCAGGCATAAAGTGAAACACCATTCCCGGCTCAAGAATGGTTTGGTCTTCGCTGCGAATAGAGGCGCTGCGTTCGCCCCAATCTGGCGGATAACTAAGTCCAATCGGGTAGCCGCATCGCCCTTCCCGCTTTATTCCATGCGCCTTTAGGACGTCCAAAAAGGCGTTGGCGATGTCACACGTGCGCCCCCCTGCCCGCGCAGCATCCAACCCTGCCTCAATCCCTTCGAGTTGAGCCTGTTCGGCCGCGAGCATTTCAGCGGGCGGTGTACCCAAATAGATCGTCCGGCAAAGCGGCGCGTGATACCGACGGTAGCACCCAGACAACTCGAAAAACGTTGCTTCGCCGCTGCGCATGGGCGTGCCATCCCAAGTGAGATGAGCCGCCGTGGCATCCAGCCCTGAGGGCGTGAGCGGAACAATGGCGGGATAATCCCCCCAGATGTCATCCACTCCCGTGATCGCAGCATGGTAGATGTCTGCAACCAATTCATTTTTGCGCAGCCCCGGCTCAGCCTTATCCAATGCAGTGATCATGATTTTTTCGGAAATCCGCGCCGCCTTTCGAATGAAGGCAATCTCGTCTTCGGATTTGATCAACCGCTGCCAATTGACCATCGCGGTGGCGTCACCGATCGTTGCTTGCGGCAATTCCTCTAGCAGTGTCGCGTGGGCCTTGGCGGAGTAATAGTAGTTGTCCATCTCAACACCGATGCGGGCTTTTTCGTATCCCAAGTCGCGAATATGGATTGCCAAATCTTGCATCGGATGACGTTGTGTCGATTGCACGAAATGGTCCCCGTAGCCGTGGATATGATCCGTATCCATCCAGCAGGTGCGGCCAGCGCCAATGCTGTCCATCTGGCGCCCCCACCAGATCGGATCGCCCTCGAGCCCCAGCAAAACCCCTTGATGTACATAGAATGACCAGCCGTCATAGCCCGTGAGCCATGCTTGGTTTGAGGGATCCGTGACAAACAGCACATCCAGACCTGCGTATTGCATTGCCGCACGAGTCTTGGCGATGCGACGGGCATATTCCGCCGAGCGGAAGGGGGCATTTTCTTGAGGCAAGGGCCATCCTTTCGAGTGGTTGATCTTTAGATGTACACAACATGAAGATTGTGATGGAGTTATTTGTGATTTTGTGTGATTTTCCGCCAGTAAAGCAAGTGATTCATGCGTCGTTGTGCACAAATTGTAAATCACGCCTCTAAAAACGGGATGTTAAGATGCTCAAGAACGATCAATTGGACAGTTGGGACCGCGATAATTTCTTTCATCCCTCGACACATCTGGCTCAACACGCCCGAGGCGAAAGCCCAAGCCGGATTATCAAGACCGCCAGCGGCGTTCACATCGAAGATCGAGACGGCAACAAGCTTCTGGATGCCTTTGCCGGGCTCTACTGCGTCAACGCCGGGTACGGCCGTCAAGAGATCGCCGATGCGATCGCGGCGCAGGCCAAGGAGCTGGCCTATTATCATTCTTACGTCGGACACGGCACCGAGGCTTCGATCACGCTGTCCAAAATGATCCTCGACCGCGCGCCGGCCAATATGTCCAAGGTTTACTTTGGCCTTGGCGGGTCTGATGCGAACGAAACCAACATCAAATTGATTTGGTATTACAACAATATCCTGGGACGCCCAGAGAAGAAAAAGATCATTTCGCGCTGGCGTGGATATCACGGATCAGGACTGATGACAGGATCGCTGACCGGTCTTGAGTTGTTTCACAAAAAATTCGACCTGCCGCTCGCCGGGGTACTCCACACAGAGGCTCCCTACTACTACCGCCGCAAGAATTTAGAGCAAAGTGAAGCGCAGTTTGTAGCCCATTGCGTGTCCGACCTCGAAGCCCAGATCGCCCATGAAGGAGCGGATACAATTGCTGCGTTCATCGGCGAACCACTCTTGGGCACTGGTGGCATTGTGCCGCCCCCCGCCGGATATTGGCCTGCCATCCAAGCGGTCCTCAACAGGCATGACATCTTGTTGATCGCAGACGAAGTTGTAACCGGCTTTGGGCGTTTGGGCTCCATGTTCGGGGCTGATCACTATGGGTTTGAGGCCGATATTATCACCATCGCCAAGGGATTAACTTCTGCCTACGCACCACTGTCTGGCTCAATCATTTCGGACAAAGTTTGGAAGGTGCTGGAGCAAGGTACCGATGAAAACGGCCCCATTGGCCATGGCTGGACCTATTCCGCGCATCCCATCGGTGCTGCCGCCGGGGTCGCCAACCTCAAGCTGATTGAAGACCTTAATCTGGTTGAAAACGCAGGGAACGTCGGCGCGTATCTTAATAAAACCATGGCCGAGGCATTGACTGATCATCCCCATGTTGGGGACATCCGCGGCGAGGGCATGCTTTGCGCGGTGGAATTTGTGCAAGATAAGGACAATCGGACTTTCTTTGATGCGGCGGACAAGATCGGCCCGCAGGTCTCAGCAAAATTGCTGGAGCAAGACAGCGTAATTGCACGGGCGATGCCCCAAGGTGACATCCTTGGATTTGCCCCGCCATTTTGTCTAAGCAAAGACGAGGCTGACACCGTGGTTGCGGCAACGTTGCGTGCCGTCAATTCTGTTCTTGGTTAACCTCTGCAATCTTTGGTCGGAAAGCACAGCCATATTGCGTTGCGCCACTTCCGGCCGCAGGATATCTTGAAGGCAGGAGACCACCTCTCATGAACATATTGATCGATGCCCTAAAGGCAATCGCCAGCCCTGTTTGCCTAGAGGCCGCGGACAGGTTGGCTGATGCGTTGCGCCAAACGGCAATGGGGCCTGGTCCAACTTTACGGTCGTTCAGTGCCAGCTATAATCCCGGTTTGACGGATGCCGGTGTTCCGGCACTTGCGGCGTGCTTTCCCGCCCGAGATGTCTGAACTGGGGTTTGTTAACTCCTCGATTGGCGATACGGGCGGCCTTGCCATATTGAGTTGGGCACAGCGTGCTTCTCAGATGATATGTGTGGGCGTCTTGCAGAGTTTCGCTTAAGCAACCCAACTATGCTGCTCGTTATCTGACAGAGTCATACCGCAACCGATCATGGTTAGCCGCAAGAGCATTTTTCATTCAGAGCGGCCAAATGATGCATCTACAAGATCTTGATATGTTATGACTGCACACGAACCCTGAGGCTCAGCTTTTGAACCGGGCCTTCGAAATCTGTGGCTGTATTTACCTTGATACTCTCTCGGAAATTCACACCAATCCCAGCGAAACCTTCAGTGTCAAACAGCAGCAACACTCAAAGATTTCGGTGTATTTTGTACATCCAGCGCTTCAATCAGAACGAGAAACATCTTGCGCGACGTTGTTTTTCCTGCCAGCGATTTCAACACGTTTTGCAAATTTGTGGTTTGGGTTCTTGAATGTGGGTTGAAACGGCTGCCGATTTCTTGACCTCACCCGGCATTATCGTGGTGGCGGCTGCGGCTCTTCAAACCATAGCTTATATCTTTTCCAACCAGCTAACTCTGAGGCTTTTTCTGCTGTTGGGAACGTCACTTTACCTGTTGTATTATTTCGTTGCAGCGGACGATCCGCTTTGGCCCGCGATCTTTGGCACTGCATGTATTGGGACAACGTCGATATACGGATTTCTCCGCACCCTTGCCAATCGCTCGACCTTTTCAATTTCTAAGGCCCACCTCTCAATCTACGAGACAATCGGCGACATCGAGCCAGGTGCGTTTCGACAGTTAATGAAAACGGCCGAAATCAAAACCTTTGACGGACCCGAAATATTAACCGAGTTGGGCGTTGTGCCAGATCACGTTTTTTACGTTCTTGAGGGTGAAGTCGACGTCTGCAAGAACGACTATAAATTTACCACTGGGCCCACAGTCTTCATCGGCGAGGTTTCCATCATTGGTGGCTTCGAAGCAACCGCGACCGTCCACAGCCGCGCTGGCTCAAAAGCTGTGGTGTGGGACAGGCACCGTTTGCTGGAAGCGATGGGGAAAAATGTGCATTTCCGTATCGCCGTCGAGTCCCTGTTTTCAAAAGATATGGCGTTGAAACTGGCGCAATCCGCCAAGATGCGCTGAGGCCATTGCCGTACCTGACTTCTGACCCAACTCACGGCTCGCGCGGGGAAAGCCACACGTGCTCTAAGAGCTCTGGCTCGACGCTGGACTTGGTGTACAAAGTCTTGCGCAAAGCCTGCGTTTCCCGCAAAACGATGAATGACGGCGGCTGTCACAAAGCGCATGGCAGTGTCCAAGTTTTGTTTTCGAATAGACGTTTACAAAGACGTCTGATGCTCGAAGAAAAGGGTCCCTTCCAATGAATCTTTTTTACCAGGTCGCGTTAGGCACGGTTTTACTTGGAGCCAGCTGCATTCTGCACATCTTAGCGCTGTTCGCTTGCTTGCCCCTCTTGAAGAGCACCGCGCAGCATTCTTGGATTACCAAAAAGAAGTTCAAGGAAATACTGCTTGTTGGCATGATGATTGCCGCGATCCTTGCGTCGCACGGTTTCCAGATCTGGCTTTGGGCGGCTGTTTGGCTTGCCTTGGGTGCCTTTGTTGAAATGCAAGAAGCGCTGTATTTTTCTGCAGTAACCTATACGACGCTGGGATATGGCGACATCGTTTTGGGCCCCAGTATTCGCTTATTTTCAACGTTCAGCGCAGTGAGTGGATTGCTCAGTTTCGGGGTGAGTATCGCGCTTTTGGTTGGGCTTGTTTCAAGGCTTCTGCCGGATGATATTACCGGCGATTGAATGCGGCACTACTCAACTGAGGATTAATTTGGCATCACGCCGGGCGGCGGGGAAAAAAGTGGCGTCTGGACCACGGCCCACAAACGGAACGTCTAGCCCAATATACGCCCTGCATCCCAGACGGAAGCCGCTGTCGCGTCTACTTGGTTATGTATCAATACCTAAGTTAGGATTGGTGTTTGGGCTGCTTGACCATCACCCAAAACCTTACCGCATCTACTCGCCTGAGGTTTGAGCAATCATCCCTATGCCCATTAAGACAATCAGGCAAAACACTCGCTCAAAACGGAACGTGACACGCTTTTGTCGGACCATTTTCACCGTCATTTAACATCTGCATTCCACAAAGCCTGAAACCCAAAAACAGAATGCATCATTGACCCTCCGGCACCAAACTGGGAAGAGTTTGCCCGCGACGCAACAAACCCAAGGACGCGGATAAAAATCGCACCTATTGCGCGCCATTGCCGGCTTTCTGAGTGCGGTTACAACCCGGTACTTTGCCTTTTCTTGAAAGAACTTCCATGAACATGCTCAAAATCGTTGCCGTCCCGATGCACAAAGAAGGCCGGAAGTTCGTTGCGATCTTTGCAGTGATTGCTTTGTGTCTCGCGTTGGTCTGGGAGCCGCTCTTTTGGCTTGGTGCAGGCGTAACAGTCTGGTGTTATTACTTCTTTCGTGACCCCGTTCGGATTGTACCCCAACAGGAAGGCCTCGTTGTATCACCTGCAGATGGCATTGTGTCCTTGGTCGAAGATGTTGTGCCACCCAAAGATCTAGGATTGGGCGACGACCCCGTAAAGCGGGTTTCCGTCTTCATGAACGTCTTTAATTGCCACGTGAACCGCGCTCCGATCGCGGGCAATGTGACACATATTGTTTACAGCCACGGCAAATTCCTCAACGCGTCTTTGGACAAGGCGAGCGAACATAATGAGCGCAATAGCCTAACAATCGAATCTCCAGATGGCGTTCGGATTGGCGTTGTGCAGATTGCAGGGCTCGTGGCGCGGCGGATCGTCTGTTTTGTCAGTGAAGGCGACGCTATTGAGGTTGGACATCGGTTTGGCCTGATCCGTTTTGGCAGCCGTCTAGATATCTACCTGCCCAAAGGCGTGGCCCCGCTTGTGTCAGTTGGGCAAACCGCCGTCGCAGGCGAGACGATTTTGGCCGACCTTGCCAACCCAAACACACAGCGCGGCGGCATTGCTGAATGAATACGCCTTCCCGCATCAAGCTGCGCCACATCGTCCCAAGCATGGTCACCGTTTTTGCGATCTGCGCGGGTATGACGTCGGTTAGAATGAGCCTTGAGGGGCATATTGAAACCGCGCTTTACTTTATCTTGCTTGCGGTATTCTTGGATGCAGCAGACGGAAAATTGGCACGCTTTTTGGATACTGCCAGCCCGTTCGGCGCTGAACTTGATACGCTGGCGGATTTTTTCAACTTTGGAATTGCGCCCGGTATCTTGATCTACAACACGCTCTATCTTGGAACCGAGCATGCGAATTTAGGCTGGCTTGCAGCGCTTGTGCTGGCAGTCTGCTGCGCGTTGCGCCTTGCCCGGTTCAACCTGTCGGTAAAAAGCTCTGAGGTCTCGCTCAGGAAGGACGACTTCTTTGTTGGCGTTCCCGCACCTGCGCTTGCCTGTTTGGCGCTGATGCCGGTCTTTATGCATCTCTACGGCTGGCAGGAAACGAATCTTCCGTTTTTCCGCGCGATCTACGTGATTTGTGTCGGCTTTCTCGCCATCAGCACGGTGCCTACCTTTTCCATCAAACACATGTCGATCAAACGCTCGACATTGCCGCTGGTCATCGTCGCTTCGGTTGTTCTGGTTGTATCCTTGATGGTTTATCCATGGCCCACCCTGATCGCAGGAAACACGCTTTATTTTTTGTCACTGCCGCTCTCCTATCTTGCCCAACGAAAGCAAACCAAGGCCCTTGGCGACAAAGAATAACGCTCCACGAAGTTTGGAAAAGCTAGCCGTGTCCAGCCAAATCCTTGTGTCTGGGCGATGCCTAGCCCGCGGAAACGATCAAACCCGCTTTCAAAGTGGCAGGTGATCAAAGCAATAAACTGTGGCACTCTTAGCGATCTGTAACAGAGGGAATTGGGCATGGAAAAAGTTGGTATCATCGGCGTCGGCCTCATGGGTCACGGCATTGCCATGAACATCGCTAAATCCGGACGCGAGGTTTCGTTTCTGGACCATCCCGGCAACCAGCCGACTGATGATCTGACGACACTTGGTGCACGCGCGATAGGCACAGGTGCCGATATTGCAAAACTCTGCGACGTTATTATCATCTGCGTCACAGGCACGCCGCAGGTCGAAGATGTGTTAAACTGCGAGGGCGGTGTGCTGGCCGGAATTTCGCCTGGGACGGTGGTTATCGATTGCTCAACCGCCATTCCCAACTCAACTCTTGAGATCGCAAAACAGATCGAGGCCGCTGGCGGGCATTTTCTGGACGCCCCCATGACCCGTACGCCTAAAGAAGCCGCTGAGGGGCGGTTGAACCTGATTGTGGGCGGCGACAAGGCGTTGTTTGATGCGCAACTGCCCCTGTTTGAGACCTACGCGGAAAACGTCACCTATGTGGGCGGGGTTGGCGCGGGTCACACCATGAAGTTGATCCACAATTACGTTTCACTTGGGTTTTCCGCCGTCCTGTCGGAAGCAGCGGCCACAGCAGACAAAGCCGGCATTGATCCTTTGGCGCTTTTGGACGTCTTGCAAAACGGTGGCGGGCGCAGCGTGGTGCTGGACCGTTTCACGCCTTTTCTGACTGATGGTGATCCGTCTGGTTTGGCGTTTTCACTGTCCAATGCAGCCAAAGATATTAGCTATTATCAGGCGATGTCCGATTATCTGGAGATGGCCGGAAACGTCTCATTTGCAGTGGCGGGCGTTTATGCGGACACAGAGGCAAAGGGCGAAGGCAACCGCTATGTGCCGGAACTGATCTCTCTTTTGAAGTAGGTTCTTGCCGCACCGAAACCCACCGAAGGACGATGATTTCACTGTTTACGTCCTACCAAAGCATCCATATTCAGCTCAGCGAGCTTCGGTTTGGGTCCCTAAAATACAGATAGAAAGCACTGGATTTTCCAATGAAACACTTCTCTCTGCTTGATCTTTCACCGATTGCCGATGGTCAGACTGCCGCCGATGCACTCGCCAATACTGTCGACCTCGCGCGTGCGGCGGAGTGCGCCGGCTACCACCGCTATTGGCTGGCTGAGCATCACAACATGCCCGGCATCGCCAGCGCAGCAACGGCAGTGGTAATCGGACAGGTGGCGGCCGCGACCAAAACCATGCGGATTGGTGCGGGCGGCATTATGCTCCCCAACCACGCGCCGCTTGTTGTGGCTGAACAGTTCGGGACACTCGCAACGCTCTTTCCTGATCGGATCGATTTGGGGCTGGGCCGTGCACCCGGAACCGATATGGCAACCGCCCGCGCCTTGCGACGGCACATGGCACCCGATGATAGTTTTCCGCAAGATGTGCAGGAACTGATCGGCTATTTTTCTGAGGCCCAAGACGGCGCGCCGGTACGTGCGATCCCCGGCGCAGGCACGCAGGTGCCCGTCTGGATACTCGGCTCCAGCCTTTATGGCGCGCAACTCGCGGCGATGCTGGGCCTACCCTACGCCTTTGCATCACATTTCGCTCCTGCGATGCTGCAAGAGGCGTTGGATATCTACCGCAAAACCTTCAGGCCGTCGCAATCGCTGAGCCAACCGCATGTTATGATGGCGGCTGGGGTTTGCGCCGCAGACACCGATGAAGAAGCCGAATACCTCAGGTCTTCGCAAATTTTGGGCTTTGCAAAGTTGCGGACCGGTAATCCCGGCAAGCTACCGCGCCCGACCCATGATCTGGCGGCACAGATTCCTGCGCCGGTGCTCGCGCAGGTGAATCAGGCTTTGTCGTGCTCTGCCACTGGGTCTGCACAAACGGTCAAACAGCAGTTGCAAACCATTATCGACAGATACCAACCAGACGAGTTGTTGGTGACAGGTATGATCCATGACCATCCAGCACGGTTGAGGTCCTTTGAAATTGCAGCGGACGCTCTGAAGGATTTACGCGACCACACAGCCACCGCGTGATTAAGCACACGCGCATCAAACCAAAACGACCCGCGGCTTTGCAAATTGATTTTCCGCCCTGCCGCACGACCTACTCTTGTCTGCGCTGCAGATGACCGTCATCTTAGCAGCGCAAATCATCTTCAAGGGCAACGTAAATGAAATCTAAACTGATGCTAATCGCCCTTGGCTTGCACGGCACGATGGCCACCGCCCAAACCCTGCCCAACCCGATCGTGGACGGCGACTATTTTGAAAACAACCTGGCCGAAGCACAGTTGGGCCAGTTGTTGTTCTACGATCCGATTCTTTCTGGCAACCGGGAGGTCGCCTGTGCGACCTGCCACCACCCCAGTCTTGGAACGGCCGATGGGGTATCACTTGGCTTTGGGGATGGCGGCATTGGTCTGGGCCCTGCCCGGCGGGCCGATCCGAACAATCCACCCGAAGAACGTATCCCCCGCAATGCCCCTGCGCTTTTTAACCTAGGCGCACGCGAGTTCACCGTACTTTTTCATGATGGTCGCTTGCAGGTTGACCCGTCTCGGCCCGGTGGGTTGCGCACGCCGATGGACGAAGACATGGTTGTTGGCTTTGCATCGCTTTTGTCCGCTCAGACGATGTTTCCTGTGCTCAGTCGCGATGAGATGGCAGGCTCCCACTCCGAAAACGGTGTCGCCCGCGCGGTCCGCCAAGGGTTGATTGCCGGCGGCGCTGGCGCGTGGGATCAACTGGCAAAACGGGTTGCAGGCCTCCCAGCCTATGCGGTTCAATTCCAAGACGTTTATGATCATATCGGCGGGCCAGAGGAGATCGCATTCACCGATATTTCCAACGCGATCGCGGTGTTTATGGCTCATGAATGGCGCTCTGACACTGCACCTTTTGATGCGGTCTTGCGCGATGAAGCACAGTTGGAGGGTGCGGCTCAAACCGGGATGATGCTGTTTTACGGAGGCGCAGGGTGTTCGACCTGCCACGCAGGCGCCTATTTGACGGATCACGATTTCCACGCCATGGGCGCACCGCAGATTGGGCCCGGCAAAGCCGCGAGTTTTGAAGACCATCAGCGCGATGAGGGGCGGTTTCGGGTGACTGGAAAACGCGCGGACTTGTATGCATTTCGCACGCCGTCGCTGCGCAATGTTGCACTGACCGGTCCTTATGGGCATGCGGGAAGTCACCAAGATTTGGGGCGGTTTATCATGGACCACGCAGACCCCGCGGCTGGGCTGAAACGGTATGAAGCGTGGCAGGCGATCTTGCCGCCATTTGAGACCGATGATTTTGCAGTTATGTCAGACCCAGAGCAGGCCGCGCAGATTGCTGCGGCAGTGGAGGTGAAACCCGTTGGCCTAAGCGACAGCGACGTCAAAGCCATCCTTGCGTTTTTAGACAGCATGACCGATCCGATCAGCATTACGGGACGACTAGGCGTTCCCGACGCAGTTCCAAGCGGGCTGCGCATTCCTAATCCAAATTAGGGCCGGGTGATTATCAGGGTCTCACCCGCTTTGGCCTGATGGATCGAGCTGAAGCCGTTGGGCCAATGCACCTTTACCTCAGCCTGCGTTGCTTCTCCCAAACCGAAGTGCCTTGGCAAAAGCTGGCCACCTGCATGACCCCCGCCGATGGTATGCTGCATTGTCTGTGTCGATTCGCCTGTCGTGACTGCAATCACGCCACCGATTGCGTCGCGGTTACTGCCGGGTTGCCGAAGCGAGATCCGCACCCAATTGCCACTATCCGCAGTTACATTTCGATAAAGCTCAAGCGGCGCGCGACGGTTCAGCACCACCAAATCAAGCCGCCCATCCGCATCGAAATCCGCAAGCCCCGCACCACGCGACCTTTTGACCGATGCGACGCCTGCCCCCACCGAGGCTTCAACAAAGTGGCCATCTGGATTTTGCATCAGAAGGTTGTTGGGGTCGCGCGTTGCCATTCCTGGCATCTGATCAACGTTGCCTTTGGCGATAAACAAGTCGGCACGGCCATCATTATCAATGTCGCCAAACTCGGCGTGCCAGCCGGTCGAGGGGCGTCCATCATCCCCGATATGGGGGCGTTGGGCGTAAGTGCCGATTTCGTAGGGTGCATTGGCATACGTCCCATCTGCCTGTGCGATCTGCAGCAATTGGTCGCCCATTGAGGTCAACATCACTTCGTCAAGCCCATCGCCGGTTAAGTCGCGGCTGGCGATGCCCATGCCCCAGAGTGACACGTTTTTCCAGCCGTCATCCTCGGTCAAAAACCGACGTTCAGAGACATCCCACATTTGCTCGTAGCCACCTGAGATATAGTAGTGCCGGTCGTTCGATATCCGCAGCGTCGTACGCCCGCGCGCATCCTGAGCCGCCAACATAGACAGAGGGCAAAACCCTGGCGCAAGGGTCTCAAAGCGATAACCGCCTGCCCCGGGCCAAAGGATCGCATTGTCATCACATGCCTCGAACGGACCATCGACGTCAGTGCGATCAACGTAGTTGCCAATGGCCAAAACAGGGCCATTTAAGTCGTCTTGCCACCACGCGGAAAATGCCGTGCTCCATTTATCTTGGGTCGGGATGCCCCACTTGGCTGTCGCATCGGTAAAGCTGCAATTGGCCCCACCTTTCAACAGCTGGTTGGCCCCAACCCGCAAGACAAACAAATCCATGATGCCATCAGCATCCATGTCCAGCGGATAGGCCCCGGTCGCCCCTTGGATGTCCAGCAAGGGGGCAGCGGTGAATTGCATATCGCCCCCGTTGCGCAGCATGCTGGCCGGGTTCTTGCCACCAGCGGCAAAAATATCCGGTAAAGCATTCCCGTCGCAATCGAAAATCGCGAGGCCTCCGCCGACAAAATGTTCCCACCCACCACTATAGACGTGACGCGGCAAATGATCCGAGATGTCTTGAAACATGGGGTCCGCAACCGCAGGGGTTGCTAGCACACATGCCAGCGCAATGCCGATCCTCACAGCGCCAAATCCGACTTGCTGAACATTTGGTCCGTCAGAGACGACAGCGCCAACGCTGTGGCCCCCCGCGCCCAGACCAGATCCCCCCAAGCGTGGATCGCGATTTCGCACGGCGCGCGGCCTTGGGACAGGGTCAGGGATTGCATTTCAGTCAACATTTCGTCGGCATAAAGGTAGTCATATTTCATCCGCTCGCCAGACAAGATGATCAAACCGGGATCAAAGAGCTGCACTATATTGGATAGTCCCAACGCCAGATATCGACCGGCGCGGCGAAAAATCATCTGGGCCGAAGTATTCCCCAATTTCGCCTGCTGAAAGAGGGTTTCCAGAACATCGCTTTCGTTCTGGTCTCCACCATATGTCTGATCCAACGCTGTCCCGGCTTCGCGGGTCAGCGCGTAATCGGCAAGGTAGGCCTCAAGGCAACCGCGCTGTCCGCATTTGCACAAGGCACCGTCCAACTGCACCTTCGAATGCCCCAGTTCCAGCCCCATGCCCCGCGCCCCTCGGTAAAGACGGTTGTTCAACACCAGCCCCATCCCCACACCATGTTCGACCGTGACGACGGCGAAATCTGTCATGACGCGGCCTGCACCAAACCACAGCTCAGCCAAGGTCAGCATGTTGGCGTCATTATCAAGGTAGACCGGCATCTCAAACCGCGCTGCAAAAGCAGCAGCCAGATCTTGGTCCCGCTCACTCAGCAGTGACGACCATGGCACTACGCCAGATTGATGATCAACAATTCCAGGCAACCCAATGCCAACGGCTTTGATGTCAGCGGGCGACTTACCACTTTGGATCAACACCTTATCAATCAATTCGGCGATCTCGTCCATCAGCTGGGACAGACTGCGCCGGGTGTGGACCGTGTCCACCGAGGCATCAGCGATCATATTGCCCGCAAAATCTGTTACCACAGCGGAATGGCTTTTGTGCGAGAGCTTAATACCGATCACATAGGTCTGGTCCGGCACTACTTCTAGCGCCACGGGAGGCCTGCCACGGCCCTGCTCACGGGCAAGACCCGCGACTTCGCGCAAAAGACCGCTAGAGATCATTTCCGCCGTCAGCGTGGTCGCCGAGCCCGGACTGATATCAAGCGCACGCGTCATATCAGACCGCGCAGCCTGCCCGTTTGCTCGAACATATTCGAAAATCTGCTGCCGCAACGGCTTGGCCGTTCCCCGCTCGCCGGGCAAAAGCGGACCACAACCTTCAGTGTTTAGGGCCGTGCCGGTATATGAAGCTGCATCATCCAAATACTTTAGCCTTCGAAAATAATCGCGCTGATTGGTGGGAATCGCATGACAAAACAATCCCTCAGCGCCCGTCACCGCTCATGATACAGCGAAACTATGGCCGCATGGCAAGTTTTTATTTTGACAACTGAAAAAAATAGGGCAATCTAAGTCAGGGTCAAACGACTCAGCCGCGCTTGATAAAAAAATGCGGCAGTTCTTGGGAGGATAAAAATGCAAAAATATGTAATCGCCGCCGCTGTTGCGGTCGCCGGATTTGGTAACATGGCATTCGCAGATGGTCACGGTGTGACTGTTGGTGTGAGCTGGTCGAATTTCCAGGAAGAGCGCTGGAAGACCGATGAGGCTGCCATCAAAGGCGCGCTTGAAGCCGCCGGTGCAACTTATGTCTCTGCTGACGCGCAATCGTCTTCGGCAAAGCAGCTTTCTGATGTTGAAAGCCTGATCGCTCAGGGCGTTGATGCGCTGATCATTCTGGCACAAGACAGCGCGGCCATTGGTCCCGCAATCGACGCCGCCGCAGCTGAGGGTATCCCTGTTGTAGGCTATGACCGCCTGATCGAAGACAGCCGCGCGTTCTATTTGACATTCGACAACGTCGAAGTTGGCCGGATGCAAGCGCGCGCCGTATTCGCAGCACAGCCCGAAGGTCGCTATGTTATGATCAAAGGCTCACCGACCGATCCAAACGCAGACTTCCTGCGCGGCGGTCAGCAAGAGATCTTGCAGGCGGCGATCGACAGCGGTGCAATCACCATCGTGGACGAGGCCTATACCGATGGCTGGCTTCCTGCCAACGCTCAGCGCAACATGGAACAGATCCTGACCGCGAACGACAACGGCGTTGATGCGGTTGTTGCGTCTAACGACGGCACTGCAGGCGGTGTTGTTGCTGCGCTTACGGCCCAAGGCATGGAAGGCATCCCGGTTTCCGGACAAGATGGCGACCACGCTGCACTGAACCGCGTCGCACTTGGCACACAAACTGTTTCCGTGTGGAAAGATGCACGTGAACTGGGCAAAGCCGCGGGCGAGATCGCAGTTGAGCTGGCCAGCAGCGACGGCGACATGATGGCCGTTACCAATCACCAGTCATGGACGTCGCCTGCCGGCACAGAATTGACCGCCATCTTCTTGGCTCCTGTGCCCGTCACCGCTGACAACCTGTCGGCTGTGGTTGACGCAGGCTGGATCACCAAAGAAGCGCTTTGCCAGGGTGTGACCGCGGGTCCTGCTCCTTGTAACTAAGCCTCAGCCTCTATCAGTGCCGGCCTGATGCACCTGCAGCGGGCCGGCATTCTTCCTCTTTTTCTCAAAGACATGTGATAGTTCGCCATAGGTCAACGACGGCCAGACCGGCTTTTGCATGCACTTTGCCGCACCCCAACTTCCCCGAGACCGGAGACTTCTGATGTCTGACGCAACCCAAACTGCGCCACCGCGCTCCAAATCATTTCTCAAGTCTCTTGAGCTAGATACCCGCCTGCTGGGCATGATCGGCGCATTCTTTGTGATCGCAGCCGGATTTCATCTTTATACCGGTTATAATAACGCGGGCTTTTCGTTGGGCATGTTCACGGAAGGGACGTTCCTGACGCCCCGCAACATTTTCAACCTCACAATTCAGACCGCATCGGTGGGGATCATGGCCACGGGCATGGTCTTTATCATTGTCATGCGGCACATCGATTTGTCCGTTGGCGCGCTGTTGGCGACCTGTTCGGCAGTTATGGCGATGACCCAAACAGCGTTTTTGCCCGACGTGCTCGGCCTTCCGCTGGGCCACCCGATGATTCCCTGGATTGCGATCCTTGCTGGTTTGATTACGGGTGCCGCGATTGGCGCTGCTCAGGGCTGGTTGGTGGGTTACCAACTGATCCCTGCCTTTATTGTCACGCTTGGCGGGCTGTTGATTTGGCGCAACGTCGGCTGGTTTATGACTGATGGCGCAACGATCGGGCCACTCGATCCGACATTTCAACTCTTTGGTGGGATCAACGGAACCCTTGGCGCAGCATGGAGCTGGATCGTTGGACTGATCGCTGCGGCCACTGCAGCGTGGCTTTTGATTAATGCCCGGCGCACACGTGTCGGGCACGGTTTTCCGGTAAAACCTGTCGCGGCAGAAGTCACCATTGGCGCAATACTGATGATCGCGATCTTGGGCTTTGTTGCAGTCCTAAACGCCTACAATGTGCCCGAACGCGTCGTTGCGCGCGACTTTGCAGAATATGGCTGCGAAAGTGCAGAAGTTTGTGCGGCGAGCTATGGCTTACCTATCTCGGTGCTCGTGTTGTTGGTCGTCGCGATCACAATGACGGTCGTGGCACAGCGAACACGGCTGGGGCGCTATATTTTTGCAACCGGCGGGAACCCTGATGCGACCGAATTGACCGGCGTGAACACGCGGCTCCTGACCGTCAAGATTTTTGCCATCATGGGTCTGCTTTGCGCCATCGGCGCGATTGTTGCCTCGGCTCGCCAGACCTATCACACCAATGACATTGGCACGCTGGATGAGCTGCGCGTTATCGCGGCTGCTGTAATTGGTGGCACGGCATTATCAGGCGGTATTGGCACGATCTACGGCGCAATCATTGGCGCGTTGATCATGCAATCACTGCAATCGGGCATGGCGATGGTCAACGTCGATGCGCCCTATCAAAACATTGTTGTGGGCGCCGTCTTGGTCTTTGCCGTCTGGGTCGACATCATCTACCGCAAGCGTTTAGGAGCCAAGTAAATGACAGCACCTTTGGTTGAAATGAAAGACGTCTCGATCGCTTTTGGCGGTGTGCAGGCGGTAGATAACGTCAGCATTACTTTGGAACCCGGCGAGGTTGTCGGATTGCTTGGCCATAACGGGGCGGGTAAATCAACGCTCATCAAGATGCTCTCTGGCGCTTACAAAATGGACAGCGGAGAGATCTTCATCAACGGCAACAAGGTGGAGATCAACTCCCCCCGCGATGCCCGCGATCAGAATATCGAGACGATCTATCAAACACTTGCCTTGGCTGACAACTTGGATGCTGCAAGCAATCTGTTTCTGGGGCGAGAATTGACGACCGGACTTGGTTTTGTCGATGATGGGCGGATGGAAGCGGAGACCCGCAAAATCATGGCGCGCCTCAACCCAAACTTCAAAAAGCTCAAAGAACCTGTTTCGGCTTTATCAGGCGGGCAACGGCAATCCGTTGCCATTGCACGTGCCGTCTATTTTAATGCCAAAATCCTGATCATGGATGAACCGACAGCGGCCCTGGGGGTGCATGAAACCGCGATGGTGGCAGAGCTGATCAAAGAGCTGAAGAAACAGGGTTTGGGTATTTTCCTGATCAGTCACGACACCCGTGAAATGATGGAATTATGCGACCGTATCGCCGTGATGAAGAATGGCCAGATGGTGGGATCAGAGCGGGTGGAGGACGTCACCGAGGATGACATCTTGTCGATGATTATCCTCGGCAAAAACCCAAAGGCCGCGGCATGAGTTTTATTGGTCTTGATCTAGGCACGTCGTCACTCAAGGCCATTTTGATCAACGACGCCCAACAGGTGTTAGCTGAGCACACCGTGCCGCTGAGTGTCGAGCGGTTGCACGATGGCTGGTCTGAACAAGACCCTCAAAGCTGGTGCGATGCTGCTGTAACGGCGTTGCGCGCACTTGCGGCAAAAGCGGACTGTAGCGGCGTTGCGGGCATTGGATTGGCCGGGCACATGCACGGCGCGACCCTTGTGGATGCAGATGGTGTCCCGCTGCGCCCTTGCATGTTGTGGAATGACACCCGCAGCCACGCTGAGGCCGCCGCGATGGACGCTGATCCACGCTTTCGCGAGATCACCGGCAACATCGTTTTTCCCGGTTTCACTGCCCCAAAAGTCGAATGGGTGCGCAGGCACGAACCAGAGATTTTTGCGAAGACGGCCCATATCTTGCTGCCCAAAGACTACCTCCGCCTGTTTCTGACTGGCGAATATGCATCGGAAATGTCTGACGCTGCTGGCACAGCTTGGCTCGATACAGCCGCACGGGATTGGTCCGACGCGCTCTTAAACGAGTGCCACCTTTCGCGCAGTCAGATGCCAACCTTGGTCGAAGGCTCTGCGCCCTCTGGCAAATTGCGCGCATCTTTAGCCGCCGATTTGGGGTTGCCACAGATGATTATAGCAGGCGGCGCAGGCGACAATGCCGCGGCGGCCATCGGGGCGGGCGTGGTGCAGGATGGCACGGCGTTTTTGTCGCTTGGGACCTCAGGTGTTCTGTTCGCTGCCAACGACGGCTACCGACCTGATCCCGCCTCCGCCGTGCATACGTTTTGCCACGCAGTGCCGGGAACATGGCACCAGATGGGAGTGATCCTTGCCGCCAGTGATGCGCTTGAATGGCTGTCACGCCTGACAGGGCAATCTGCAGCGGCGCTAACGTCCGATCTTGGACCCGTTGAAGCCCCTTCGCGTACGCTTTTTCTGCCCTACTTAGGCGGCGAACGAACCCCTCATAATGATGCATCCATCCGCGGCCAATTTCTGCACCTCGATCACGCAACTGATGCCCGCGCAGCGACGCGCGCAGTCTTGCAAGGTGTCAGCTTTGCTTTTGCCGACAATCAGGCGGCCCTCGCCGCAACTGGTACAAAAATTGGCAGCGCCCTAGCATTAGGTGGCGGTGCAAAATCTGCACATTGGCTGTCGATGCTGGCAAGCACACTGGGTATCCAGCTTGACGTGCCAAAAGACGGTGATTTCGGAGCGTCCCTCGGTGCCGCGCGCCTCGGAATGATGGCCGCGACGGGCGCTGGTATCGAGATCGCGACGCAACCTCCGTTGGCACAGACGGTTGCACCAGATGCAGCTCTCAGCGGCGCGATGCAAGATGGCTACGCTCGCTACAGGGCGGCCTACGCTGCGCTGAAGGCCCTCTAATCAGTGATTGATCCTCGGCCGCTCTGCTAGTCTTCTGAGATGAGGACGATAGCTGCTTGCGCTCCTGGTTACTCCTGCACCTTGCATCGCCAACTAAATTCGTGAAAACCAAGGTGACCGCACGAGGGGCACGGGCATGTTTGAACGCTACGCTATCTACTATACGCCTCAAGGTGCTTTTGCAGAGGTTGGCGCGGCCTGGATGGGCTGGGATGTGGCGCGCAGCGTGGCTGTGGATCACGCAATGGTCGGTGATCTGGATTTGGCCAAACTGACACGGACCCCGCGTAAATACGGCCTGCACGGCACGATCAAACCGCCGTTCTTCCTAAGAAATGGCACCGATGCGGTGGCGCTTGAGGCAGCCATATCCGCCTTGAGCCAAACGCTGTCGCCTGTCATGTTAGAGGGGCTCGAAGTCACCTGCCTGGGCCGCATCGTGACATTGACACCGTGCGGAGATCAGACGGGTTTGGCCCAGCTTGCAGCTGAGGTTGTGACCCGGTTGGATAATTTCCGTGCGCCGCCTTTAGAACAAGAGTTGGCTAAGCGGCGCAAAAAATCGCTTTCTCCAGAACAGGATCAACACCTGCGCGACTGGGGTTACCCTTACGTGCTGGATCAGTTTAGGTTTCACATGACCCTGACGGGTTGGACTGAACAGCCTGAGGTCGCGCGCGATCTCGCAGCGGCGCATTTCGCACCCTATCTGTCTGACCCTGTGCGTATCGACAGCCTTACGCTGGTGGGGCAAAATGAGAATGGTATGTTCGGTGAAATCGCGCGCTACCCGTTGGGCGGGAACGTCCTTGTTTGAGCTTTCCGAAAAGCGAAGACGTTTTTGACATAAGTAGAATAGGCAGACCTTCCATGCAGATAACCAAGCTCGATCACGTCAACCTCCGCACGACACAACTGGACAAAATGGTCACGTGGTACACGGATATTCTGGGTCTGCGCATTGGCGAGCGGCCTGATTTTCCGTTTCCCGGCGCGTGGCTGTTCGCCGGGGATCAAGCAGTCGTGCATCTGATGGATGTCGAAGAGGACGCAGGCACCGGATCCGAGGTGCCGCTGAAGCTTGAGCATTTCGCATTCCGGGCCGAAGGGGCCACAGGCTTTGAGGATCGCCTGAACGCCTCTGGCGAAAAGTATCGTCGTTCAGACCAGCCCAAGATGAAGCTTGTGGCCTTCAACGTATGGGATCCAGACGGCAACCATATCCATGTCGATTTCGAAACGTAGGATTAGTCCAGCCAAGTGCATGCGGCGTTCGGCGATGGCGGGACTTAGGCCAAAACTACAAAGGAAAAGCCGATGCTTCTTGATACCCCTGTCTGCGACTTTGGTTGGAAAGCACCAGCTTTTGATCTGGCGACCCCGCAGGGTGCACGTCATGATTTAGTCGGGTTGATGGGCGAAAACGGCCTGTTGATCGCCTTTATCTGCAATCATTGCCCTTACGTTCAGGCCATTGCCGACAAGCTGTCGAGCGATGCGGCAAGTCTAATGGCTGAGGGGGTCGGCGTCGTTGCAGTCATGTCCAATGACTATGCGCATGTACCCTCAGACAATCCTGAAAACATGGTGAAATTTTCCGATCGCCATGGTTTCCCTTTCCCGTATCTGATCGACGAAGATCAATCAGTGGCAAAGGCATATGGAGCTGTTTGCACGCCAGACTTCTTTGGTTTCAATGCCAATTTTGAGCTGCAATATCGCGGACGGTTGGACAATGCAGGGCGCGAGACATCAGACACGCGCAAGGCTGAACTGCTGGATGCCATGCGCCAAATCGCGGCAACAAAACACGGACCCGCGGATCAGACAGCGAGCATTGGCTGTTCGATTAAATGGCGTGATACTTAGCCGTTAGCTAGCTTGCTTGACGGTCGTCATCTGCGCTTCCAGCCCGCCTTCGCGCAAGATGTAGTCCACAATCGCATCGACACCATCACCATGGCGCAAAGCGGAAAATACGAACGGGCGCGCCCCGCGCATCTTTTTGGCATCGCGATTCATCACTTCCAAAGAAGCACCGACATGCGGTGCAAGGTCGGTCTTGTTGATGACCAGCAGATCGGATTTCGTGATCGCAGGCCCCCCCTTACGCGGGATTTCTTCTCCTGCGGCAACGTCGATCACATAGATTGTTAAATCGGCCAATTCGGGGCTAAAGGTCGCTGACAGGTTGTCGCCGCCACTCTCAATCAACACCAGATCAAGGTCAGCGTGGCGGTCTCGCATACGCGCGATGGCGGCGAGGTTGATGGACGCATCCTCACGGATCGCGGTGTGCGGACAGCCGCCGGTTTCCACCCCGATCACGCGATCTTGGGGCAGTATCTGCATCCGCATCAGTGCTTCGGCATCCTCTTGGGTGTAGATATCGTTGGTGATCACGCCCAGCGAAAGCTTCGGGTGTAAGGCGCGGGCGATGGCAGCGGTTAGCGTGGTTTTACCTGCGCCGACGGGACCGCCAATGCCGATGCGCAGTGGGCCATTCATGGTGCTCATGTGCGAAATATCCTGTGGCTGAGAGTTTCGTGCTGCATCGCTGCAATATCGCTGAGGAATGCAGTACTGGAGAGATCTTCGAGGGATGTGTCTGCAGTTTCGCGCGCAATAACGTGGCACAGGGGCGCGAGGGCAGACAGTACCGCTTGCCCTTCGGTCTGACCCAACGGAACAAGGCGCACGGCGGTAGAAACGAGGTTGCTTGCAAAGCTCTGAAGATAAAGTGTGACGGTCAGATCGAGCGGCAGATCCAGCTGTCGCGCCGCAAAACCGGCGGCCAAGGGAAGGGTTAAGGGTGTCGCATCGGTATCCCAAAGTGCGGCAGTGGTTCGGGCAAAGGCGCTGCCTTGATCCAGTGTCTCAATTAGCCGTTCAGCGCTCGCTGCAAAGGCGCGGGCATGGGCATCAACGGACTGCACAGATGTGAGGTCTTCGCATCGATACGCCGCACGCAGCAAGATTGCATCATTGCGCCCCGTGCCATGCGCCATCACATCCTCGAGCCATTCCTGCAGATCGCTGGCCGTGCGGATCGTTTCGTTTTGGATCACTGTTTCAAGCCCATGCGAATAGGCGAAAGCCCCCAGCGGAAAGCTGGGCGAAAACCATTGCGTCAGGGTCAAAAGGGCTGTGTCAGGCATGCGAATGCGCCGTTGCCCCGTGATCGTGGCTGTGCGTTCGGCCCATGCCATATGCCCCACCTTCTGGCGTAAAGGGCGCTGTGACGGGGGCTAATTCCGCGCCAAGATGTTCCAGCATATGCGCGATTACCGGATCGTTCTGGATCAGTAGATGACCCTGCGCGATCTGACAGGGCGTGTGCCGGTTGCCAATGTGCCAGGCCAACCGGACAAGGTCGCGCCCCGTCACAGACAACAGTTCTTCATCTGCAGCGCGGATTTCAATGCGCGCACCATCCTCAAGTTCCAGCGCATCGCCGTCATCTAGTGACGTCGTCTGAGCAAGGTCCACGATGAAAGCCTGACCCTGTGTTGTTTCCAGGCGTTTGCGGCGCAAGAATCGGGCAGCATAATCCAGCGTGCAAGTCTGCGCAGGACCGGACCAATGGCCATTTCGGTGGTGCGTTTGGGCAATGGGTGTGTTCATAAATATCCCTCAGAACATGAAATAGCGTTGGGCCATGGGCAGGGTTTCTGCAGGCTCACAGGTAAGTAATTCGCCATCAGCGCGGACCTCGTAGGTTTCTGGATTGACCTCCATCACTGGCAAGGCGTCGTTGAGGATCATGTCCTTTTTCCCAATGGTGCGGGTGTTTTTCACGGCGATGGTATCGCGCGCCAATCCAAGCTCCGCCCCAATGCCGGACGACTGAGCAGCCTGCGACACAAACGTGACGCAAGAGCGTTCCAAGGATCGGCCAAAGGCTCCAAACATGGGTCGGCTATAGACAGGTTGTGGTGTGGGGATCGACGCGTTGGGATCACCCATTTGGGCAACAATGATGGTGCCGCCCATCAGCACCATCTCAGTTTTGACGCCAAAGAATGCCGGGTTCCACAACACCAGATCGGCCCTTTTGCCTGGCTCAACCGAGCCCAACACATGGCCAACTCCTTGAGCGATCGCCGGGTTGATGGTGTATTTCGCGACGTAGCGGCGCACCCGGAAATTATCGTTTTCGCCGGTTTCTTCTGGCAAACGCCCGCGTTGCTTGCGCATCTTATCTGCGGTCTGCCATGTGCGGATTACCACCTCGCCTACGCGGCCCATAGCTTGACTGTCGGACGCGATAATCGAAAACGCACCGATGTCATGCAATATATCCTCGGCAGCGATCGTTTCGCGCCGGATGCGGCTTTCGGCAAAGGCGATGTCTTCGGGGATTGATTTGTCGAGGTGGTGGCACACCATCAACATGTCCAGATGCTCTTCGAGCGTGTTGACCGTAAAGGGCCGCGTCGGGTTGGTTGACGACGGGATCACATATTCCTCGCCACATATTTTGATTATGTCGGGTGCGTGACCACCTCCTGCGCCTTCGGTGTGAAAGGCATGGATCGTGCGGCCTTTCATGGCCCCCACCGTATGCTCAACAAAGCCGGACTCATTGAGTGTATCGGTGTGGATCATAACTTGGACATCCATCGCATCAGCGACAGTCAGACAGCAATCGATGGCGGCAGGTGTTGTGCCCCAATCCTCGTGAAGCTTGAGCGCACAGGCACCACCCCGCACCATTTCTTCTAGCGCTTGCGGTTGGCTGGCGTTGCCTTTGCCTGCAAAGCCAACGTTCATCGCAATCCCATCGAACGCCTGCAGCATCCGTCCGATATGCCAAGGCCCAGGCGTGCATGTGGTCGCCAGTGTGCCATGCGCAGGGCCCGTGCCGCCGCCGAAACACGTGGTGACCCCGGAGTGCAGCGCGTCTTCCATCTGTTGCGGGGCGATGAAATGAATGTGGCTGTCCACCCCGCCCGCCGTCAGGATGCGCCCCTCGCCTGCGATGATTTCCGTGCCTGGCCCGATGATGATGTCGACACCAATTTGGGTATCGGGATTGCCGGCCTTGCCAATGGCATGGATCAGCCCGTCTTTGAGTGCGACGTCGGCTTTATAGATGCCCGAATGATCCACAATCAGCGCATTCGTGATGACAGTATCGACCGCTCCACCGGCGCGGCTTACCTGCGATTGCCCCATCCCATCACGGATCACTTTACCGCCACCGAATTTGACCTCTTCGCCGTAGGTGGTCAGGTCTCGCTCAACCTCGATAATCAGATCGGTGTCGGCCAGGCGGACTTTATCGCCCGTTGTAGGGCCATACATCGCTGCATATTGAGCGCGGGGAATTTGCGTCGGCATGTCAGTTGCTCCGGAATTCGTTGAGCATTGCGGTACGCTGCTCAGTCAGTTCGCTTAGGCAAACGAGGTGGATCAACGGCTGTATCGAGCCGCCTTGATAGGGGCTCGCCTGCACTTCGCACGCCGCATCGCGGTAGGCCAACCAAGCACGTTGTGCCTTGAGCAGGGCCGCACCTTGCTTGATGCTGTCGGCGTAACTCTTGGCAGGACCCCAAGCAGCATTCAGCGCGATGTCGGACATGTCGTAGTCCCGCGCGGCACAGGCATTCATAAGCTGCTGTGTCTGTGGGCTAACGCATTCTAAAGCGCTTTGCGCTTGTGCACCCGGCGCGAAAAACGTCGAAAGCAAAAGCCCTGCTGCGAGCGCAAGTGGGCCCATCACCTTACCATTAAACCCGAACACCTTACGCGCGCCACCAATCGGGATCAGCTGCACCTCACGACGCTGTCCGGGTTCAAACCGCACAGCGGTTCCAGCAGCGATATCCAAACGACAGCCATGTGCCGCATCTCTATCAAAATCGAGCGCGGGATTTGTTTCGGCGAAGTGGTAGTGGCTGCCAACCTGCACAGGGCGGTCGCCAGTATTGGCGACCATCAAGGTTTGCGCTTTGGCCCCTTCGTTAAGGGTTAACGTGCCGTCGGCGGGAATGATTTCTCCGGGGATCATGGGCGGCTCCTAGCGGATTGGATTGTGGACGGTGACAAGCTTTGTCCCATCTGGAAAGGTCGCCTCGACCTGTACTTCGGGGATCATCTCGGCGATGCCGTCCATGCATTGATCACGGGTCACCACATGGCCTCCCGCCTCCATCATATCAGCGACAGACCGGCCATCGCGGGCACCTTCAACGACCGTATCAGTGATCAGCGCGATTGCTTCTGGGTGGTTCAGCTTGACGCCACGTGCCAGTCGTTTGCGCGCAATTTCGGCAGCCATGGCGATCAGTAGCTTGTCCTTTTCACGCGGGGTAAGTTGCATCGATTACAGTCTCCAGCAGGGGGGCAATGTGTTGTTGGTCAGCAGGTTCAGCACTGGGATCAAACTTTGCCGCAGGACAAAACTGTCAGGGGCAAGGATCCGCATCACGGCTGTATCAGGGGCAATCATGCTGGCCCCGGCAGTGCGAGGCAAAACACTGCGCAGGCGTGGCAAAAGGGTGGCGACCGATGGCGAAACGCAAACAAGGCTGCAAATCGCGCCTGCGCCTCCTGCGGTCGCGGGCCTGGCAAGATGAGCCGCAGCATCGCCCTGCAGAGAAATGTCATCGAGGTAGAGCGGCGCGCCCTCGCGCGTGATCGAAACGCGGTCCCTCAATGACAGATTGCGCACGATTTCACCCATGGCCGTCCGACCAAAGACGAGGGTTTCCGCCAACACCAACTCTGCCGTTGGGTCCAATGTAATGCTCAGCTTGCGGCGCAGGGCAGCGTGATCAAACAAGATCGTTTCTTGGGGCAACCAAGACAGTTTGGCGTTTGGCCCAACGGACAGCATGTTCCGCACACGGCCTTCTTCACCGGGTTGCGCGCGGTAAATCCGCTCGGCCGCTTGAGTGGAGACAGTTAGCGCAGCGCCGTCGGTTACCTCAACCGTCAGATCAAGACGGTCGCCCCCGGTTATGCCGCCGGAGGTATTGACCAAAACGGCTTCAGCATCGGGACGGAACGTCTTGGGGAATACCAGTTTGAGACAACCAGATTGCCGCAGATCACGCAGGCGCGTTACGCCCTTGGCATCCGCAATAACCGCCACGCGTGCAGCACCTTTGGCACGCGGTTGGGCCGAGTGCGGATCATATGTGGTCTGTAACGGCGCATGTTGGTTCATGCGCCTGATTTCATCACGCGCCGCAGTAGATGATGAGTCTCTTTCGCTTGTTAGCCAAGCATTCGCGCTATAATTCAGGCAGTTGCCTAAAAATTAATCACCCGCCCAGCATTTCCTCTGCGGCGATGCAGCCATGAAGTGCAGCTGCGTCTTCTAGGATCAGTGACATAGGCATGTTTCCCAGCGGATCCCCAAAACGTTTCTGTGCACCGGTCGGAGCAGTCAGATGTGGCAGAAATTCCGGAGAAAGAACCCCGCGCGCAACGCTACCCGCCAAATAAATGCCATCACGTGGCATGTATTGCAGCGCCAATTCGGCGCACAGACGGCGCAAAAGCTGGGCGTAGAGAGTTAGAACTTGCCGCGCATGGGGATCAGCTTCATCCCGATACGCGGTCACGACATCTTTGCCGGAACTTCCTTCGTGGCCGGAGACGATGTCATAAAGTTTGCCAAGACCTCGACCTGAAAAAAGGTCTTCGACGGTGGGAAAAGCCACTACGCTGTTCCCGATCTGCGCCTCCAGCGGCGCGATGACTGCACGGGGCAATTCGGTATGACCTGCCTCAACCTCAAGACAACAGGACGCACCCGACGGCATGACCCGAACGGGACATACGTTGAACCCGGTGCCCAGACCGACAACCAAGGACTGGCCATTCTTTGCAGCATCGGTTTCGGGCGTCATTATCGGATCGGTGCCCCCCTCAGGCAGATTGCCCAAAGCGTAGCCCAGCGCAGAAAGGTCGTTTATCAAAACGGCGCGACCGCATTGTGCCGCTGACTTGAGTCCCTCTACCGAAATCATCCAATCGCGGTTTGTCAGCGCCCCCTGCCCCGACAAAACTGGCCCAGCCATCGCGACGCTGCACGCGCGTACTTTGGGGTCGCCTGCATCAGCAAGGTATTCGCCAAGAACATCGTAAAACGTCGCGTATTTTGCATTGTCGAAATGCCGCACAGTTTCCATCTGCTTGGTGTCATGCGGCACCATCGCCATGCGCGTGTTCGTGCCGCCAACGTCAGCAATAATCAATGTCATGGTCGGGCCCTTCAAACGCAGTCAAACCAACTTGGCCGCTTTCCTCGCTGGGGTCAAAGTATGAAACCTCAAAAAGGTCAAATGCAAATACCCCTTGCGGCCAAGCTATGCCCACGAGTGCCGCCATTTAGTCGCTGATTTTCCGGAATTTGCTAAATAAATAAGCCGTACGTCCACCGCCGAATAACTTGACCCAAGAAGGTGCCTTAGGCGTCGTGCTGTAAAATGTCGTTGCTTGCTTGAACAAACATGTCCAGTTCGACAATCAACTCACCAGGACAAATCGCGAGATCAATATCAGGACCAGAAAGATGTCCGATGATTGCCTGCTCGCATTGGCGGGCGGTGTGCCCAAGTTGATGCAACCCAACACGGTTGGCAGCCCCAACGATCCTATGCAGGGTATCTTGTGCCGCTTTCAAATTGACGTTGATCCCTTCGACATTATCGCCGTCCCATGCCAGCAAAGCATGTCGCGCGATCTGCTCACTGCTCGTGCGCAACGTCCCGAAAAAGTCGCCCCTGACCTTTGCCAAGTCCGGCAATTCCTTGGCGTTCAATTGGGTCATGCCCCGCGCGCAATATACTGAAGTTCTAGAAGGGATGATTTGTCATCTATAGCCATTTTTCAATCACCATTCTCCATTTCGCCACGTCGCAGGCGTTCTTCCGTCAAGACCACTTTAACGGGAAAAGTGGCGATAATTTGACAGCTTGAAAATAGTTAAGGACTGCCAGCTTCACTGCTTCCAAATTCGTGCTGCTTTTTTGGATACCCTCGCCAATCTCGAGCAGTGGTTCGCCGGATTAAGGCGCGTTCCGTCCAACACACGGGTCCACCGCTTCAGGTCAAACCCTTTTGGTTCCCGTCCTTCAAACCGTCGAAGTATTGCGTCAGAAAACTCGCGCCATATGCAGCATTCATATGCACATAGTCACCACCGGGCGGCATCTCGCGGCCAAAGAAATTCAAATACTCGGGCTTGGTCAGGCTGTTTGAGCCAAGCGTTTCACGGGGTTGACGCATTAGGAAAAATCCACGCTCGGCCAGCGTGGCCGCAACCTTATCCTCGAACGCATCAAGCGCAGGTCCAGGTGAAACTTCAGATTGCGCCAACGTCCGCCAGGCACCGAACCGGCGCTCATCGGCGTTCGGGTCATCAACCGTCATTGCAGCGCGAGGGCCGATATATTGGGTTAAGCTGCGCCCTTGCCACTTAACCCAATCGGCTTGTGGTACGACTTGAAAGGCCAAGGCCTCAAGCACGGCTTCTGCGACTTCTCTCGATACCAGCGAACCGGGACCGGCCTCATAGAGCCCTTCGATACGATGACTGGCAAGAAATTGTGCGATCACCATTGCCGTATTGGATAACCCAACAAAAAGCACATGATCAAAGGTACTAAGGTCAAGAGGGGCTTGGGACCCCAACCGTTTTAGTGCAGCGGCTTGCACGTCGTTCAGCACCACATCTTCGGGCAGACCAAGTTGCAGGTTTGACCCAAGCACCAACTGGCGCGCCAACCCGCCGGGCATGGAATGATACGTGATCTCTACATCCGCATGCCGTTCTGGCAGGCGCTTTTGCCCCAACCGAAGCGCACCAACATGGCTGTTTCCGATTACAGCGACCCGCAGGGGAGCAGTCTTATTTAGCGAAGGCATCGAGCAGAGCTTCCTCACAGATCAGATCATTCTCGTCATCCGCTGCATCTACTGGGCCTTCAGAGACAGGTGCAAGGGCCGTATTGCCAAGCGCGGCATGTTCGCTTTGAGGGTCATGTGCTGCTAGAAATGCCCCCATTGCGGCACCAACGCCTTCGTCCGTCACATCGCGTTGATTGCGGGCATAGAAAACACCCGCATTGTTTTGTGAGGTGATGATCTCATAGCTTGGAAAGTAGTCGACGTTGTCGCAGCTGTCATAGATTTCGCCGCACACCGCTCGCAAGATCGCCTTGGAACGTGCAGTTGCGACCTCGACGTGCTGCTCTGAGGCAGTAGCCGCCAACGGCACTGGTGAGACAGTGATCATAAAACGAATATCTGGATTGGCTGCCATCATCCGTTCGCGGAATTCCAGAAAATCGGCCAGTATTTCGGGGTAGCTGTAGTTCTTGAAAACATGGCGCGCGGAATCGTATGACCCGGCCACTGTCCCCGGTGCAGTTGGGTAAACGGTGCCGGTTTCCCGGTCGATCCATGCCTCGGTCAACCCGAAGGTGAAAACAAACAGCTCAGCCTTAGAAAAGATGTCGCGCACGGCGGCCAAGTGTTGCGCGCGGTGCGCAGCGACCTGTTGTGGGTTCTCCAACCCGGTTGGTTCAACGCTTGGGCGGAATGCATCAAAATAGCGACCATTCTTTTCCCAGACGGGGTCTGCCGGTGTGATTTCGCCCACAGCCTCTTGATGCAGCTGAATCAGCTGACGGGCCGTGTAAATGTTGCCGTAACGCGCGGAATAAAGTCTGTAGCCAAATTTCTGAGCCAACCGGTCGGGCACTCGTGCTTCCAACGGTTCTGCGTCTTGTACGGCAAAACCAGCATTGCGTAGGGTTCGGCCTACGTGCTGAGCAAAACATGAGCCAGCGGTCACAATCCGCGCTGCGCGGTCAACAGAAAACCGGGGCGTATACATGCCGTCCGCCTGCCCCGGCTTGCGTGCCACGACGCCATGCCGCCAAAAAGCGCGCTTTGGTTGGTCGGTGTAGGGCGATTTCATACGGTGATCCTCATAAGGATGCAGCGGCGGCCGCTGCGTGGCTCTAGTCAATCACAGCGCGCGCAGGGCGGCAACATGAGACACCATCTGGTCCTTGAACCAAAGAGGGGGGTGTCATAAACAATCGTTAGTTTACCGATGCGGGATGCACCAATGAAAATTATCGCCATGATCCCTGCCCGCATGGGCAGCCAGCGCTTACCAAAGAAGAACCTTGCTTTGCTTGACGGTGTTCCGTTGATCGTGCGCGCGATCCGCAAATGTAAGGATGCAGGTGTTTTTGACGAGATTTGGGTGAATTCAGAGCATCCCGATTTTGGGCCAGTCGCCGAAGCCGAAGGGGCCCAATTCCATCAACGACCCCACGCCTTAGGCGACAACAGCGCCACCAGCGAAGATTTTGTGACCGAGTTCTTGCGAGCACACACATGTGATTTCGTCGTGCAGGTGCATTCAATCGCGCCCTTACTGAGCGTGGAAGATACGTGCAGATTTGTTGAAATGGTCCGCAACAACGAATTCGATGCAGTGATGAGTGTTGTTCATGGGCAACTCGAGTGCGTGTTCGATGACGAACCGGTGAATTTCACCTTCGACAAGAAGGAAAACAGTCAGGATTTGCGCCCAGTCAAACGCATCGTCTGGTCGATCACGGCTTGGCGGTCAGAGACATTTCTGGCAGCTAAGGAATCCGGTGGATGTGCAACATACGCGGGCCGCATTGGCTATTCTGAGGTAAGCCAGATGGCTGGCCACGTGATCAAGACGCAAGAAGACCTTGATATCGCAGCAGCCATGCTGCCCATCGTTCAGGGCGCATAACAGCGCATGGCCCAACTTTCCTTTTGCCCAGACCCCGTGGCAGAGGCCACCAAACAGATCCATGAGGGTCTTTTGTTGGCCCTATCACAGAGTGCTGAGCGTGTTGGTTTGATGGTGTCTGGCGGGCGAACTCCGGCCAAAGTCCTGCCCATGGTTCTGAGTAAGAGCGGCATAGATTGGGACCGCATTGATATCGTAGCGAGCGACGAACGTTTGGTAGGCATTGATGACCCAGCCTCCACCGAGGGCATGATCCGCAGGATCTTTTCGGACGCGGGCTGCCCCTGTCACTATATAGGTTTTGGCGCCGACCCGGCACCTGAGGCAGCTCTTGAGAAATGGCGCGCAGGTGTCGCGGCTATGGCCTGGCCCCCCGCTGTGGCATTCGTCGGCATAGGTGATGACGCGCATACAGCATCATTGTTTCCCGGACGGCCAGAATCTGCAGATGTGAGTTTGCGCATGGCCGCCGTACCAGAAACAGTTCCCCATGCACATGCGCGCCTGACATTTGGCCCCGCTGCGCTGGCCGAGTGTGCCTCAGTGGTATTGGTGGTGGGAGATGCAGATAAACAGGCAGCTTTGGATTTAGCCGTGCAGCCTGAAACAACACCCAGCGACACACCCGTGCGCTGGGTATGCGACCTCCAACAAGCATTGATCTTATGCCAGAAAACCTAGCTCCGCGCGTCCTACACATCGGTCAACGCAAAACCGGAACCACTTGGCTGCAACAGACCGCCGAAGATGCAGCGCGCGCTGGTGTTCTGACCTACGAACACTGGGACCTAACCGCTGCCTTAAAAGGCGCGACATGGAAAACCATCACCGACGCGCAGCTGACGGATGCCTTTGCCACCTTGCCCTGTGACACGCCATTGCCATGCCTTGCGAGTTGCGAGGACCTTATGGTGCATGATTTTCCCCGGCTGGCTATGGCCCTTGGGCATGTTTGGCCAACGGCAAAAGTACTTGTTACAACCCGCAGTCCGCAAGGCTATCTGACCTCTTCGTTTAACAACGACAGCTTTACCAAAGGCCAGCCCGCCGCAGAATTCACCCGGCGTTTCAGTCTCCATCACATGCCACGGGTATTTGATCTAAACGGTGCCGCCACTGCGTTCGGGCCCCAGAAGACACATTTTTTGCCGTATGAATTGCTCCGCGCGGACCCTGCGACCTATCTGGATCAAATCAGCACGCTGTTGAATGTCGATCTTTCGCCTTACGCGCCTCAATCCGCACTTAACGTCTCGCCGCCGCCTACTTTCTTGATCCTTCAGCGCAAAATTAATGCGATGATCGAAACGCAGGCCCCAGAGATTCTTAAGACGCCAGAATGGGCGCAGTTCAAGCTGATGGCGAATTTCTCGGCAGGATCCGCGGATGGATTAGGTCAGTTCTTTGATCGCTTTTTTGCAGAAAATCCTGTTGCTGACAGCGATATGCCCCAGTTGCCCGATGATATCCTTGCGGTTCTTTCAAGCCAAATGACAGTCCTTCAAGATGCACCTCTTTACCACGATTTTCTGCCGCTCTATGGTCTGCCAGCCGCGACCGCCTCCTGATCCAAAGAAAGCCCGAAACCTTGCCTGAAACCAACCGCCCTCGCGTGCTTGTCAGCAACATTATGATGCTGAATGAAAAACCCCGCTTTGATGCCGCGCTCAAAGACATGGGCTATGATCCGATCTGGCCGGACGTGACCCAGTTCATGGACGAGGCGCAGTGTTTGTCACTGGTGGGCGATATCGATGGCTGGCTGGCGGGTGATGATGCAGTGACCCGACGCGTGCTGGAAGCCGCGGCCCCGCGCTTAAAGGGCATCGCAAAATGGGGAACTGGCACCGATAGCATCGATCATGCGGCGGCTGCCGATCTAGGCGTGCCCGTCATGAATTCGCCGGGTGCATTTGCCGATGCGGTGGCCGAAGTCGCATTTGGGATGATCTTAATGGTCACCCGTCAATTGGCGCAGACCGACCGAGCCATTCGTGCTGGAGGCTGGCCAAAGCCGCGAGGCATCGAACTGCGCGGCGCAACGTTAGGAATGATCGGTCTGGGTGCGATCGGTGGACGCATAGCAGGGCTGGGCCGCGCCTTTGGCATGAACGTCATACACCATGACCCCTTCAAAGAAGGGTCGATTGAGCCACTCGATCTGGCTGCTCAGGCGGATATTATCTGCCTTGCCTGCGCCCTAACCGATCAAAACCGCAATCTGATCAATGCCGCGTTTCTGGATGCAATGAAAGACACTGCGATCCTAGCCAATATGGCGCGTGGGCCGCTGGTTGATGAAGCAGCGTTGATCGCCGCGCTGCAATCTGGATCGATTGCTGGCGCCGCGTTAGACGTATTTGAGGTGGAGCCGTTGGCTGCAGACAACCCGCTGAAGAAAATGGACAACGTTGCGCTGTCGAGCCACAATGCCAACAACGGGGTGCGCGCGGTCGAAGCGGTGCATGCCAATACACTCAAAAATATTGCATCGGTTCTTGGCTGAAACAGTCCGGCCCAAGGCTTAGAAAGATACATCATGCCCCCCAAAAGAGACGCCCTGCAATATCTGCTGAGCCCCCAATATTACAACAACCTCTTGCAGGCGCTGGAATGGTTCGGCACCATGCTGACTGCTGACAATACCGTTGTTCCTAAAGAATTTGACGATGCTGCGGACCGCCGGGTGATCCTGATCTGTATGACCCCCCGCTCGGGTAGCACAGCATTATCTTCAGCGCTCGCAACCACAGGGCAGCTTGGCCGTGGCGGAGAGCTTTTGAACCGCAACAGCGACGCGCTCAAGAGTGTTCTTGAAACTCATAAACCGGCCAACTTACGCGCGCTTTTGGACCTCGTGATCGAAGGTTCCCGCTCAAAAAATGGTGTGGCGCAAATCAAGTGTGACCTGCCACAGATTTTGCCATTCTTGCTCGATCCTGATTGCGCGCCCGTGTTGATGCAAGCAAGGATTGTTTACCTGACCCGCGAAGATCTGTTGGGTCAGGCCATTTCGCGCTACCGTGGCTTTGTATCTGGCACGTGGCACGCGCGTCAGGATCGCGATACGCAATTTGCCGAAGTGCCCTATGATTACGAGGCGATTACCAGCCAAGTTCACCTGATTACGCAAATGATGGCCACCTACGAGCGGCTCTTTGCTGGGCTGAACCTGTCGCCCCTGCGGATCACATACGAAGAAGTGGTGACCGATCCCGGCACCGTCATGCGCAAGATCGGCGCATTGGTCGATGTGGATCCAGGCGAGTTGTCACTGGATGATGGCAAGTATCGTAAAGTCGCTGCGAAAAATACCGATGCGCTCCGCGATCAGTTTCTTGCGGACTGCCAAACCGACCTGCTGCGTGCTGATAAGACCCTAAAGCCGGATGCAGTCTAGCCTGCTTTTTCGGCAGCCAACACTGTTGCAATGTCTAGCGCGTAGCGGGCCGAGATTTGTGCGATTGCGCCATCATCCTCATTAAGCATGGCAAGAACCAAAGGTTTGAGGTGCCCGGTCTCTTTTAGCCGAACAACGATGTTGTGTCCGGCCCCCGGCAGCATCAGGCAATTTAGGTTTGGCGCATGCGGTAGCAAGTCGCGGTGGCGGACCTCGGGAGGGGAGCCTGCACCAAAAACTGCATAATGTGTCGTGTCGGGCGAGATGCAGCGCGACAGCGGCAAATGCCGGGACAGGTCGATAAATGGCCGGTATTGATCCCAGCGCGCCTCATTGATGACACTGCGGTCCATCGAAAACTGTGGCGAAAAAGCGAGCGAAGCTTTGACCGGCATGTCCATCGTTAACCGGATCGCGCCGTAGCCTCCCATAGAATTGCCAAGGGTGTAGCAGGCGTTCAGCCCCGCGTGATGCAACGCTTCGCCTACGACATCGGCGATTTTTGGGACCAATCCATCGGCAGAAAACCAGCTTCGCTTGCGGTCAGCTACAAACATTACCGTATTCTGCCCACCATCCGACGCGGTACCCGCGAATTCGGCATGCTGCATGCCCGCAAAGCCGTGACCGATCCCCGACAGGACAACCACTAGGCGCTTGCCTTCACCCGGCAGACACTCAACCTTCAATGCGTCATCAAGATAGACAGTATCCAACCGTTTGCGTCCTTTTGTCTGGGGATAAAGTCTGCGCATCCTAGTCGAGCGGGCAAGGACAGACAATTGTTCTTCAGGCGTCTCTTTGCCACCGCATGGCACCCGCGCTGCGTGCAGTTCTTGAACAACATATGTCAGACTGCTAAGCGGTTCTTTAGGGGCGTAGGACGTTGTCGTTTTGCGCGAATATTAAGTGCGAGGGCAGCAACATTCTGCGCTACGGAATTATCGGTTACGGCGTCATGGGCCAACGCAGGATGGAAGCGGTGCGCCGCAATGCCACCGGCGAGGTCGTTTCAATTTTTGGCTATCCGGGGGATGTGGTACCTGGTGATTTGCGCGCCGAGAGCCCGGAGGCATTGCTTGCGCGGCCCGACATCGACGCAGTATTTATCTGTACGGTCAATGCGCTAAACCAACCGCTGGCGATTGCCGCCATGCAGGCCGGAAAACATGTGTTCTGCGAAAAACCACCGGCCTTTAACGCCGACGGGGTCAAAGAAATTCGCCGCGTCGAAGCGCAAACCAAGCGCGTGTTGATGTACGGATTCAACCATCGTCACCACGGTGCGGCCGTTAAGATGAAGTCAATCGTTGATGATGGCGAATTCGGCAAAGTCCTTTGGATGCGCGGGCGCTACGGCAAATCGGTGGATGAGGGATACCTAGATACATGGCGCGCAAAACCTGAGTTGGCGGGGGGCGGTATCCTGTTGGACCAGGGCATTCACATGCTCGACCTTTTCCTACATCTGGCGGGTAATTTTGACGAGGCTCAGGCCATGGTGTCCAACCTCTATTGGAACATCCCAGGCATTGAGGACAACGTTTTTGCCAACCTACGCAACTCCCAAACGGGGTGTTCTGCATCGTTGCATTCCACGATGATCCAATGGCGGCATTTGTTTGCGCTCGAGGTGTTTATGGAACGCGGATATATGGTCCTTAACGGGCTTAAGACTGGCTCAGGTGCGTACGGTGCCGAAGAGCTGGTCGTGGCGCGCAACCGCGCGGTGGCACCTGCAGCAACGTTCGAACAAGAAACCCGTGAAACTTGGGAAGCCGATGAGAGTTGGGATCGCGAAGCCCTAGGATTTGCTGAATGGATCGCGACTGGCAACGCCGCCGACAGCGATGGTGACAGCGCATCCGCCCTGCGGGTCATGCAATTGGTCGACCGGATCTATGCAACGGAGCGACATACCGCACCGCGGCTTTATCAAAAGCTTAACGCCGATACGTCGGCCTGAGGAATAACGCCTTCGGGCCAAGGAGACAGATCATGGATGCGCAAGCTTTTCTGGACGATTATTTCGCGCAATACCGCGACTTGCTGATCAATGCTGAGGTTGAAAAGCGTATTCAAGAATTCGCCACGCTTGCGAAAGGCATTCGTGCGGCCAAACGCAAGATGATGTTTGCGGGCAACGGTGCGTCGGCTTCGATTGCTGAGCACGGTGCTGTTGATTTCACCAAGCAGGGTAAAGTCCGCGCGGTCACTTTTCATGACCCCAACCTCATGACCTGCTTTGCAAATGATTTTGGCTACGACCACTGGGTCGCCAAAGCGATCGAACACTACGGCGATGAAGGCGACGCGGTGGTGCTGATCTCGACCAGCGGGCAATCTCCTTCGGTCGTCAATGCGGCACATAAAGCACGCGACATGGGGATGCAGGTAATCTCATTTACGGGCCGTACGGAAGACAACGCATTGAAAGCGGCTTCTGATCTCAGCTTTTGGGTGCCTTCACATGCCTATAACGTTGTCGAAAACCTTCATTCAATCTGGCTAACCGCAACGATTGATTTCGTAATCGGCAAAGCAGAATATGAGACCCGGGATCTGGTGGGGTGACGGGCCAGCCCATCCCCTACCTACGTCGTGACCGAAGCCCCTTGAACGTTGTCACCCTCAAATCTGGCGATATGTTCCCTAGTTTGGATGCGGCCTACGCCGCCCTCGCCGCAGAACAGGCGCGCACGCCGACCCGCATCGGCGGTTGGAAAATCGGCGGCAGCAATCTGGCCAGCAGCGCCGCTTTTGGCGTCGATGTGCCCTATTACGGAGCGGTTGAGCACTCAGAAATCCTGTTTCAGCCGCGCATTGCACCCGGTTATGAATTGTTTGAGCTAAAGGGCGAAGTCGAGATAGCATTGCGCCTGAACGCGGACATGACCGGCTATGATGCATGGTGCGTTGCACTGGAAATGCCGTCCTCGCCGGTTCAAGGCTTGCCTGAAATCGGCGTGATCGCCCTTGTGTCAGATCGCTGCGCCACCGGAGCGCTAGTGCTGGGAGCGATACATGAAGCCCCTTTACCCGACCTGAGCACCGCGCGGTTCACCCAAGACATCAACGGCGAAAGGGCCGCTGATGAAGGCTTCGATCAGTTGATTGGCTCGCCAGATGCTATCTTGCAGCATTTTCTTGGTATGGCACGCCAACACGGTGCAGCACTTGCCGCCGGTCAATGGGTTGCCACAGGCGGCATAACACCTTGCCTGCCGTACCAAGCCAGCAACCGGGTTCAGGTGAACCTGGACGGCGAACCGCAGTTGGACATAACAATCGACATGGGGCCGTTGTGAACATAGGTGCCGCCACCCTTGATGCATTGCTCAACACTGTTGCCGATGCCGAAGCGCTCGCTCTGCGCCACAGCCCCGCACACGCCGACAAAAAGGCGCATCAAGACTACGTAACGGATGTCGATCTCGCAGTAGACGCGTTTTTGCAGGATGCGCTGGAGCTGGTGTTGCCCGGTGTCCCTGTCCTAAGCGAAGAACGCGCGCACGACAGCACAGCGCGACTTGATCGCTACTGGATTATTGACCCTATTGACGGGACGGGAAACCTCATCGCAGGCCTGCCCTTTGTCGGAATATCTGTGGCGCTCGTGGATCAAGACGGGCCATGCCTATCGGCTGTTTGCGCATTAGGTCAGGGCATAACCTACGCTGCGCGGCGCGGTTACGGGGCGTTGCGGGTTCAGGACGGTGTGACAACTCGGATGCTTCTACCTGATCAGCCATCCGAGCTCTTGGTGATCTCGACAGGTCTACTGGACCGCCTGATGGAGGGCACTGGCACGCGTTGGAAAGCACTGCGCGCGGTTGGAAAAATCCGCAACCTAGGGGCGCAGGCGTTGCATCTTTGTGGCGTCGCTGCCGGACAGTTTGCTGGGGTCGCGTCTATTGAGGCAAAAATATGGGATGAGGTCGCCGCGGGGCTTATCATCCGCGAGGCAGGGGGCGTCTGGCGCTCTACTGCAGACGGGGACGATGTCGATTGGTGCAATCCGGCATCAATTATGGCACTAGGGTCGCAGAACAGTCTGGCATGCCACCCTGTGGCGGACCCAGCGCTGAGCGCCGCTTTGGATGGGATACTGGGGGCTTAGGGCCGCCGCGACAATTGGATCAAGGACGCCACATGCACGCCGCCACTTCGCAAAAGATCTCTGTTTTTACGACAATGCCTCGGGGCATCTATTCCGGTGGGCGCTACTTGTCGTTGATGCTGGCCTACTCCATGGCCCGCGCAGGCGGTGACGTTACATATGTCACCAACAACGAGCCTTTGTTTCAGGGTGATTTCGATCCTTATGTGACCCAGCATCCGATTACGAATTTGGTGACACCAACCTTTGAACTGCCCGAAGAAATGCACTCTGATTGGGTCATTGTGATTCCGACAGGTGCGTTCAACGCAGAATTTTATGATGCCGCACTCAGCCATGCCCGCGCGTGTGGTGCTCGGGTGGCGCTGCTCAGTTTTGAGACACCAAATTGGTATGCCGATCTATCGCCCTTCCCGCGCTCCCCCATGCCGACCGAAAGTTGGCGTCAGGTGGTCGACAGTGGCGGGTTGGTCGTAACGATTGCAGACGAAGGCGTGGAATATGCCCGAAGCTATTTTGGCGCTGGCCCCGAGGACGCGCCGCGCAGCTTTGGCCATTGGCATCCGTCGATCAATGATCTGGTGGCAGATGCCGTTGCTCCAGCGACCTCGCGCGACAGCGTGACCATGTTTGTGCGCACCGAAGACCCTCATAAAGGCGCGCAGGACATCTTTGCCATTGCCCCTGAAACGCTCGAAGGCTCTGTGCTGTCTTTGGTATTTGGCAGGGGTGTGAATCACGACTATGTCGCAGCGCTTCGCCGACATTATTCGCACGTGCCAAATTTCGCCATCGAGGTGTTGGAACAGATTACAGACGTCGAGAAATTCCAACTGCTCGCACGCTCAAAGCTTCTGTTGTTCCCGTCCTATTTCGAGGGTTACGGATATCCTCCTGTTGAGGCCGCTTGGATGGGGGTGCCCACCGTCGCCTATGATTTGCCGCTGCTCAAGGAAGTCGCCGGTGATGCTGTCCGTTCTGTGCCGCTCGGCGACACCGCTGCGTTCGCCGAGGCCGTGAAGGATGTGCTGGCCGAGGGCCACGTGGGCGAACCGGTGCGCGCCATGATGCGCCAGTCACCCGATACACTGACCGCAGGCCAGAAAATGCTAGGCCTCATGAATGCCGCCCGCAGAAACGTACCGCCTCTTCTGCTTGAACAGCCTGGCTTCCCGGGGAAACCGGCGGACCGTATAAGTGAACCTCGCTATGCGCCACAGAGACGCGAGCTGCATTTATTGGATGCGCGCGCCACGCTGCACGGCACTACAGTTAAGCTTAACGGTGCCATCATTGGAGCAGAGCCCGGGGATACGATCGTCTTTGGTGCCCCCGGCCTTATTTTGGCACCTGTGCACCTGACTGGCGATGCCACTGCCGAGCAATTCACGACCTCAGGCACCCTCAGCCGGTGGGATGCGGACGCGACGCACATCGATATTTCGGTACATCATGAAACGCTGGGTGGTACGCAAATATCGCTGGGTTCGCTTGAGCTGGCGCTGGACTGGCCATTGCTGCTTAGCAAACGCGGAGCGGTTGCGCGAGATGCCCTGCAGTTCCGGGTCGAACGCGATGTGCTGGTGTTAGTCGACGCAAGTAATCTGGTGCAGGACGTCGCACTTTGCAGCGCGCTATCAGAAGCTTGTGCGCAGATTGAAGCGCAAGGCAGGTCCAGTCATCTGCTTTTGATATCCAGCAAGATCCCGCCTCTCTCAGATCTTTTGAGCATTGATCTATTGCCTCGTTTTGACACTGCGACATTTGTCTCTTCGCATTTAGGCGCGGCACTGACGGCCGCATTCTGCAACGAAGGCGGGTTGATGATATGCGATAACGGAAGCTCGCCTGATGGGCTAGAAATCGTTAGCTTAGAGTCCGAAAATGGGCAGGGGCAGGATTTGGTCTTTGCAGGTGGTAGACTGCGCAAATCAGATACCAAGAGTTATGCAACGGACGTTCAAAAATGGGGGCGCAGCGCGATTTCTCATGCAGGCAAAGCAGTCATTGTCTTATTGCCTGATACGCCGATGCAGGGTCTCGATGATGCCGTTTCACGCCTTCTCAAGCAGATCGAAACGGGCCTAAACGAACTGCGTGTGTTGGTCCCAAAATCCATGTGGCAAGCGGGGCCAAATGTGCCTGCTGGGCATGCCGGTACAATCCAAGCAGTAAGCGACGCCGATCTGGCTGCCGCCCTGCATGCTGCGCCCGCGTCACTTGGCCTTTGGTTGGACGCGCCCGAATGCTCCGACCCACAAACCCAAGCTATATTGCATGCATTTTCGGTCCCCGTGATCGAAGCGGTAGACGCAACGGCAGACGCAATCCTTGGCCAAAATCCACTGCGCGGGAACAGTCCGCTTGCGAAGACCCTAAAATCTGCTTTGCCCAAAGGGGGTACTGTTGATCCGCTCGCGCATCTAAGTGCTGCGCGCGTAAGCAACGTTATTGCGCCTGCGACATCAGGCCAAACTGTCGCGTTGGGGGATGTGCTGAGCCTTGCTTCATCGGCCCCGATTGCCGGCGGCACCTTGCTGCATGGCTGGGGTGCGCGGTCCATTTTTGGTGCCATCATGCAGGACACCGAGGCTTCAGTAACCTTCCACCTACCCGCCGGAACACCACCAGGCAGCGGGCTTGAGATCATGCTGCATAACCCACAAGAATACGCCTTGCCGCATAGTTTACGGGTCATATTGAATGACTCACAGATTACTTTGATCGAAAATCTCGCGGCCGGCGCTTCCATTCACCGGATTGAAACGCCCCCAGAGGTTTGGACCCCCTCGGATCAAACCCTCTTGTTGGTGCAAGAGCCGCCGCATCTCAACGGCGCGCACGAGCGCGAAAATCAGAACTACGCACTCTTCACCGGGGTTGCGCCGCGCGGCGATCACACAGCAGAGCCACAAAAGCCCGCGATTGCGCTGATGGCGATCTCGCCTATGCGCGCGCCAGTCCAGCCCTTTGATTTCAAACGTACATCCTCAAAAATTCGCTCCCTAGCCCCTTTACATCTGGCGCAGCCAAACGCGAGCAGCAGTGTCGGTCACGCGGGATTTGGCACGCAGGCTGATGCAGGCTTTGCCCGTCTTGTCGCGGGTTGGGCACGGGCAGAACCGAGTCTCGTTTGGAATAACGGCCCAGAAGCGATCATGCAGTTTACACCCAAACTTCCGCATGACACGGCCGTCAGGCTCAACTTTGAAACTCATAGCATCGCGCCAAATGCTGAAACGGATCAATTCAAGGGTCAACGCGTTCGGATGTACGTCGGCGATGAGCTGTTGGCCGAAGCTGCGATGGACAACGGCAACTCGCGCCGCTTTTCCATTGTGGTCCCGCATGAGTTGGCGGCGCTAGGCGTCGATTACCTGCGTTTTGAATTCCCGGATGCCATGAGGCCAATAGCGCTGGGGCTAAGCGGAGACATTCGCCAGATTGCCGTTGCGTTCAAAGGCGTCACCACAACAACTTTGCCGAACAGGATCAGCCATGCTGCGTTGCCTGCTCCCAGAGATGCCACTTGGCCGCTCGTTCATGTGACCGTGGACGCGGCAGACGGAATGTTGCGCCTCTTGGGCAAAGGATCAATGCCCTCTCACATGCGCTTTGCTATTTTGGGATCGACGGTGTTTGCAGCCCCTTTGCCGAATGGGGCAGACGGCTGGCAGGTTTGCTTGCCGTTGAGCAAAGACATGGCCATGTGGCAACGCGCCCAGGTAATCTGTCTGGTGCCACCAGGTACAGAGGGCACAACGCCCGATGCGTGCGAAATCTGGACAAACGCCGGGTCTTCACCGGATGGAAATGTTCCCACACAACCACTTGCGCTTACATTCGTGCAAGGCCTGCGCGCCGCTGACGATGCACGGCGCTGGCGTCAACAATTGCCCCAATGCGAAGATTTGGAAGATAATCAGAACCGCCTGCCCCTGCCCGCCACGTTCATCTTTGACGATAGCGGCAAGACAGAGGCATTGCTGGCGGGCGGATGGTCGAAACCCGGACCCACTGGGGTCTGGAGCTTGGGCAAGACCGCTGATCTGGCCTTACCCGCGCCTATCGGAGCCTCGATCCTAAACCTTGAGGCCGGTACGTTTGTCCATGGCAAGCACCCGCGGCAACGGTTTGTGATCCATTTAGGCGCACAACGCCTTGCAACAGTTGTCTTGCGTAGCATCCCGTTGCAGAGGGTCTTCCTTGCCGTGCCACCGGAGTCACCACCCGGTCGGGTAATCCATATTCGCCAAGACGATGCGCAAATCCCCAGTGAGATAGGCGCCTCAGCCGACACCCGCCCACTTGGTCTGAGGATGCGTCAACTTGGTGTCACCGATCTTGAAAGCATTTTGGGCGGCTTCGACCTATCAATCAAAGTGCGCAATATCGCCGTTACTGCGAAGGCAGATGTTGATGACGCGCACATGTTGCTTTGCATTCAGGGGCCAGGCGCGGCCCCGGGTGGGGTGGCTGCGGCATGGTCCGAAGAAATCCGTGTGATAGTGCATCCCGTCTCAACAAAAGATGGCTGGTATGCTCTGCTTGTGGTCCCGCAAACTGCCCTCTCTAAGGGCTTTGTTGGTGTTGATATCCTGCAAGGTTCGCCGGACGAGGTGGATGATGCGAAGCCTCAATGGCATGAACTGCCCTTGCCGGCCAAGAAGATCGGACAAAAACGATGAAAACGGTCATTTTTGATACCGCCTTGGCTTTGCGCGGTGGCACACCGCGTCATCGACAATCCGAAGCACTCAGGGCGTATGTCGCGGCGCGTGCACAGACATTGCACGTGACAATCGACATCTATGCGTCGCAAGACGGCGCAAGACGACGTATGGCTCGGGCTGACAAACTGGTGTCGCTACGGCCCACACCTCGGGGTCAACGCCCGTTCTTAACCTTGCCCAACGCTCCGTTGAGTACACCAGCAACGGTCGGCGAAGCTGCGGATCATGCAGGCAGTTGGCTATCTCCTGCACGGCTGCGTCGGTTACGCAAACTGCTGATACACCACGCGCCCGATCTTATCGTCGTCGGCGATCCGATGCTTGCACCACTCTTGCCAGCTTTTGCTGCTGTTGGATGTCCTACCGTTCTGATCGGGAATGCCGCTGCTGCATGGCATGCACGCGCGGCGACTAGCCTGAATGATGTAGTGCAGACCAATTGGCATGCTGATCTTGCAACGCTCAAAGCCGACGGATCGATGTGCTTTGCCACCAGTCTTGCACCCTGCCCGCTTGCGTTTGACTCAGACGATCTGTTTTTTGAAAAAACCCGTTCGCTGGTAATGTTGTCCACCGGATATGACTGGCTTGATGCCCAAGGGATAAACACCCTGTGCATGGCGTGCAAGACTCATGCGGCGCGAGGAGGCGCGCCGTTTGACGTCGTGCTTATTGGTTTTGGCGCGGCGCATGTCGCACGTGTCCCCGAAGCGGTTAGTTTTGACACATGGGCCCATCTGGCGGGTCAAGTGGGATCAGCGCGCGCGCTTTACTTGCCGCATCTGACACCGGAGCTGGCCAGCGTGGCCGAGGCCGCGCTGGGGCTTGGTACGCCGGTTATTGCATCGCCGATCGATGTAAATTCCGTCTGGCCTGTTGGGGCCTTGGGCGTGATAGGAACCACCCCAGAAACGCTGCCTGCGATTTTCGCGGGTGTCATGGATGATGATATGGTCGGAGACACCTTCTGGCGCGGCATCGCGGCAGAGGCCCTGAAATATGCGCGCACCGAGGTATCTTTGCCCGGCTTGGCCGCTAAGCCGGTGCACACAACCACCTTAGGCAATCGGCCGCGGCGGCACAGCGCACTCAGCACCGAGCCCATGGTTCTGTATAATCCGTTGTCACATATGGTACTGGCCCAGCTGTCCTTACACCGCGATGCGGGCGTTGATGAAGTGCGCCTGAAAGATTCCACCGGAACCGAACTGATACGTTTGATGCCATCAACCCTGCAGCGCGAAGCTGATCCCGTGCAATTTGAAGGCGGTGTCGTCGCCACAAAAGCAGAGTTGGGTGCGGAGCTGACGCTGGAGTTTCATGATTTCGAGGGGCTGGTCGAGACGCACAGCATCTCAACGGCCGATTTTATTGACCAAGAAACTGAACTGTCCTGGATCGCCCGGGACGGCGTCACGATCAAAGGGGGCTTCTGGACAACACACAGCAAAACCGAGCAAGGCTGGGCGCTTGGCAGCGGGGCCTCGCAGTCACGCCTAAGCGGGATCAAGGAGTATCCATTGGCTGAGATTGGTGGCACGGCGGTGGCGTTCTCGACCTATCTTGATCCTGTCCCAGGCGCACCGATGTCGATCCTAAACCGAACTGGTCGTTCCATCGGGGGGTCCTTTGAGACTGAACAGCGCCCCTTGTTCGGGCCAGAGGCGTTTTTCAATACGCAGGGTGCACCACGTCCCGGGGTGGAAATGCTCAAAGACAAACACAAAGGTCAGCGTGCTTGGATTGTGGGCAATGGGCCCAGTGTACGGTTAGATGATCTAGGACGCATCCCAGCTGGCGACGTAACATTCTGCTTCAACCGCTTTTACCTCAGCTACGCCGATCAAGCGCTGCGCGAGGACTACGTCGTTTCTGCCGACACCCTGATGATTGAGGATTTTGGGCAGGAAATGATCGACGACGCCGCAGGCATGCCTATCTTTTGCCTGCCACGTGGTGAAGGAAAAGACCTTAACGGATCCTTCGTCTCCCTTCGCAATGTCGGCAATCACCTTCCGCTCTTTTCGATGGACCCAAGCAGCTATGTCTCGCTTGGCGGTTCGTCCGTGTTTGTTGCGCTTCAGATGGCGCATTACATGGGCATCCGCGATGTGGCGCTTTACGGGATGGATTATTCATTCTCGATGCAATTGCGCCGCGATCCCCGTTTTCCATTCCCAGTGTCGTTTGATGATGGCAACCACTTCATCAAATCTTATCGCAGCGCAAAGCCGTGGTGTCCGCCGACGTGGCGCGATATTTCTGCAGGCTTCCTGAATGCGCGGGTTGCATTTGAAACGACGGGCGGGAAAATTGTGAACGCATCGCGTGGGGGCAAGCTGACAACATTTGCGCGCGCAGATTTTGACGATTTGACCGAATAGGCGGAGCGGCACCGGGGTACCTTGCATAGCGCCACTTGGTGGTTAGGTCCATTTGCATGCCCTGTTGGACCATGACATGCAAAAACACCTGAGCTTTGCGGCTCATTTAGCCGCATCTTTTTTGAGTGCAGGGCTGGCCGTAGCCGATGCCGATCTTGGGAATGTGGCCCTTGAATGTACTGACCCAGTCATGTGCGCAGCCTTAAGCGGTGCGTTCGAAAAGGTTGCGCCGTTCAGGACGCCACTTACGGTTCAGTTGATTTTCGAAGAGAGTCGCGACTGGCAGCTTGCCGTGCATCTGCAGTGAACAGGATCCCCGCAATCGGGGCGCGGTCCATCGATGCGCTTTGATGTTACGGACAGCAAGCTTGATGGGCGCATCTATGGACGATTAATGAGCGGGTTGACCAGGGCGAGAAATCTGCCCCTTTAAGGCGGGGTCTGGTAAATTTTGTGGCAGGTGCAGCCCATTTCGGCCCCAATTTGGCAATAGTTCCTCTGTATCGGTCTGGTCGATTGAACCAAACCCGACTGCAGAAGGATACATGCCCCAATGTGTGTGATGTGTGACCAAGTAATTCAAATGATCGACAGTTGTGCTTTTGCCGACGCCCATGAAACTGGTCCGTCCATTGCAAGAGCTAACGCTGAAGGCAGCAACGGCACTATTAACCAAATGGCAGATTTCCTGACTACCGGTTTTTGGGCCAATTTGTCAGGTTACCGCGGTGACGGGCGGTCCTTTGACACGGGTGCTGGGGCACAGATCACAGTGAACATGAACGGCCTTTCGGCGTCTGAACAGTTTTTAACCCGTGCCGCGCTGGAAAGCTGGGAAATGGTGGCAGACATCAATTTCCGCGAAACTTCAGGCTCCGCAGACATCGCCTTTGAAATTGCAACTAGCGGATCATATGCAACAACCAACCTGACTGGCGACACGCTACTTTCGGCCACCGTCAACATTGATGATGGGCTGCTCGAACGCTACGGGGCCACTCTGGATGGCTATGCTTTCCAAACCATCATGCACGAGATTGGTCATGCCTTAGGTTTGGGCCATTTGGGTGACTACGATGGCGGTGCCGATTATTCAGAAGCGACATTCATCAATGACAGCTGGAGCGTGTCGGTGATGTCGTACTTCAATCAAAACGAAAACACTCGCGACGATGCGAGTTATGCACGGCTGGCCACAACGATGATCGCCGACATCGCGGCCATCCAAGACCTCTACGGCACGCCCGGGGCAGGCTCTGTGACCGCAGGCGATACTATTTATGGCGCAGACTCAAACCTCGGCAACTATCTTGGCGATATGTTCCAACTAATGAGTTTGGGCCGCACGACGGGCACCTATGATGGTGATCCTGTGTCGATGACGATCTGGGATGCAGGCGGGATTGATACCCTCGACTACAGCTTTACCACCAGTAACAATACGATCCGCCTCTATGAAACCGGTCAATCCAACGTGGATGGTGGCACCGGCAATCTGACCATTGCTCAAGGGACACTGATCGAAAACGCGTCCTCTGGGTCGGGTCATGACACAATGCAAGGCAATTACGCAAACAATACGCTGCGCGCTGGTGCGGGGAGCGATGTGGTAGGCGGCGGCAACGGCAATGACGCGCTCTTTGGGGAAGACGGGAATGACACCATCTATGGCGGGATGGGCAATGACACTGCTTACGGCGGGAATGGTTGGGACGAGCTTTGGGCCGGCGGTGGCAATGACGTTGTGTTGGGCGGAAACGGCAACGATATGATCGGTGGCGGCACTGGCGCGGATATTATCTACAGTGGTGTCGGCAGTGACACTGTCTATGCGAGTGGAGGCAGTGACATTGTCGGTGGTTTTGTTGGGAATGACCAACTTTTTGGCAGCGGTGGAAATGATACGATCTATGGCGGCATTGGCAACGATACGGTCTACGGCGGTGACGGCGACGACGCGATGGGTGCGGGTGACGGCACAGACGAACTGCTTGGCGGCAGCGGCAACGACATCATCTATGGCGGTCGCGGCGATGATACCGTCCTCGGTGGAGCTGGCAACGATACGATCAGTGCTGGCCAGGGTGACGATATGATCAGCGGCGGCGCGGGTGCAGACCAATTCTACTTCGGCGCAGGCGATGACACACTGACCGATTTCGACTCAGGTGATACCATAAACTTCTCTTACGTGAGCGAGATCGCTAATTTTGATGACTTAATGAACAACCACATCCGCGACACCGATTCCGGTGTGCTTGTCGAAGCGGGCGACGGAGTTACCCTTTTGCTGGAAAACACCACAATCGCGTCATTGGATCAGGGAGACTTCGTATTTTAATGGAGCGACATTGGTCGAATAGTGAGAGAATTATCACCGTTCAAGCATAAGCGGGCCGCCTTTCGCCTAAATTCCTGCCGCAACTGGAACCTATAATTTGAGGTGATATTGTTTGTCGCAGCATGTGCAAATGGCATTGCACACGATTGACTCGCTTCGCATAAGTCAAAGATATAGCTATACTTTTTAGAAACGCGTATTCAACTTGAATTCGCCAACCACAATTACATTTTGATTTCCCTGCCACGGAAGGCTCCTAAAAATGTGCACTATGTGTTTCCAATTGCCCAGCGCCCCTGACGGATGTGCGTTTGAAGTTTCGCAGCCAGTTTTTGCGCGCTTACGCGAAGGGAATGACGCAGCAGATGGCGTCAATACCGCTTATACTATGAGTGTTGGAGATTCATTTTCAGGCAGTATCGATTTTAACGGTGACGACGATTGGATCGCGATCAATTTAGTTTCCGGTCGGAATTATACAATCTCTCTGGATGGCGTGACCCTGAATGATACGTATCTAAGGCTTTACGATGATGCCGGATCTCTGGTCGACTACAATGATGACGCGAATGGTAGGCTCGATTCCGAATTGAGCTTTCGGCTCGCTTACCCGTCAGGCACTTATTACATTTCCGCTGAGGCTTACAGCTCCTTCCGAACCGGGAGTTACGAGTTGTCGGTGACCGGTGGCAGTACACCTCCGCAGCCGCCTACTGGGGGTGCAGCATCGCTTGATACTCTCGCCAACTTTCTAACCGAGGGCTATTGGGGCGGCCGCGAACGCAGTTTCAGCACCGTATCTGACAATATCATCACGGTCGACATCGGAGGATTAACATCCTCTGGCCGCGAGCTTGCCCGCTGGGCATTTGAAGCGTGGGAACGTGTGGCGGATATCGATTTCCGCGAAGTCTCTTTTAATGCGGACATCGAATTTGACGATTTTGATGATGGTGCATATGCGAATTCACAAACATCGGGCGGGCGGATTACCAGCTCCTTTGTGAACGTGTCAACCGACTGGCTGCGCAGCAATGGCACGTCGATCGACAGCTACTCATTCCAGACCTATGTGCACGAGATTGGCCACGCGCTCGGCCTGGGACATCAGGGCGATTACAATAGCAACGCGACCTACGGTTTCGACGAGAACTTCAGAAACGACAGCTGGGCGCAGTCGGTTATGTCGTATTTCGATCAAGATGAGAACACCTTCACCTCTGCCAGTTTTGCCCGCCTTTCGGGCCCAATGATCGCTGATATTCTCGCAATCCAGAACCTATACGGCGCCGCAGATGCAGGTTCCGCTACGGCAGGTAACACCGTTTACGGTCAGGGTACTACGTTGGATGGCTACATGGGAACGCTTTTCGATGCGCTCGCCTCCGGGCGAACGAACAGTGATTATACCGGTGAACCAATTGCGTTCGCGATCAGCGATGCCGGCGGGATAGACCGGATCAATCTGACCTATCTAAATGGCGACCAATACGTTGATTTACGCCAACAAGCATTTTCGAACATTGCCGGACTTCGCGAAAACATGAGCATCGCGCGCGGCACAACTATTGAGAACCTGAACTTGGGCAATGGCAACGATACTGTCTATGGCAATGACGCGTCAAATATACTGAGATCTGGCGGCGGTTCCGATCTGCTGTTCTCGCAGAACGGCAGTGACCGGGTATTCAGCGGTGTGGGCAATGACACTGCGTACGGCGGTGCAGGTAATGACGTTCTGAATGGCGAGGCCGGTTTTGACCAAATGTGGGGAGGGAACGGCAACGATTATTTGACGGGCGGCGCAGGCAACGATGTTCTAGGTGGTGGTGGCGGCAATGACACGCTTGACGGCGGCATCGGCGCAGACAGCCTTTATGCTGGGGGAGGCGATGACCGACTTTTGGGTAGAGACGGAAACGACAACCTCTGGACTTCCTATGGCAACGACACTGTCAGCGGCGGAAATGGCAATGACGAGATAGGCGGAGGCTTTGGCAACGACAACCTCTATGCCGGGACCGGTAACGATCTTGTCTATGGTGGCTTTGGCAATGATGTCATTTATGGCGGCACAGGTCGGGACCAAATCTTTGCATTCAATCAAAACGACTTCGTCGATGCGGGTGAAGGCAATGATATTGTCTATTTGGGCCGAGGGAATGACACGGGCCGCGGCGGCCAAGGCGATGATGCTATTTATGGTGCCAGCGGCAATGACATTATCGCGGGCGGCGGTGGCAATGACACCTTAACTGGCGGAACCGGCAACGATACCTTCATCTTTACCGGTGGAGACGACCGTATTGCCGATTTCAACGCGAGTTCGGCATTAGAGAGGATCGATTTTTCCGGCTATGCGCCCATTTCCAGCTTCGCTGATCTGCGCAGCAACCACCTATCCAGCCAAGGCTCAAATGTCTTGGTGAACGGCACCGGCGGAGACAGCCTGCTCATTCTAGGTGTCAATTTGAATGAGTTGGACGCAGGCGATTTTGTGTTTTGATACGACCTTAAGCAGACAAATCGGCACTCAATGGGCGTATGCGTAAATGCAACGGTCGACGGACTGCGACCAATGCCCGCTTGACCACTGATGAAACCTCACCAATACAATTCCTTCTGAGGTTATTCACGCGAAGGCTGGGGGCAAACCCAAAATAACAGCCCGCATTTTGAAAGAGGTTTCGCAGTGCCGACATATCAATTCTCTGGCTTTCAAGCCTTCTATGACAGCAATACAGGCGACGCTACTCGAGTAGATCGCATCGAAATGTCCATCCGCGTCCGCGACGGAGCTCCCGGCACATTCAGCTACACCAATGGACCCTTGATCTCCGGAACCAGCCTGCGCTTGGCCGAGCTGGACATTCCTGGCCTTTTGGACATCACCGTAAACGGGCGACCCTTGCCAGGAGGTCCAGATATACTCTTTGCCACAGTCAATTGGAGTGGAAATACATCTCTAGTATTTGCATTGTCATCTTTTGATTCAGAAATGCAATTTGTGCTCAACGGCCCAGAGCTGCCAATCGGTACACCCGCCGCGTTCAATTTCTTCCCAAATCGGGTCTCGTCAATCACTTCGATCACCACTGGTGACTTTGCGCCAAACCAACCTATTGGCTTCAACGAAATTGCAGGCGTCAACGTTATCAACGCACCCGAAATTACAGCGGGCGACGACTACATCACCGGCACAACCGGGGCTGACAATATTGCAGCGCTGGGAGGCGACGATACGGTTGTATCCTTTGCGGGTGCCGACACCGTGACCGCCGGTGACGGGAACGATTCCGTCACTGCCAGCGACGGCAATGATGTCGTCTACCTTGGAGCCGGCAATGACTTTGCCCTTGGCGGCAATGGCGCGGACACTTTGGGGGGCGGCGCTGGCAATGATACCGTCTACGGCGGCTACGGATTTGATCTCGTCTTCGTAGCCGATGGAAGAGACTTTGTTGGGGGAGGCGCTGGCAACGACAGTATTTATGGCGGCGACGGCGCAGATACCATCTATGGTGGCTCCGGCAACGACCTCTTGGGGGCTGGCAATGACAACGCTGCAGACCAAGCTTGGGGCGATGCCGGAAATGACGAAATTTACACTGGCGGCGGCAATGACGTTGCAGGTGGGGGGGCCAATGCAGATGAAATCTGGACTGGCACTGGCAACGACACCGCCTACGGTGGTGCTGGCAATGACCTTCTAGCCGGCGGTTCAGGTTTCGACGACATCTACGGAGGGAACGGCAACGATTCAATCTATGCCGGAACTGGATATGATTATGTCGATGGCGGTATCGGTAATGACATGCTCTTTGGCGCATCTGGCGAGGATACTTTAGTTGGCGGTGCCGGAAACGATGAACTCTATGGGTTTACCCAAGCAGACGACTTGCGTGGGGGAAATGGCAACGACACGCTATTTGGTGGCGACGGTAACGACACGTTGAATGGTGGAACCAGCATTAACCGAATGACCGGTGGTGCAGGTGAAGACACCTTCGTGTTTGCAGGCCGCATTGATACCATCACCGATTTCACCGAAGGCGAAGACGTCATCCGCATGGGAGCAGCTGCTGGGATCAACAGTTTTGCGGACATGATGGCCAACCATGTGGTTGGTGCAGGCGGCAACGTCGTCATCACGACAGATGCGAATTCAATCCTCACGTTGCAAGGCGTCTCGATATCAGACCTCAATCAGGAAGACTTCATTTTCTAGCGGAAGCTGAATTGTAATTTTGAAAGGGCCGTGTCCGAATTGGACGCGGCCCTTTTTGGCATTGAACACCTATCTAAAAGAATATCTATTGCTACTTATAGCAGAATAACTATGCGTATTTTAATTTAGCACATTTTTTAGCTGATCAAAAAACCTATCGAGTTATCTTCGCGAGAAATCACCAATTTGAAATGTTGCGAAAATTTTATCAAAGATTCTAAGAACCATTGAAAGGATACACTTTTGCCCACATACACACTTTCCGGTTTCGGAGAAACTTCTGACAGGTTTGGCAATACAATAAGCGAGAACGAGAGCACTCTGATCATTCGCACCAGCGCTGGCGCGCCTGGCACCTTCTCCTATACCAACTTTGGCCCTGTTTTCGAAGGTATCAGGCTGGCGGATTTAAACATACCTGGCCTCATAGATATCACGTTGGATGGCGTATCACTGGACGATCTTGGTGCTTTCTCATTCATTGCGCAGGTAAACGGGAGCTTCGGAAGCGTTCCAATATATTCGGTCGGCAACGATTCAACCTTTGCAGTTTTTCAGCTTTCCGGGCCTGATATTTCGACTATCTCGGACGATTTTTTCGGAGACGACATTGATATTGGACTGATTACATCGGGCCCCTTCGCGCCAAACCAAACGATACAGTTCGATGAGATCGCTCAGTTGGGCGCAACTGTCCCCGACATTACCCAAGGTGCAGATGACATTACCGGCACCGGTGCCTCTGAGGAAATCGCCTCGCTTGGTGGCAATGACACGGTCGCAGCCCTTGGCGGCAACGACACAGTTCTGGCCGGCAATGGTGACGACTCTGTAAACGGGGGGAATGGCAACGACGTGATATACCTTGGCGCGGGCAATGACTTTGCCTTTGGCGCGAACGGTAATGACACCATTGGCGGTGGCGGCGGCAATGACACCGTTTATGGTGGCTACGGATCGGACGTTATTTTTGTTGGCAACGGCGTTGACTTTGTCGGCGGCGGAGCAGGCGACGACACCATTTACGGCGGTGGCGGCGGCGATACGCTCTACGGCGGAGGTGGTGATGATCTCATTGGGGCTGGTGGTGGCGATGCTGCGGATCAAGTCTGGGGTTCGGTTGGCCGCGACGAGATCTATACCGGTGGTGGCAATGACACCGCTGGTGGTGGTGCCGATGCAGACGAGATCTGGACCGGGACTGGTGAAGACGTAATTTACGGTGGTGGCGGCAACGATCTGCTGGGCGGTGCTGCGGGCGCGGATAGCGTCTATGGTGCGGCGGGCAACGACACTGTCTACGGCGGTGGCGGCGATGACTATGTCGCAGGTGGCACCGGCAATGACGCGCTCTTTGGCGGAGCCGGGAATGACACCGTGCTTGGTGGTGACGGCAATGATGCGGTCTACGGCTTCACTGAAAACGATGATCTGTCTGGCGGGTCGGGCAATGATACGCTTTTCGGCGGCACCGGCAACGACACGCTTGACGGTGGCACAGGTATCAACCGGATGACAGGTGGTGCCGGGGCGGATGTTTTTGTCTTTGCGGCGACCGCAGATACGATCACCGATTTCGCGGTGAATGTGGACGAAGTGCTGATGAGCACGGCAGCAGGCATTACCGATTTCACGGATATGATCGCAAATCACGCCAGTAATTCCGGCGGCAATGTGGTCATCACATCAGCTACAAATGCGACATTGACGTTAGAAGGTCTGGCTGTCGGCGATCTGGTTGAGGATGATTTCATCTTCTGATCAACAACTGACATAAGCTATTGAAAGGGCTGTTTCCGAATTGGGATGCGGCCCTTTTTTCCATTCAGGATCAAATTGAAACCATGCACGGATAGCAAGCAACAAACTATCCAAATAGGAAATCGTCGCTGTCGAGAGAAGAAGCGCGGACGCCTTCGAGGGTAATTGTGCCCTGTATCGTATTAACAACCGCGTTATTGCCCACTTGTGTGATCCGCACGTCTTCAAGACTGAGGTTTTCAATATCAAAATGCAGTTGATCCTGATTGACCCGGAAATCTGCAACACGGTCGGTCCCGTGACGGGCATGAAACACAAAGCTGTCGGCATCCGCGCCACCACCAAGGCGGTCGTTGCCATTGCCGCCAACAATCGTGTCTCGTCCCCGACCGCCATATATTAAGTCTGCGCCCTCGCCTCCATTGACCCAGTCGTTTTCAGAGCCGCCATAGATGGTATCACTGCCGGATCCGCCGTTGATCGTATCCGCGCCGGGGGCACCATATAGCTCATCGTGGCCGCCGTTGCCCTCCAATCGATCATTGCCGCGGCCGCCATAAATCAGGTCGCTGCCCCACCCTCCCGAGGCCGCATCATTGCCATCATAGAGCCCAATCGTATCAGATCCTCCATCGCCCCAGATCGTATCAGTGCCATAGCCACCCCAGATTTCATCATTTCCGTTCCCTCCGCCGATCCGGTCAGCACCCCAAAACGCATAGACAGTGTCATTGCCATCACCCCCACGCACGATGTCATCTCCGCGCCCGCCACCTAGAAGGTCGTTGCCAGCACCACCCTCAACGATGTCATTTTGGTTACCGCCCCAAAGCTCATCATGGCCACCTTGACCGCGGATCAAATCGTTACCTGAACCTCCGTAAATACTGTCATTCCCCCACCCCCCGTTGACGGTGTCCCAGCCTGAACCCGATCCGACCATGTCATTGCCAAGCCCCGCCGCCACAAAGTCATGCCCTGCGCCAGAAAAGACCCGATCATTGCCACCGCCTACGCTGATCGTGTCATCGCCGACGCTGCCTGAAATGACCTGCGCTCGTTCAGTGGCGTTAACAGTACGTCCGGGAGTAGCGGCACCTCGGGCACCGGGAAGGCCCGTTCCGCCCGTTGTTCCACTGCTGCTTGTGGAAACTGAAGTCCCAACGTTGCTGCCGGGTCCGTCGCCCCCATAGGTCGGCCCGCCGCGGACATCGCCGATGCCGCCAGCGTACTGTGTGCGTGGGCCATAATCGGGCGTGCCGGCACCAGCGTTGTTAACCACAAGTGACGGATCATAAGGCCCACTTAGGATCATGGCGCGGTCCGGTGTTCCAAGGCGTTGCATAGAACCGGGAAAGAAGTCACGTGTCCCCAAACTCTGACCATTATGGCTGTCGATGTCGATCACGGTATCGCCATAGGTGATCCGCGCGCCGTAGCCAGTTTGGTTTATGTTCAGTTGCCCTGTATTACGCAGCATCGGCAGGTGTCCCAGATCAAGTCTGTCCTCGCTCGGGTTGAAATCGCGGATGCGGATCATCCCCTCACCGGGGCGGATGACGAAAATATCGCGCCCCGAACCCCCATCCATGACCCCGCGCCCATAGCCCGAAACCATGATGTCATCGCCCGCACCACCGTTCAGAATATCAACGCCCAAACCGCCCACGATCATGTCGTCGCCTGCGCCCCCAGTCAACCGGTCGGTGGCTACTCCGGTATCGCGCATCACAATGCCGATGTTGCTTACATCAATCGAAAACTGCATCACCCCAGGCGTATTGGTGGCAGAGACAAAGACCTGCAACCGACCGTTAAGCTTGATCACCTCGATGGACGAAATATTATCAAGCCCATTTTCGCCATCATGCGCGATGCTTTGCAGATGGACGAGTTGCCCATCCGGCAGCAAGCTCAGCAGGCTTAACCCGTCGTCACCACCGCCCGCGACAACCAGCGCTTGATCCCCGACCCTGACCACGTCCATGGCCGCCAAATCATCAAACCTCGTATCGCGGCTGTCCAAAATATGATCCGTCGCCTCGAGCCGACCATCATAGAACAACCGCATCACTGAAATAGATCCGCTGCCCGCTGATCCGACCAGCACCCATGTGGCCCCGTAAGCCTGCACGGTCTGCAGCACCGTCGGCGTATCGATCCCCAAACCCTGCTCTGCGCCCAACCTGTCGGTCGCACCCAGCGCGCCCGTCGCCACGTTTGTCACCATAAAACTTGATACGCCGTCGCCGCCGCTGTCGGCCGCCAACACAAAAGAGCGATTGCCAATGGTGGCAATCTCTAGCTGAACCTCAACGTCCAAGGTGAATGCATCGCGGTCGCTGCTCGCCACAGACCGCTGCCCCAAACTGCCATCGTTGCGCACTGTGTAAGTGGTGAGTAGCCCACCAGCCTCATCCACCGCGTAAAGCGCTTCTGTTCCATTGCCGAGCAATACAGCAAGCGCCGTAGGTTCCGCCGTACTGCCCGGCAACGTCGTGATGATGCGCCCGCCCAGTTCTCCGTTGTCAAGCAAGCGGTTCCCGGCCAGAGCAGCCCCGTCAAGCCCGCCAACCAACAGCTGCCGCATCCCGTTCAGCTCTACTTCGGTCAGTTGACCAATCGCCGTCCCATTCTGTGGACCAGAATAATGCGATGTATCGCGCAGCAGTGCTTGATTGCCGTCCGCCCGCAGCCGGTACATACTTACTCCGCCACCCTGCCCTGTGGCCGAATACAGATACGTCCCTGTAGACAACCGCACAATCTCCAGATCGCGGATATCGGTGTCCAACGCCTCAACGTTCGAGGTCAGATGATATTGATAATAAAGCTGCACAAATCCCACTCCACTCAGCGTTCCAACAATAGGATTGGCGAAAAGAGCAGGCGTGGATGTGCAAGGAATCAGGCAGAAATGCGGAGCTTAGTTCAGATTTTCTTTAACTAAATATTTGATATGGTGAATTAATTCTTAATGTCGGCAAGAAGAGAGGGGCCGCTAATTGGCCCACGCAACATCCCAAAACATCCCTTTTGTCGCGGCAAAAACGCAGGTAGGGATCATGCGTGAACAAGGGGCGGTGAAGATGGCGAAAAAAGAAATCCTATTGGTTGGTGCAGGGCTATCCGGCGCGGTTATTGGCCGTCGCCTGGCTGAGGCTGGCCATAGCGTCACAATTATTGACGGGCGCGACCATATCGGTGGCAATTGCCACACCGCCCGCGATGCAGATACCGGCGTGTTGGTGCATGAGTACGGCCCACATATTTTTCATACTGACGACGACGAAGTCTGGGATTACGTCAACGGCTTTGCGACGTTTATGCCCTACCGGAACCGGGTCAAGACGACCGCACAAGGCCAAGTTTTCTCCTTGCCAGTCAATCTGCACACCATCAACCAGTTCTATGGCCGCACCATGGGGCCAACTGAAGCGCGCAGCTTTATCGAGACCCAAGCCGATACCACCATCACCGATCCGCAGACTTTCGAAGAACAGGCGCTGCGCTTTGTTGGTCCCGATCTTTATGCAGCGTTTTTCAAGGGCTACACTGAAAAGCAATGGGGCTGCTCGCCCCGCGATCTGCCTGCATCGATCCTCAAGCGGCTGCCTTTGCGTTTCAATTACGACGACAACTATTTCTTTCATAAACATCAAGGGATGCCAAAGGACGGATATACTCCAATGATCACCGCGATTTTGGATCATCCGAGCATCACCGTGCAGCTGAATACGCTTTATGCGCCCGATATGGCGGCAAATTTTGCGCATGTGTTCTGGTCCGGTGCGCTTGACGGTTATTTCGGATTTGAGCTGGGCCGACTGGGCTACCGCACACTTGATTTCGAGCGGTTCACGCATGATGGCGATTATCAAGGCTGCGCTGTGATGAACTACGGTGACGCTGATGTTCCCCATACCCGCATCACCGAACACAAGCATTTCGCACCTTGGGAAAGCCATGATGGTTCCGTCTGTTACCGCGAATATTCGCGGGCGGCGGGGCCTGACGACATCCCCTATTACCCCATCCGCATGGTCGCAGAAAAAGAACTGCTGGCCGAGTATATCGACCGGGCAAAAGCCACGCAGGGCGTTACCTTCGTAGGCCGCCTGGGGACCTACCGCTACCTTGATATGGATGTGACGATCCGCGAGGCAATGGACACTGCAGCCGCATATCTCGCGGCTGACGCCAGCGGGGATACGCTTGGGGCGTTCCACGCAGACCCGCTATGACACGGCCCCCTTTACCTGCAGCGCCAATTCGCGCCAGATAGGGGCATGAGCCAGCCTCCCGTCATCAGCGTCATCGTCCCGGTCTATAATGTCGAAGACCATGTCGCCGCCTGCATCCAAAGCCTGCGCGATCAAAGCCACACCGATTTCGAGGTCATCGTGGTCGATGATGGGGCCACAGATGACAGCTACGGTGCCGCTGTTGTGGCGATTGATGGCGATCCGCGCTTTGGCATTTTGCGGCAAACAAATGGAGGCCTTTCAGCCGCACGCAATGCCGGTCTCGCCGTTGCCCAGGGGCAATTCATCGCCTTTGTTGACAGCGATGATGTGGTCGCACCTGACTATCTATCGCTTTTGCTGACGGCCTTAACCAGCACAGGTGCCGATTGGGCGGCATGCGGCGTGCGATCGGTTTATCCCGGTGGTGGCCATACAGATCACTCTGCCATCCACTCGTCACCGAAACTTGACGAGGCAGCACCCCAAACACCGCATCTCATGCCCCTTAAGACTTGGGCGCAGGTGATCGATCATTTCCCGTCGGCTTGGAATAAACTCTACCGCGCCAAGTTGATCAAAGGACTGCGCTTTGACGAAGGCACATTATTTGAGGATCACGCATTCTTCCACCAAGCAGCATGCCGCACCCAAACCATTGCCCATGTGCCCGCGCCGCTCTATTTGCAGACCCGCGAGCGTGCCGGCCAGATCACCGGGGAGGATTCCCCGCGTATTTTCGACCAGTTTGATGTATTGGAACGTCTTTCGCTTTTGATGAACGCCGATAAGCCCGGCGGGGTTCCCGCCTACGGCGCTCTGGCCAGTCGGTTGCTTTATGAACGGCTCAGCGTGATCCGCGACCCCGATCGGCGCGCGGCGTTCCTTGCCGAAGCAGCCAAGTTGCTCAAGCATCATAATCTGCGCTATTTGCCCGATTGGGACGCTGGTGTTGGTGCTTCGGCAGGGCTTGAGCTGGCCTCAAAAGTACCGCTGAGCATCGTGATACCGTGGGACGGAGACGCGGACGCCCTGCGCGCCACGCTTGCCTCGCTCGCGGCAGCACAGCCCTGCGGCGCACAGATTATCGTGTCATGTGATCGCGTCGATGTTGGTAAGGCACAGTCTGTTATCGACGAGCTGCCCACCCTGATCGTCACGGTAGTCTCAAGCAACACGCCCGGTGCCGGTGCTGCCCGCATGTCCGGGCTGGCGCAAGCCATCGGGACGTATGCGATTTTTCTCGACGCTGGTGATCTGCTGGCACCCAGTGCTCAGCTGCAAATGCTCAACTCGGTGCTGCACCACAGCGCTGATCTGGGCCTAGCTCCCATGCGCATCGGAACCGGACCCGACGCTGGGATTCACAACGGATTTCACGACATAGCTGATTTGCCTCCTAAGTCTGACAAACCGCAGATTATTGAGATGACTGCAGACATCGCCCTGTCGCTTTACTGCCACCCCTCAGCCAAGATCATCTCTCGCAATCTCATCACACAGGCCACCCTAAAATTCGGGAACGGCCCCCTCGCGGATTGGTCCTTTTTCCACCGCGCCGCCTTGCGCGCGGGCCGCGTCCTGCACTTGGCGCATGCCGATGTCACAATCAGCCAGCGCACTGAAGACCGGCGACAATGGCTCGCGCCGATTGCGCCTGCAGCTTTGGCGCGTGCCGTGGCAGATGCTTCAACTGACCTACCGTCCGGCGCAGAGCACCGGCTGCTAGGCCGGGCATTGTGGGAAAAACTGTTTCACACCTCGATGAACAAAGCCGGCAAGGTCTGTTTCTTGTTGCAGGCGGCACGTGTCATCTCAAAGCTGCCCCCCTTCCCTGAAGGTGCCCGATTGGATCCCTATATCGGCAAGCGATTGACCCGATTGATGCAAGCGTCAGGGCGGTCACAGTGGGTTTGCATCAGCCGCGCGCTTGGGCGATAAGAAAACCGCAGAAACGCTTCGCCAAAAACCTCGCAGGAACCACCTGAAATGCTACCATTCGCACCCCACGGCGACGCTCGCCTTGCCTACCGTGCGGACTTCCGGCACGACCGTTACTGCAATTTGTCGCTTTTTGACCTCAGCCGACGCAACATTCTGTTTCACCTCTCATTGCGTGCCGATACCGGGACGGCTGTTGTCAATCGCCGCAAAGGCGAAGTCTGGGCACGCGAACAGCACCGCAATGTTGCCATGCCCGACAGCGGTGTGAATGTGGTCCTTGAATTTAAAGGACCAAGCCTGAGTGTCCAAATTGATGGCACCGAGGCATTTCGTTTTGCAAACCGCTTCACCCGGCCTTTCCCCGGCATGCGTGGTGCGGGGTATGCAGATTTCTACGGCGGTCTGTTGGGTCCCACGCTTGAGATGGATGTACGCGTCGCTGACGCTTTGGGGGATGGCCCCGCGCTGCGGCTCGACCAACGCCTGATGCTACGCGGGGTGCAACCTGCGGATCAACAGTTGGCTCTTGGCTTGCCCGATATGCCGTTACCACTCAAACTCATCACAGAAACGATCGGTGCGGAACAACACCTTCGCAGCATTATCCCCGGACGCATCTGGCAAGCGATCTCCCCGGATGCACCACTAACGGTGTACGTCGGTGGGACTTCCCTCACGATCACCCGCGCAGCCCTTGCTGCGCGGATCACCACGATGCTTGAGGACGGGCCTGAGCTGAAGACGGACGCGTTGGCCGCAGCGCAGGTGATTGAGCATGTCCGGTTTGCGGGTTTGATGCCCATCCTCACACAGGGCGCGCGCGCTAAGCTTGTTCGGCTAGCACACGGCATGAAGCTGGATGGTTTTTTATCGCAAGATACCACCACGAGCGCACCGCTGCCCTCGCCACCAGCGCCGGAACATGATGCCAAGACCGAGGCGCGCTTCCGCGCTGAACACGACGCCCTCAGCGCTTTCGTCAGCAATGCCACGTCGCCGTTTGGCGCTTATCTGGCCGCCAATGCCCCCCCAAAGGGACAGCTTCGCAAAGCCTGCCTCGCCCTGACAGAACTTGCCTGCAACACGCCCGATCCAACCTCGCTTCGCGATCTGTCCGCTGCAGCAAAGACGTTGGGTTTAGGAAAAATGCCAGATCTTACCTTCCCATGGGAAGTTTCTGCCCTGCTGCCTTGGCGTTGGCTTGAAGGTGATCACGCCGGCCTGCCTACGCTCATCAACCGGCTGACTGAAAATAGTGACGATTGGATCATGACGCCGCCGCTGGCGTGGGTCATGCAACGGGTGGCAGCAGAGGATGTTCCTTTTGATACTGCGCCGTTGATCAACGCCTATGCAGCATTTCTTGAAGCTCAATCCACCAGCTATTGGGGCCGCAGCAATTGCGCCGCCCTTATTGACGCGACCGCCGACTTGCTTGCTGCGCGGGACCGTTTTGAACCTGACACTGCCCAGCAAATCGAGACACTGTGTCTGAAGGTCTACGCACTGACCCCTGCGTTTTGGTCTGCATTGGCGGCACGAGAGCCAGAGCTGTCCCCCGCGTTGATCCATGCTCGCGACGCATTTGCAGCGCTACAATCGGGCGCACCAACCCAACGCCACCTAGACTCACTCGCAAAAACCGACTGCATCGATCTGCCCCGCTTTCGTCGCGACTTTGCTGTTCCCACTCAAACAATCACTGGCGAAGCAGCACTCCGCCATCTGGCTCATCCTGAAACGCCCGAAGACGCAGCACAGGACACTTCACTAACAACAGCCGCGCGGGAGTGCATGCCATCGCTCTATGCGGAGACTTCTATCAACGCCGATGCCGCAAAAACAGAAGTGACGACCCGCGCGGCCCAAACCTTGTTAGATGATCCATCACAAACGCACCTGTTGGATTACGTCAAACAACTTAACGGAATGCCCGATGAAGCGCTTGCTTCAGGTCTGAATTTGTCGGTAGTGGCAGCGCTTTTACAAGGCAACCACCACGCCGAAGCAAACGCGCTCTGGCAAGAAACGCCCGATAGCCCACTCCAAACCGACCAACCGGCCCTCGAGCATGCGCAAGCCCTGCTGACCCGATCGGGGAACGATCCACTGGCAAAAGAGGCCCTCAAGCGTTGGTCGCATCAAGCTGCTTCTCTTCCCGCCACCGCGATGCTTTCTGCGGGCCTGGGCCTTCACAACACGGTCGTCACAGTATTTTCCTGCGAGGCCCATCTGGACACCCGCATTCCGCAAATGCGGCGCGGCTGGTTGAGTGATCTGGCCGCGATTGGCGTGCCCTATGTTATCATCATTGGCGGCGGCACAGATCCCAAAGGTGTGCTTGCGGGTGATGTGCTAAGACTGCAGGCGGCGGATGACTATGAGGGGCTGCCGGAAAAGACACTTGCGGCTGTGCGCTGGGTACACGAGCAGACTCAATTCGGGCATCTCTACAAAGTAGACGACGATTGCTTTGTGAATGTGCCCACGCTTTTCGATGGGCTGCCCCATCTCAAGTTCGATTATTATGGCCGCCCGTTGATCCTTGCACCGGGACAAATGGACCGCGGTTGGCATGTAGCGAAATCCACCAGCCCGCGTGGGCGGCTTGAGTTGGATAAATCACCCGAGCCGTCGCGCTATGCCGATGGTGGTTCAGGCTATATGCTCAGCCGTCGCGCCATGGGGGCCGCTTTGAGCGCGCTTGAAACGCCCCAAGGTCAGGCCCTGTTGCAAAGCTCGTTTATGGAAGACAAACTTTTGGGCGATTTGCTCTCGCTCAAAGGGATCTCAGTTGAGGGCGAAGATTACCTTATCACCGTACGCCGCCGCGAAGCGTCTGGGGGGATTGCAGTGCCGCGCTGGGTCAATGGGTTTGACGCCAGTCAAACCGCGCCAGTTAAACTTGTTCACCTTGACGACCCAGCAGCGCAGGACGCAGCCTACGCACGGCTTAAAACGCCCATTCTGCGGCCTGCAAAAATTTGGCCAAGCTTTCAGAATGCCACGCTGGGTCCCCATTCCAACGCGCTTGAGATGATCTCGCCTCCCGACCGTTTGGATTTGGCACGCAATGCTTCTGTCGCCGTCGTGGCCTGTGTGCGCAACGAGATGTTCATGCTCCCGCATTTTCTTGCCCATTACCGTAGCCTTGGGGTCAAGAGTTTTCTCATTGCCGATAATTGCTCGGATGATGGCACGCTCGAATATTTAGCTGAACAGCCCGATGTCGCGCTGTTCACTGTCGATACCGAATATAGCCGCTCGTATTACGGCGTGGCATGGCAGCAGGCGCTAATTTCCAACTTTCGGGTTGGGAAATGGAGCTTGATGGCCGATGCCGATGAGCTGTTGGTTTGGCAACATCCCCAGCGACAATCTCTGCCCGATTTGCTTGCGGAAGACGACTTTGCAGATGCAGATGCAGTGCGGATTTTCATGCTGGACATGTACCCGCGAGGGCCGCTCGCGGCAGCAGATTTTACCAACGGTGATCCTTTTTCCGATTGCGGCTTCACCGAAAACCAACCGTTCCTCACTAACGCCACCAGTCGAGGCCCATTTTCGAACAGTCGCACTTGGACAAGTGCTGTTCGCCACCGCTTGATCCCTGGGTCGCGGCCCGAATTGTTTGTCGCACAAAAATTGGCCCTGCTGCGCTATCAGCCGTGGATGCGCCCTACGGCGGGACTACATTACGTTGGGGGCACAAAGCCTGCTGACCGCGAACTTCTGTTTGCGCATTTCAAATATAACGCTGATTTTCGCCGCAAAGCGCTCGCTGAAGTCGCACGCGGCCAGCATTTCAACGACGCCGAAGAGTACCGAAAATACCTCGCCGTGGTTAGCGAAGGCCGCGATGTGATTTATGAAAATGGTATATCTGTGCCGTGGACCGACAGCGACTTCGTACGCGCAAGGCTAACGCGTCAGGACTGATAGTAGCGCTTGAGATCCGCGATATGCCCATCCATTGACACCGGGGCAAGCGCATCAGCCCAGTAAGCATCCAGATCAACACGGTCTTGCAAAACATCCGCAATCCGCGCATCAAAATCACCCACGTCACCAGCGCGGTGTACCAATGCGGTGCCTCCCCCAAGCTCAGACGCGCCGCCCATGTCGGAGGTCAGCAAAGGGATGTGCCGCGCATGCATTTCAATGGCGACTTGCGGCAGGTTGTCCTCCCACATGACCGGGATCAGCCCCAGATCAACGCCCTCTAGCAAATCATCAAGCCCATCCGCAGTGTAGCCGTCCAGATGCGTTAGGCTCGCCAATCGCGGCTCCAACGCCATCATTCGGTGCATCAGATCAGGGCTGCCTTGCCGCGCTGCGACCACTAAATGCAAGCGGGCGGCATCCGCGTCATCCAAATTCTCTAAAGCGCTCAGAAGAAATGGAAAACCCTTATCCGCCCGCATGTATCCCAGATATGCGACCCGCACCGTGCCGTCTTTCGCCAGTAGCGACTGAGCGGGCTTTGTGGCCTCAAAATACGCGGCATGGGCGGTGCCGATATAGCTGGTGTGCAAGATATCAGGGCGAATGCCGTAATCCGCTGCGATCTGGCCTACGCGGTCTGACACTGCCAGCACCACATCGCAATTGGCGTTGATGGCGTCGATCATTGCAGGCCGCCGTGCGGCAAAATGCGGAGCTTGATCGGGTGCGACGCGTGAAGTCTTAGGCCGCAGTTTGGCCAATAGACGAGATGCCCGTGAGCCCACCCGCATCATGTTCCTGAACCCAAAACTGAACAGGCGCGATCCCGGCCGGATACCCGCAGATTTCAATCGATACGCCAGCGCATTGGCCAATCGCAAATGGCGGGGGTTCTGAACTACGGGCAGGCAGTTGACACACGCACGCCCGCTTTCAAAATCGGCGCACGAGACCTCCTCTCGCTGCCACAGGTTTACTTGCGGGCAAATCGGATAGTAGTTGTGCAGCGACAAGATGAATTTCGTCTTTGGAAATTGCAGCTTCAGACGCAGCACATCCACTGGCAGCCCCTCGAGGTTGTTGAAATGAACAACATCATAGGGTCCCGTCTCAAGTATGAAGTCCGCAACCACATCTTCGGTCGCCGCATCACTTATCTGCGCGGGATCACCATATGAAGAATGACCCGAAGCCAAAACGGCAGAATTTACGATTTCATAGCGATTTGCACGGTTCTCGTCAGGGCCGTGACGGAGTTTCTCCCAGCGCGGCACGTTGCCTTTTAGATCAAAGGACAACCCGGCACAGAGGAACGTAGCCTGCACCCCGCGTTCCTTGTCCCACGCACGCATTACATTGCGCTGATAGACGCTGACGCCGCCACCACGTGCTTCATCATCCAGGTAATCGACCCAGTTATAGTAAAGAATGCGCATGTTCAGGACATCAACCTTTCGTGCAGATCAATTGCCTGATCCAAATCATCAAAATACTGAATACGCCCTTGTTCCAGTACCAAACCGGCTTCGCAAAACTGGCGAACTTGGCCCATGTCGTGGCTAACCAAAATGGCGGAAGACGTCTTCATACGGTCCACAAAGACCGCGCGGCTTTTGCGTTTGAACGATGCATCCCCCACCGCAGTCACCTCGTCCACCAGATAGGTGTCAAAACGAATACCCATCGACGCACCAAACACCAACCGCGAGCGCATGCCCGACGAGTAGCTACGCACCGGCATGTAAAAATGCGGTCCTAATTCGGCAAAATGGCGCACAAATACGATCAGGCTGTCGGTGTCTACACCGTAGATGCGTGCAATAAATCGGATGTTCTGCGCGCCAGTCAAATCAGGGTGAAATGATCCGCCGAATCCGACGGGCCATGAAATTGTGCCATCCGAAACAATCCGCCCTGCCGTTGGCCGCAGATTCCCAGCAATCATTGACAGCAGCGTAGATTTTCCAGCCCCGTTTCGACCCAGAAGGGCGAGCGATTTTCCCGTCGGCAGCGTCAAATTCAGATCGTTGATGACCATTTTGGGCACACCGCGCACCCAATAGGTCTTTGAGAGGTTCTCAAAACGGATCATCTGCCGTTCAGCTCAATTACGGTCGCGAAGCGAATAAAAGATCAACGCCATTATCGCCCATGATAACAACAAAAAGAACGCTGCCATCGCCACCAATCCCCAACGCGACGGGTATTCCGATGTTTGCGCAAGCGTGGGCTGAATATAGGTCGCCAAATACATGCTTTGACGCTGGGCGTTGTTGCGCGCCAGATCAAGCGCAGCGAGGGCCGCACCATAGGTCTGTTCGGCAAACTCCCGGTCCACGCTCAGACTCTCAAACTCGGCGATCAGCGAGGGATAGTCCTCGCCGACGCCACCATTTGCGGTGTCATCGCTGGAGAAGGTGTCGCGCTCTGAAGAGATCCGCTCGCGGATAACTTGGGTGCGACGCAGGGCTTGTACGATGCGCGGATCACTGCTTTTGGTCGTTTCCAACAGCAGATCGTATTCGATTAGCGATTCCGCCAGCTGTTGTTGCAAGTTGTTCATCACACCCATGCGGCCCTGGATATCGGCGGCTGGGTCTACGATCTGCGTTCGGGTGCGGAACCGCGTCAAATCCTCGCGTGCCTGCTTCAACCGGTCCACCGCCAGATTGAGATCCGAAATCGCATAACTCATCGCGTCATCACGGGCCTGCGCATTCAGTGAATTAATCCGGTCCTGGCTTTCACGCACAATTTCTTTGGCAATGTCTTGAGCCAACTGCGGATCATAGGCCAGCACGCGCACTTCCATAAGCCCCGAAGAACTGTCGAGGGAGATGCGCACAATCCGTTGCCAGTACCATTTCATGTCCTCTGCCGTCGCATCAGGCCAGATCGCAAAGACCCAGTCGTTCGGCCAATTTTGGGCATAGTGCCCACGGACATCCAGCCGATCCTGCACGATATTGACCATTTCTTGGCTTTGTATGAACTCATACAAAATCTCGCTGTCCGCCCCCCCGGAACTACCCCCGACGATCGCCGAAAGCCCGCCAAGCAATTCCGACGCCCCGCCGCCTTCGTCTTGTCGCACAGTAAAGCCAGTCGTCGAAGCGTATTGATCCTCCGCATAAATCGAGAGGTATAGGATAACCAGCGTGAGCGGGATGACGACCAGCCCCAAAAAGCTGGCCAAAAGCTTCCAATGCCGCTTGCGCATCGTGGCAGGTACGGCCAGCGGACGAATGTTCACTGTAGGCACTTGACCACCGGGAGGCGGTTTTTTTCGGACGGCAGGTTGTCGCACGGATTGCACCACGGGCTGTGTTCCAGTCCGATGCGTAGCAGGAACCGCAGGGGCCGCAGGCGCGCGTGCCGCTTCGGCTGCGGCCTCTTGCGGGCTTTGCGGTGTCGGACGAGGGGCTGTGTTATCTTCAGGCATGCTTTAGTGTCCCGGCTTTAGCCGTTTGAATTCTTGTCTGACCTTCTACATACTCCACAACGTTATTGCCAGCATCGGAACGGCTTTTCACATGACATATTCACCGCAAGATATTGAACCAGCCCAACGCCCCGCTAACGCGTTTGGCGGCGGGCGTAACATGCGCTTCGCCTCGTTTCGCTGCATATCGGCGCTGATCCTGCGCGAGATGTCGACGCGCTACGGCCGATCACCGGGTGGCTATGTCTGGGCAATCCTGGAGCCTTTGGGCGCAATCCTCGTGCTGGCCATGGGATTTTCACTTCTGTTGCGCACGCCGTCGCTTGGCACCAGTTTTTTGCTGTTCTACGCTACGGGTTACTTGCCGTTTCAGCTTTACTCAAACCTGGCGAGCCTGATTGCACGCTCAATCAATTTCTCACGTGCGTTGCTTTCTTATCCAGCGGTCAGCTGGCTCGACACGGTGCTGGCGCGGTTTTTGCTCAACAGTATGACCTCGGTGCTCGTCGCCTATATCTTGCTGGCCGGAATCTTATTCTTTACCGATGCCCGCACTACTCTGGAGGTCACACCAATTATTTGGTCCATGGGTCTTGCGATGCTCTTGGGCCTTGGCATGGGCACACTTAACTGCGTTGTTGGCGGGCTCTGGCCCGTCTGGGACACGATCTGGGGCATCGCAATGCGTCCGCTGATGATTGCGTCGGGGGTATTATTTCTTTACGAAGATCTACCTACCGCGGCTCAAAATATCCTGTGGTACAATCCACTTATGCATGTCACCGGACTGATGCGGCAGGGGTTTTACCCGACTTACACAGCGTCCTACGTCAGCGAGATATTCGTACTGATGACCGGGGTCGCGTCCCTCACTTTGGGTTTGATCTTGATGCGTCGCTATCACCGGGCTTTGCTGGAACGCTAGTGCTCCATGCGACCACCGTGGGGTGTGTCACATCCGTGTGGCGGCGCAGCCCATGCCAGATTGCGCGCATCATAAGCCCCATAAATGCACGCTTTTCACCAGTGTAGTTGCTCACTTTCAACAGCCATTTCGGGATCACGATCAGCAGAACGGGCACAAAGAACCAACCTGCGGCCACCCGGTACACCATCAACAGATTGCGGTGATGATAATAACATTTCCACAGGGGCCGAAAGCGCTTCTCTCCGTCTTCAATGGTGGAAAAGTCATGCTCAAACCGCAAATTGGGATCAAATGCGATGCGTCCATCCGCTTGGCGCAAACGCAGTGAATACAGCACGTCATCCCCGTAGATAAACAGCTTACCATCCGGCAAACCAATCTGGCGCACGGCCTCAGCAGCGATGAAAAAGCCAACAAAGGATGCCACATCAATGTCACGTGATCCTGCGGCCTCGTATTCCGGCTCAGACAAATGAAACCCGTTCCGCCCGCCCGTGAGTGTGCTTTTGAACACATCCCAATGCCAAAACGGGTTGATCGCAGGCCGGTTCATATCGCAGATTTTGCCGCATGGGTGGTACACAGCAGCCGACCAGCCCCAATGGCTGCTGCGCGGTGCACTATGAAACTTGACAAAACACGCAGGCTCTGGCCGCGCGTCGTCGTCCATCACCACAATCCAATCTGGCGACAACTGCTCCATTGCGTGGCGCATCCCGATCTCAAATCCACCTGCCCCGCCAAGGTTCTTGGACGACGTGATCACATTCAGCCGGGTGTTGGTTTGGCTCTCCAACCAGGCCGCCGTATCATCAGTACTGGCATTGTTAACGACAACCACGGCGGCCAGATGATCAGCCTGCACTCCGAGCAACCGCTCCAACGTGATCTTAAGCTGAGCAAGACGGTTAAAAGTCACCACAACCGCCACAAGGCGGCCAGCGTTGGACGTAGTTTCAAGGGTCAAGACAGGTATCCTCAGCGGTGAATGTGGGCGTTGCATACATCAGTCGGACTGGGATGCCCAACCCCTGATCGATGTTTAAATGCTGCGCACCAAAAGGCCCAGCGACAGCGCCAAGACCCCGGCCCCGGCAACCACCTCAATCACCGGGATCACCCAGTTCAACGCGGGCGCGCCTGCCAGCCCACGCAAGATGCCACCTCTAAAGCCTGACGCCGCAAGTCCGACCGCGACTGTCACTGCGCCTGTGCCCAGCGCCATAGCAAACACACCAGCGATGCCAGCGGCCGCGATGCCCATTTGCCACGTGATAATCAGCACAAACAGCGCACCGGTACAGGGCCGGATCGCGATGCCTGCAATCAGAATTACCGCTTCGCGCAGCGTGCCCGCTGCCTGCGTTTCTTCCAAGGAGGGTCCATGGCGATGGCCGCAACTTTCGCACGTGTCACTTTCCCCGTGATGATCGTGGCCCGAAGTCTTCCTTGCTCGTATCAAGCGCCGCATGCCGCGCAGGGCCAGCCATCCTCCGATCAACGCGATCGCCGCGTAACTTGCGGGAGCCATGATCTGCTCGGATGTGCCGATCATCGCTTCGCGCGTTGCGCCTAACAGCCACAGCCCCGCATACGCCAAGATAATCGCGGTCACGGCTTGGCCCAAGCTTGAGATCAGCGCAATCGCCGACAGCCGGACCATCGGCACGGCGCGACCCAGTCCGTAGCCACCCACCAGCAGCTTGCCATGCCCCGGCCCAACCGCATGGAAAAATCCATAAGCGAAACAGGCCGACATCAGCAGCGCCAATGCCCCCGGCTCGCCGCCTCTGAGCGCGCGAAGTGTCCGCGCAATCGTATTCTGGAAAGCACGCTGTTCGCTTGCCGCATACACCGCAATCCGTTCAAACCCGCCGCTGAACCACAGCACCGCGAGCGCCGCAGCGAGGACCAGCAAGGAAATGCTCAGGATGCGGGGCATGTCACCTGCACTAACGTTGCAAACCGTTTGCCGATCTTTGGGTATCCGGCCTCATCCGCTTCGACATCAGGCGGTAGTTGCGCCAATTCGGCCTGCGTTAGCGCAAGGGCTGCGTCAATATCGGGCGGGCTCACAACTGCCTCGCACCCTTCACGGGTTACACTTACGGGCAAGCTAACCTCATAGGCCGTGTAATACGTCGCATCATAGGGCAGGATATTCAGCGTTGATGCATCCAGCGACGGCGTCTCCTCGACGGCGCGCAGATGTGTCGTGGTAATTTTGCCGTCGTCAAAGCTTGCCGTTACGTTCTTCGGCCCTGACAACCTCACAGGCACATTGCCCAGCGTCGCCTCCAGATCACCGTTGAAACCTTCGATCCAGTTCATGTCAAATCCGGTCAGACGGGCGATCTCAGCTTCCGTCAGGGTGCCGTCATAATCGTCATCCAGGCCCATGTCCTCGGTCACGAGCAATGAATAAAGCTCGTCATATTCCCATGTCACTTTCAGATGCGTCACACGGTTTTGCGCATCCACCAACACTTCAATCCCAGTGTTGATAAAAATATGTGGATGCGCCGCAATCGGCGTCGATAGCATCGTGAAAAAGGCAAACAGACGGATCATACGTGCAACCTAAGCTGCAGCGCAGCGGGCTGCAATTGCCTTCAGCTTCACGATCTAAACAGCAGCCGAAATCAGCGCAGCTAACCGCCGCACGCCTTCGCGAATTGTTGTCTCATCTGCCCGAGAAAAGCTGAGCCGCAGGGTATTGGTGCCCGACCCATCTGCGAAAAACGCATGGCCGGGTACAAATGCTACCCGTTCGGTCTTTAGCGATTGCTCCAACAGATCGCTACTATTCAGATGCTCCGGCAGCGTGACCCAGACAAACATGCCGCCCTCGGGCCGCGTCCATTCCACACCTTCCGGCATATGCGCGGCTAATGCCTCAAGCATACAATCGCGCCGCGCCGAATAAGCCGCTCGAATTTTGGCCACATGACTGTCAAAAATCGTTGTCGCAACGGTCGCAATCGCCATCTGGTTGATTGTCGCGCTGTGCAGATCCGCCGCCTGTTTCAACAAGACAAGTTGGGCAATAACTGGCTGCGCCGCACAAACCCAGCCAACCCGAAGCCCAGGTGCCAGTGTCTTGGAAAAACTGCCGCAATAAATCGTGCGACACGCCTCGATATCGCCCTTGCGCACAATCTCTCGTGCCAACACAGGTGCAATCGCTTCGCCGTCATAACGCAGCGATTGATATGCTGCGTCCTCAATCACGGCGATATCCAGCTCTTCGGCCAGATCAAGCACGTGGTCGCGTGCGGCCGCGTCCAGCGTCTCTCCGGTGGGATTGGCAAAATCGACCGACATATAGGCGAACTTGACGCGCCCGCCTGTTTCGCGTGCTGCATCCGCGTAATCTTTTGCGCTGCGGTTCGATCCAGAGTTCAGGCGATCATAGCGTGGCTCGTACGCGTTGAACGCTCCCAAAGCCCCCAGATATGTGGGCCAGCCAATCAGCGCCGTATCCCCTGGCGAAAGCATCATCTTGCCCAGATAGTCCAAGCCTTGCTGCGAGCCCGATGTGATCAAGATATTGTCACGAGAACACGGAATGCCCAGCTTGGCCATCTCGCCCACGATCCAGTCACGCAGCGGCCCGTAGCCCTCAGAGACCGAATATTGCAGAGCTGCATCTTGCGTATCACCGCTCAAAGCATCCGAAAATGCGTCCTGAAAGGCCTTCGTCGGAAAAAGTGCTGGGTCCGGAATACCACCCGCAAATGAAATGATATCTGGCTGATCCAACAGCTTCAAAAGCTCGCGGATTTCGCTGGCGGCCATCCGTTTTGTGCGGCTCGCGAAAATTTCTGCCCAGTCCATGTCTCTCTCCCTGACGTCTCCCGCATCATAACAACACCAGCAACACCATTAGGTCAATATCTCTTACCTAAAATATCTTTGACGGGATCGGTCTTACGCGCAACGCGATACCACGACCCAGCGATTGCAACGCGGCGCACTGCCCGCTAAGACGCAAGCGTCCCTAGCCAAAGGCCCACGCCCATGACCTTCGACCGTTCCCTCAAAATTGCCCCTTCCATCCTTGCCGCTGATTTCGCCAATTTCGGTGCCGAATGTGCAGCCGTTGAGGCCCAAGGTGCCGATTGGGTTCATGTCGATGTGATGGATGGTCATTTTGTGCCCAACATCAGCTTCGGTCCGACAACCTGCGCCGCGATCCGCCCGCACATCAAAGGCATCATGGATGTGCATCTAATGATCGCGCCCGTCGATCCTTATATCGACGTTTTTGCACAGGCCGGTGCGGATTTCATTACCGCCCATGTCGAGGCAGGACCTCATATTCATCGCACCCTGCAGGCGATCCGCGCGGCGGGCTGCAAAGCCGGAGTAGCTCTGAATCCCGGCACCCCGGCAGAGGTTGTCGCGCATCTGCTCGACATCACCGATTTGGTCTGTGTGATGACCGTGAACCCCGGCTTTGGGGGCCAAAAATTCATCGATATGACCGACAAAATTCGCACATTGCGCGCTATGATCGGCGATCGACCAATCCATATTGAAATTGACGGCGGCGTTGACGCAAAAACCGCACCCACCGTGGCTCAAGCCGGTGCAGATGTGCTGGTTGCAGGCTCTGCAGTCTTTAAGGGTGGATCGGCTTCCAATCCGGCACCTTACGGCGAAAACATCCGCGCAATCCGAGCTGCGGCAGTGGGCACATATGTCTGATCTCAGCTGTTAAGACATCTCAAAAGGCGGCCGGTTTCTCCGTTTACTTCGGTGTGCACGCTTAGAGATTTGCGATTTTGCTTCGTAAACTTGGCGTTTCAATTCCGGCTTGCAGCCTTCAGCCCAGCTGATCCACAAACTCCGTCAAAAGCTTGTGTTTCAGGATCTTACCCGTTGGGGCGGCCGGCAAATTGAATGCCAGAATGATCCTGCTTGGGCGTTTATATCCGGTAAGTCGGTCTTTCACGAAGGCCTTCAAATCTTCGACATTCGGCGCGTCGCCCTCAGCTACCTGCACAAAGGCCAACACCTCTTCATCCCCATCTTTAGTCCGCCCAATCACCGCTGATTGGATCACCTGCGGATGGTCATTTAGCGCCGCTTCGACCTCAGGCGGATAAACATTAAAACCACCGTGAATGATCAGTTCTTTTGAACGGCCTAAGATGTGTAAATGCCCCGCATCGTCGACGCAGCCTAGATCACCAGTACGCAACCAGCCGTCGCCGTCCAGCACCTTCATTGTCTCCGCGTCATTGCGGTAATAGCCCTTCATCACATGGCCGCCCCGGGTCAAGATTTCACCGGTTCCGTCGCCCACATCATCAATCCGAACCTCAACTCCCGGCAAGGGTGGGCCGACAGAAATATCTTTCGATCCCAGAGGATTAGCCGTCGCACAAATACCAGCTGTACTTTCTGTCATGCCATATCCGTTCTGCAAGGCCACGCCGTAAAACGCCTCGGCCTTGCGCTTCCATGTTGGATCCAGCGGAGCGGCACCTGAGGACACATAGCGCAGATTTTCTGATCCAAGAGCGCTCAATCCCTGCTCCTTGGTGTGCTGCATTAACAGAGCGTGCATTTGCGGCACGGCAGACAAAAGGGTTACGCCATCTTGCAACGCCGCGAACAGCTTTGCCGCAGAAAACCGCGCCTCCATCTGCACCGCCGCACCCGCAAAGGCCGCCGCGGTCACGACCGAGGCAAGGCCGAACACATGGGTGATCGGTAGCACGCCATAGATCAAATCTTGGGGCACCATGCTGCGTAAATTTGCCGAAGTCACACCTCCAAATCGAACGTTTTCATGGGTCAGCATCACACCTTTGGGATCGCCTGTGGTGCCTGTCGTATAGAGCAAGACCGCCACGTCACTGACAACCGGATCAGGCGAAGATGGCAGAGGTTGCGCGACATGCAGCGCGCCAAAGAAACCGGTAACTTCAATTGCATTCATACGATGTGCATGGGCCGCGGCCTCATCCGAAACTTGGCAGGTAAACAGCACCATCGCAGGCGTCGCATGGTCAATAATCCGTTGAAGTTCTGATGGACTTTGACGTGCATTGATCGGCAGGATCACCGCCCCCACCTTCCACGCGGCAAAGAGCGTCGCGACCGCTGCCGCGCAATTTTCCGACAGCAAGAGCACTCTGTCGCAGGGTTGCACCCCGCCTTGTCGCATCACATCTGCCAAAGCACCTGCTGCGCGGTCAAGCTCCGCAAAACTCCAGCGCACGCCACTGCTGTCACTCATCGCCAGAGCGTTGGGCCGGTTCTTCACCTGAGCCTGCAGAAAACTCTCTACGCGCGCAGTCATTCCGCAGCTTCTTGCTGGCGCATCGCACCGCTCAAGTGGCCATACCCCGTAAGAGCCTGCGCCTCGATCCGGTCGATTATATCGGCCATCGGTTCGATTTTGTCGGTCAGGCCCAAGGCGTGCCCAGCCGACAACATGCCGCGGCTGACATCCCCTGTTTCATAGGCTTTGCGCCCGATCTGGCCCGACACCAACGGCAGCAAATCTCGGATGGTGATATTTGGCGTTTCCGCCTCCATGCGAGCAACTTCTGCCGTAGTTTCATTGGCCAGCGTGCGGATCGTGTTGCGCACCGACCCCATGGTCAATGCGGTATCGCCTTCAGAGGCATCCACCAGCGCTTGTTTATAGTCGCGGTGGGCCGTCAATTCTTCGGCAACCAGCAGACGCGTGCCCATGATGACGCCTGCAGCACCCATCGACAGCGCCGCAACAAGTTGACTGCCGTGCCCCACGCCGCCGCCAATCAGAAACGGGATTTTTATGTCCTGGCCAGCCATGGCAGCGTTCACAAAGGACCCGATCAACTCCATGCCCGGATGCCCGCCGCATTCGGCCCCCACGATTGAGACCATATCCACCCCAACGGCCTGCGCCTTGCGCGCATATTTGACCGCTGGCACCTTGTGCAGAATGGTAAAACCGAGATCTTTGAGCAATGGAATATAGGGCTCAGGATTGCGCCCCGAGGTTTCAATAAAACGCACCCCTTCGTCGGCGATCAGGCGAAAGATATCCTCGGTCTGATCATCCGCGACCAGTTTGGGCAGCATTGAAACGTTGACGCCAAAGGGAAGGTCACCGCAACGCGCACGGGTTTTGCGGATTTCTGCGCGCAGATCATCGTGGGTGGCAAAGCTGGCGGCGGTGACAAAACCGATGATGCCCGCATGGGCCGCCGCACTTACATAAGGCGCATCGGCCAGCCATTGCAGCCCCCCTGCGACGATGGGCAGGCGCGTACCAAAAGTACGGGTAAGGGCGGTATCCCAGATCATCAGCGGTACTCCGGTGTGCGTTTTTCAAGAAAAGCCGCGATGCCTTCAGCCGCTTCTTCGCCGCCAGCCGCGCGGGCCATGGCGTCGCGCTCGGCATCGAGCTGTGCTGCTTCGCTTGTCTCGTAGGCGGTGGCAACTAACCTGCGGATCGTGCCTTGCGCGGCACGAGGCCCAGCGGCGATGCTGTCCGCCAATTCAGTGGCCCCGGTCATCGCTTGCCCGGTTTCAACAACAGCATTTACGGCTCCCAACTCCAGCATTCGTTCCGCAGTGACAGGGCGGGCCAGAAGGCACATTTCCATTGCCAAGGGCCTTGGCAACATACGCGCCAGCGAAGCCGTCAGACCTGCATCCGGGACCAATCCCGCCTTGATATAGGCCGCCGTAAATTTTGCGCCCTTAGCCGCCACAATCAGATCACACGCCAGCGCCAAAGACAGCCCAGCGCCTGCCGCACCGCCTTCAACTGCGGCAATCAACGGAACCGGACTGGCGCGCATGGAACGCACAAGATCATGCAAGGTATCGACACGCAGGCGCCGTTCAGGTTCTGACAGTTTGCGCCGCTCGATCAGCACATTCAGGTCGCCGCCTGCGCAAAAGAAATCACCGGCCGAAGTCAGGACAACCGACCGAATGCGCGGCTCTTCTGCGCGGCGCATGGCCTCCGCGATGGCGTCATAAAGTTCGGGCGTCAAAGCCCCCCGCCGCGCCGCATTGCCATTCCAAATGATCAACCGGTCACCGGCATCTTCAATCCGCGCGGTCATGTCAGTCTCTCCTGTGGGACCCGTTTGAATACGCCGGTGGAGGTTGCAATCAAGGTGCCATCCTCGTGCAGCAGCTCGGCAGTGATATAGAGCAAGCTGCGTCCACCGCCTGTAACCGTACCCGTGGCAATCACGCGGCCCTTTCGGCCCGGCCCCACGAATTGTGTGGTCAGCGAAATGGTCAGGAACGGCGCTCTGCCACTGGCGTCGACGGTCAGCGACCCCGTTGTGCCGCTGGCATTATCAAGCAAAGTCGCCGCAATCCCGCCATGCAGCACACCGTGTCGGTTGAGGTGTCGATCATCCAAATCCAGCAAACAACGGCCATGTGCGGGGTCAGATACATCGACCACGTAGCCCATCATGCGCTGGGCGCCGGTCTCGTCTCGGATCAGTGTTTCAGTCTGAGGTGAGGTCAATGAACCGCTCCAGATGATGATCGACATCGCCGAACCGGTGGTCGGCCATAACGATGCGTTTGGCGATATGGGCCAGTTCGTATTCTTGCGTCATGGCGATACCACCATGAAGCTGGATGCTTTCTTCGGCGACCAGACGGCCCGCGCGACCCAACAGGTTCTTAGCAAGGCTGATGTGGCGTTCACGGTCAGCACGTTCGTCTTCAAGATGCCCCGCAGCGAGGATCACCGCTGAGCGCGCCTGCTCCATCTCGATCAACAAATCGGACATGCGATGGGCCAACGCCTGAAACGTGCCGATGGGCCGTCCAAACTGTTTGCGGGTGCCTAGGTAATCCATCGTCAATGCACAGGCCGTCTCCATTGCGCCTAACGTTTCGGCGCATTGCGCGACACTAGCGGCTGCGACGCGCGCCTCTATCGCCGAGGACGCTTGGCCCGGTTCGCCAAGGCGGGCGCTGGCAGGGACGCGGACATCATCCAAGGTCACCTCTGCCGCGCGGCCACCCGCCAACAAGGCGTATCCTTGGACGGTCAGACCTTTTGTAATTGTCGGAACAACGAACAATGAAATTCCACCCACATCCCCTGCCTCACCGCTTTCGCGGGCAGAAACGACAAGCATATCGGCGGCTTCCGCGTTGATCACGACAGCTTTGCGCCCACTCAGCGCAATGGTATCGCCGCTATCGATTGCGCTGGTTTGCACCCGGGTTAGGTCATAGCGACTGCTTGGTTCACCGTGGGCAAAAGCCAGATGTAGACTGCCTGCGATGATCTCTTCGATGTGAGCGTTTTGCGCTTCATTCCCCAGATCGGCAATCAACCCGCCAGCAAGCACGCCGGTGTCCAAAAACGGTTCAACCACGCCCGCGCGGCCCAGTTCTTCGAACACGACGGCCAGATCAAACCCTTTGCCGCCAAAGCCGCCCTGCTCTTCACTAAAGAGCGCACCGATGATGCCCAACTCGGCCAGCTCGGTCCAGATGGTGGTGGATAGACCCGTCTCGCTTTCGAGGATCTTGTTGCGGGTCGCGGTGTCATAGCGGTCGCTCAGAAAGCGGCGCAATGTATCTTGCAGCATTTGCCGCTCTTGGGTCAGCTCAAAGTTCATTTGCCACCTCCCATCTTGGTTTTGGCAATAATCGAACGTTGGATCTCGTTAGATCCACCAAAAATCGACAGTTTGCGGTTGTTGAAATATTGCGCAGCCACGGGCCCTGCGGCGTGCGGATCAGGTAGGGCATCATTTGCGCCTTCAATCGCCTCTGAGGCGAAGGGCATCGCATAAGCCCCTGCTGCGCGGCGCGCCAGATCGTTGATTTCCTGACGGATAATCGAGCCCTTCACTTTCAACATTGAGCTTTCAACACCGGGAGCCTGCCCCGCGGCCGCTTTTGAAATGATCCGCAGGTTTGTCATGCTCATCGCGACCAGATCGATCTCAACCTGGGCGACACGTGCCGCGAAATGTGGGTTTTTCATCAACGGCTTACCCCCAGCCAATTCCGCCCGCGCGATGCGTTTGACAGCGCGCAAACCGGCCTGCGAAAAACCGACCCCGGCGATGCTTGTACGCTCGTGGGTCAGCAGATATTTGGCATAGGTCCAGCCCTTGTTCTCTTCGCCTACAAGGTTTGTGACTGGCACTTTCACGTCCGTGAACCAGACCTCATTGACCTCGGCACCGCCATCCAACAACACAATTGGCCGCACTTCGATGCCCGGTGTCTCCATATCGATCAGCAGGAATGAAATGCCCTCTTGTTGCTTGACGTCCTTGTCGGTGCGCACGAGGCAAAAGATCATGTTGGCGTGCTGTCCAAGGGTCGTCCAAGTCTTCTGTCCGTTGACGATATAGTGGTCGCTGTCTTTGACAGCACTGGTTTTCAACGAGGCCAGATCGGAGCCTGCACCCGGTTCGGAATACCCCTGACACCACCAATCATCGCCTGCTAAAATCCGGGGCAGCCAGTAATCTTTTTGCTCTTGGTTGGCGAATTTCTGCAAGACCGGCCCCAACATCGAAAGCCCGAATGGCACAACGCGCGGAGCATAATGCGCAGCCAATTCATCTTCAAAGATATGGCGCTGCACGGCGTTCCACTGGACGCCGCCATACTCAATTGGCCAGTTTGGTGCCAGCCAACCTTGGGCGTTCAAGATCGCATGCCATCCTTCTTGCTCTTGCTTGGTGGGCTCCTGCCCTTTGCGCACTTTATCGCTCAAGTTTTTGGGCAGTTTTTCTTTGAGAAAGCCCTGAACTTCTTCTCGAAAGGCGATCTCTTCTTGGGAATAACTCAGGTCCATGATCCGTCCTTTCAGTAAATTTCAAACAGGCCCGCAGCCCCCATGCCGCCGCCCACGCACATTGTCACGACACCCAATTTCGCACCGCGTCGCTTGCCCTCGTACATCAAGTGTCCCGCCATCCGTGCGCCGGTCATGCCAAACGGATGACCGATCGCGATGGCACCGCCATTGACGTTGCAAACCTGTGGATCGATGCCAAGCGTGTCACGGCAATAGAGCGCCTGGGACGCAAAAGCCTCGTTCAGTTCCCACAGATCAATGTCAGCTACCGTCAGCCCGTGACGCTCCAGCAAACGCGGCACAGCGTAAATTGGGCCAATGCCCATCTCGTCCGGCTCGCACCCGGCGACGGCGAAACCCTTGAACGCCCCCAACGGGGTGATCCCCGCCTTTTCAGCGGCAACGCTGTCCATCAACACAACAGCCGCAGCCCCGTCGCTCAATTGACTGGCATTGCCCGCGGTGACAAAGCCGCCTTCGCGCACCGGGTTCAATCCTTGCAGCCCGTCCAATGTCGTCTGTGGGCGGTTACATTCATCGCGGTCGACAGTGACGTTTTGGTGCGTCACCTCTTTGGTTTCGCGGTCTTGCACGGCCATGGTTGTTTGCATCGGCACGATCTCGTCGTTGAACTTGCCGGCATCTTGTGCGGCTGCAATCAACTGCTGGCTGCGCAGACCGTAGGCGTCTTGGTCATCGCGGCTGATGCCATAACGCTTGGCCACGATATCCGCCGTTTCGATCATCGTCATATACACGTCGGGTTTGTGTTCGGCCAACCAATCGTCTTGGATGCTCGCGGCCTGAGGCTGCACCATCGAGATACTCTCGACGCCCCCTGCAACCATGGGCCCGGCACCTTCTTGGCAAATCGCATTCGCGGCCATCGCAATGGTCTGCAACCCAGATGAACAAAAACGGTTGATCGTCACACCAGACGCAGTCACCGGCAGACCCGCACGCAGCGCGATTTGGCGGGCGATGTTCTGACCAGTCGCGTGCTCAGGAAAGCCGCAGCCGATCATGACATCTTCAATTGCGGCCGGATCAATCCCGGAACGCGCAACAGCATGCTCAACCGCGTGCCCCCCCATTGCGGCCCCGTGGGTGGTGTTGAACGATCCCCGAAAGGATTTCGCCAGCCCGGTCCGGGCGGCAGAGACGATGACAGCTTGTTTCATGTCGCAGCTTCCTTGTTCATGTGTTCAAAATCTTGGCCCTTGGCGATCAGGTCCCGCAGCAAAGGTGCGGGGCGCCAAAACCAGGCATCTTCGCATGCGTATTCTTCGATATCGGCCAACACTTGCGGTAGGCCCTGAATGTCGGCCCATTTCATCGGTCCGCCCCAATAGCGCGGAAAACCATACCCAAAGAGAAGCGTCATATCGATGTCGAGTGGTCGCGCGGCAATGCCTTCTTCGAGAACGCGCGCACCTTCGTTGACCATCGCGCACATGTAACGGCGCACGATCTGGGCATCCGTGAAGCTTTGTGGGGTGATCCCAAGCGCTTGCTGTTCAGCCTCAATCAGACGGGTGATCTCAGGGTTTGGCACACCACCACGCTTGCCTTTTTCGTAGATATAGTAGCCCTGCCCGGTCTTTTGGCCAAAGTGTCCCTGCTCACAAAGACGATCGATATAGGTTGGGACGCGCTCATCTGGATGGCGCTCAGGTGCCTTGCGTTTGCGGGTGGCCCAGCCGATGTCGAGACCCGCAAGATCAGCCACCGCATAGGGGCCCATCGCAAATCCAAAGTCGGTCAGCGCCTTATCAATTTGGTAGGGAGAGGCACCATCAAGCACCATGTGGTCCGCCGCGGTCCGGTATGTTGCAAGGATGCGGTTGCCAATGAACCCGTCACAGACCCCCGCGCGCACGGACGTTTTGCCAAGCGCCTTGCCCAGCGCAAAGCCTGTCGCTGTAACATCAAGCGCTGTCTGATCTGCCACGACAACCTCGAGCAGTTTCATGACATGGGCGGGCGAGAAAAAGTGCAGACCAATCACGTCTTTTGGTCGCGTGGTGCTCGCAGCGATTTCGTTGATGTCGAGGTAAGAGGTGTTGGTGGCCAGGATCGCGCCCGGCTTGCAGATCGCGTCAAGCTTGGCAAACACCTGTTTCTTGACGGACATATCCTCAAAAACCGCTTCCACGACCAGATCGACATCACTTAGGCTGTCATAATTAACTGACACTTCCAGCGCCGTCGTCGTCAGAGCATCGAATTGCGTTTGGGTGATCTTGCCGCGTTTCAAGGCACCAGACAGATTGCCAGAAATGCGGTCCTGCGCGGCGTCGGCAGCTTCTTTCTTCATCTCAATCAAGACAACTTTGAAACCAGCCAGCAACGCGGCCGTCGCGATGCCTGCCCCCATTGTGCCACCACCAATCACACCGATGCTTTGCAACGGGCGCGGCTCGACACCTTTGAGCTCTGGCAGATTGCTCACGGCGCGTTCTCCAAAGAAAGCGTGGATCAAACCTTTGCGCTGGTCGGTCTTCATCAACTCCATAAAGAGTTCGCGTTCACGGGTCATACCCTTGCTAAACTCCAGCTCAGACGCTGCTTGAATTGCGCGTACGGCTGTTGCGGGGCTGATTTGTCCCCGACCTTTCTTGAGGATCGCAGCATAAGTCGCGTCCCAGTCGATTGGATCCGGGCCCGGCATCTCACTGATCGGGCGGCGCGGCGCATCCTTTGCCAGCAGGGATTTGGTATAGGCCAACCCAACGGTTTCGGGATCGCCCTCTTCAATCTTGTCGATGATGCCCAGCTCAAGCGCTTCAGCGGCTTGAATGTGCCGTCCCGTGGTGATGACTTCGATCGCATTTTCAACACCAATCAAACGCGGCAATCGCTGGGTGCCCCCTGCGCCGGGCAACAAGCCCAGATGCACCTCTGGCAAACCCACGCGGCTGCCAGGCTGCGCGATCCGGTAATGCGCCGCCATTGCGACTTCCAACCCGCCACCAAGCGAGACCCCGTGCATGGAGGCAACAACAACCAAGGGCGACGCTTCAATACGGTTGCAAAGGTCCGGCAAATTTGGCGACATCGGAGGCTTGCCGAATTCTGAGATATCGGCGCCCGCAATAAATGCGCGCCCATCGCCCACAATCAGCACCGCGCGCACCCCCGCATCCGCTTCGGCGCGGTCCACTGCATCGGCCAATCCACGGCGCACGGCCACGCCGAGTGCATTCACAGGCGGGTTTTGGATGCGCAAGACGGCAATGTCATCGTGGCGGGTATAGGCGATCTTGTCGGTCATCTGGGTCTCCTTGAGTGATAACTTGGGGCTAGCCGCGGCGGGTCAAAGCTGGGGCTGATCCACTGCGCTGTTCAAGTGCGCGCACCAAATCCCGCAGGGCCGGGCCCACCTCAGTTTCCATACGTGCTTGCGGTAAATCGGCGGGCAGTGCGCCACAGGTAAAAGACACAGCTTCGCCAAATTCGCCCGCGAAATACGGTACGCTGACGGCGTTGACCGTGGCGCTATAGCGGGTGCCATCAGGCACGATTGCAAAGCCCTGAGCCAACAATTGTTCATAGCCCGATTGGCGAAATGCCCGCATTTCTTCGTTCGGGTCCATGGCCGCAAATCGTGTATCATCCAAGCTCGCCAACACAGCCATCCCGGAGGAAGATCCGAAGGCCGGAATGCGGTGGCCCGGTTCCAACCAAATTGTCGATGCAGTGGCAGGCCGCCATGTGCGCACCAGCATCATCCGCGCGCCGTCACGCACAGCAATGATCGCCAACGTGCCGGTGTCATCGGCCAGCCGTTGCATCGCCTCGGAGGCCTGATCGACAAACCCTACGGCGACCGACGCCACAGACCCAAGCGCTATTGCCGCAGGTCCTAGCCGAAACCGATCGTTGCGGCCTCCATGGCTCAGATAGCCCACCTCGCACAACGTATAGGTCAGCCGCGAGACCGTAGGTTTTGGCAGCCCTGTCCGCTCTGCGATTTGCGCATGGGTCAGGCCATTGTCACTGGCGCGAAAAGCACGCAGCACCTCTAGCCCCCGGGCCAGAGTGTTGGCAAATTTGCGGTCAGTACTTTGGTCCGTCATCTTGCAGCCATCGGGATCAGGAGCGAGAGGGTTGGAAAGGACATGATCAAGATCAGCACAATGAAATCCACACTTAGGAACCGAGTGATACCGGCAAAGATTTTGTCAATTGGTGCCTCTTTGCCGACCACATTGGCGATGACAAAAACGTTGAGGCCGACAGGCGGTGTGATCAAACCAATCTCAAGCAATTTGATCACCACCACACCAAACCAAATGAGGTTCAGATCATAGCTCTCTACTAGCGGGATCATCAACGGTAAGGTCAATACCATGATGCCGATGGGGTCAAGGAACATGCCCAAAAGCAGATAGATCACTGCAATACAGAGCATCAATAGAACAACGGACAGTTGGGCGTCCGACACGGCACCCACAATCATCGGAGCAACCCCGGTGAGCGCCACAAAGGCCACAAAGATTTTCGCGCACGCTGCAATGAGGAAGATGGCCGAGGTTTGGATGCAGGTTTCCTTCACGGCTTCCCACAGGCTGCGCATGGTCAATTTGCGTTGGGCAAATCCGATAACAGCCGCAGCCGAGACACAGACAGCGGCGGCTTCGGTTGCGGTAAAGATGCCCCCGTAAATACCACCGATGATCAGTACAAAAAGCAGCACAGCAGGCCAGCTGTCACGTGCAGCACGAAGCCGTTCTGATGTGGAATAGCGCGTGGCGGTCGACGGTGCGATTTCGGGAGAATACCAAACCCAGACGGCGATCACCAAGATGAACCCGGCCAACGTCAGCAGTCCGGGCAGAATCCCTGCGAGGAAAAGCGAAGAAATCGAGGTCTCGGTGAAGATGCCGTAAATGATGAACAAAACCGACGGAGGAATGAGTGAGCCCAGCGTGCCGCCGGCGGCCACAGATGCAGTCGCAAGCCGCGGATCATAGCCCATGCGCAACATCTCTGGCGTGCAAATCTTGCCCATCGTTGACGCACAGGCGATCGAGCTGCCGGTGATTGCGGAAAAACCGCCGCATCCCATGACAGATGCCATGGCGACCCCTCCCGGCAAACGCGTGAGCCAAACCTTTGCTGCATGATAAATCTTGGTTGTGATGTCGGCTTTGTAGGCGATATGTCCAAGCGCGACAAACAGCGGGATCATAGAGAGATCATAGGAGTGCACTAGGTCGAAGGAGTTGGAAAACACCATAGATGTGGTCGCCTTGATCGCACGTTCAGGCGCGAAGGATCCGCTACGGAAAGCAAATATGAAAAACGTGCCGACGGTGGCCACACTGGCGAGGGTAAAGGCAATCGGCACCCGCAGCGCCAACAAAATTAAGACCGCCGCGAATGCAATCATCCCGATGGTTGAGGCGTCCATTAGCGGGCCTCGTTTTCTTGCAAGAGGTCGCCCACATGTTGTTGTTCATCAGAAACTTCGCCGCCGCTAAGAACCGTACGCGTGTCGCGCCAAACCAATTCGGCCAGCCGCAAAAACGTGGCAACGATCCCGATCAAAAACAGCAGGCGTCCGGGCCATTTGGGCAAGTTGAGATCACCATAGAAAAAACTGCCCTTGCCCCAGACGCTCAAGAATTCGCGCCCGCTGGCGTAGATCAGTGCGCTCAGCGCCAGCACCCCGATAAGCGACCCCATGATGATCAGGATCGATCGAAAACGTGCAGGGAACCGATCAGACAAGAACGCCACGCTGACATGGGCACGGGCTGCTGTCGCTGCAGCAAGTGGAAGGATAATGGCGGCGACCATGAGTTCGCGCACCATCGTCACGCTGTCAGGAATGTTGCCGTTAAACAGGGCGCGGGCGATCACGTTTGTGGTGATGAGCCCCGCCAGCAAGATCACCGCAAGCGCACCCAATGCGAGTAAAATTCTCTCGAGCGGTATCAACATGGCCCGGCCCTTCCCGTAGCTTATGAACGTTGGTGCCGACCGGCAAACCTGCCGATCGATTTAGCTCTCGGGCTTAGTTTGACGCGCGCTCCCAAGGGTAGCCCATGTCGTCACGCTCAGCAGAGTATTTTTCGAGAAGGGCTCTGTATTCGCCCAACAGTGCTGCTCCGGGCAGGCCTGTCTTGTCGGCAGTTGCGGTCCATTCATCGAGGAACTTTCCACCAGCCCCAATCAGGGCATTCCGGTCAACATCTGACAGCTCGATCACTTCAACGCCCGCGTCTTTCATCGCGACCACGGCCTTGGCGTTAGCTGTGTTGATCAGGCGACCAAACTCATCCGCCATGTCAGAACCTGTCGCCATCACCAGCTCCTGTTGTTCAGCGCTCAGGCTGTCATAGGAATCGGCGTTCATAAAGATACCGATGGCGCCAATTTGACCCCAATTTAGCAGCGTATAGTTGTCCATCACCTCTGCCTGCTTGAGCGCGGCAACGGCATAAGAATACCCCTGTGAGCAGTCGATCAGGCCGGTATCCAAACCTTGATAAGCGTCATAGATAGACATGTTGACCATGTTCGCACCCATTTCACCAAAGACCTTGCCATAGGCGCCCACACCGCGGACTTTCTTACCCTCAATATCTGCGACCGAGCGAATTGCATCGCCCTTGCAACCAATATGCACCTGGCTGGCTGTCCACGTCCCGATGTAGACCAAACCTTGATCTTCGAGGTTGGCTTGGATCGCCGGGTTTGTGCGCATCAACTCGTCCGTGGCGCGCATCCCAACCCAGCTGTCGGGGTTATTGATAGGCAGGTCGGCAATGCCGTAGCCTGCCATGTCCTGTGGATAATAGACGGCGATGACACTGCCCATGTCCGCCACACCATCCGCGATCGATTGAACTGCGGCTTTGGCCTTAAAGAGCGCACCGCCCCACTGAATATCTACTTTAATGTCGCCGGCTGACCGCTCGGTCAACTGATCGGCAAACCACTGCAACGCATCGGCGCGGGCACCACGGTTGGGGCCAGCCTCGCCGTGGATCAATGTTGTTTCAGCGGCTGCTCCATACGCAGCCGTTGAAAGCGCCGCTGCCAAAGACAGTATTTTGAGAAATGTCATGTGGTTCCTCCCAAGGATTTGTTTCACATAGTAAAACTATGTTTCACTTATGATCAACGCACGCTAGAGATTGACCGATACCCGCGCAAGCGAAACTTGCCAGCCGCGCGATGCGCTGCCGGTCATGTCTTGCTAAATCAAGCTGTGAAAGGCCGTCTGGCTACGTACCTAAGTGTTTTTTTGATAGATAAAACAACGCCCTGGAACAGCGTCCTTGGGCAGTGGCAATTCAGTCAAATTCTCGAAATACATCCGATCACTTGCAACCATCAGACCGCCGGGGGCCAGCAATGGCTCAACCAAAGGGGACACATCGCGGGCGAACTGATCGTTCTTGGTGGCGTTATGCCCACCAAGATCGGCGTGAACCAACGACGCATTGGGGCCAAAGCGCGCGAGTGCTTGGGGTAGCGTCTCAAAAACGTCCCCCAGCAGCACATGATCTGTGGGTGGTGTGCTGTCAGGATGCGAAGCAACAGCGCGTTCAAACACATAGATATCGCGGGATTTGATCACCTCAACCATGTGGTGGTACGTGCGACCGTTGCCCAATCCCAGCTCAAAAACGGGTCCGGCCATACCGCGCGTAAGCGCCACGGCGTGATCGATACAGGCACGTTGGGACACCATGCGGGCGATAAAAAGGTCAAGGCGGCTCATGATGGGGCTCCGATTCAAGGTCTGGACCCTACATGGGCTATCATCGAATAAAAGTGTAGCCCTGTAACGGACGTGTCATCAAACCGAGAATGCCAGAGTGGTAAGACCACTGGACGCTGCGGGACAAATCGGGTTGACTGTCTTTCAGCAAACGAAAAGCCCTGCCGCCTTGTAATGTTACCTATAAAAGAACGAGCATGACCCCCTTGTTGGACGTATCCTCCCTGAGCATCGGCTTCGGCAAAGATGACCCGGTCGTTAGTGATGTAAGCTTTGCTGTGGACAAGGGCGAAACGCTCGCCTTGGTCGGAGAAAGCGGGTCGGGGAAAACGCTGACGTGCCGTTCAATCCTGCGCATCCTACCGGGTGCGGCGCAAATGCGTGGCGGGACTGTGACCTTCACATCGGGAGGCGAATCGCAGGATCTGCTGAAAACCGCGCCCAAAGATATGCGCCAGATCCGGGGCAACCGGATTTCGATGATCTTTCAAGAACCGATGCGTTCGCTTTCGCCGCTGCACCGATTGGGCGATCAAGTGTCAGAGGTTTTGCATCTGCACGGCAACATCAGCAAATCCGCGGCGAAAGCGCAGGTACTCGAGCAATTTGACCGTGTCGGCTTTGCCGATCCCCTGCGGGCCTGGCGCAGCTATCCGTTTGAGATGTCAGGTGGCATGCGCCAGCGCGCCATGATTGCGATGGCTATGGTGGCACGCCCCGAATTGCTGATCGCGGATGAGCCGACCACAGCGCTTGATGTAACCACACAAGCGCAGGTGTTGGGTCTTATCAAAGAGCTGCAAGCAGAAACCGGGATGGCGCTCATCCTTGTGACACATGACTTAGGCGTTGTTGCAAACATGGCCGATAAAGTGGTGGTCATGAACAAGGGTCGCGTCATGGAAGCGGGCCGATCTGTGGACGTTCTGGGCAGCCCTGCGCATGGCTACACCGCCAAGCTTTTTGCCGCAGCCCCGATGATCCCTGAAATTGCTGAGCCGAAACGCGGCGAGCCCTCAAGCGATATTATTCTTGATCTTAAGAACGTCACGAAAACCTTCACCATGCGGGCCGGCGGCTGGAGCGCGCCGATCTCTGTCACGGCTTGCCGTGATGTTAGTTTGAGCCTGCCGCGCGGCCGCACGCTTGCCATTGTGGGCGAGAGCGGGTCAGGCAAAACGACTTGCGCGCGGATCGCAATGGGCGCGATGATGCCTGATCCGGGGGCTGAGGTGCTGTTTTGCGGTGCAAAGGGCAAAGGCCAAATCGCCGTCCACGAGATGAACAAAGACCAGCGCCGCGACTTCCAAAAACAAGTCCAGATGGTTTTCCAAGACCCCTATTCCTCGCTTAGCCCGCGGATGCGGGTACAAGCCGCACTCACCGAGCCGATGGATATCCACCACATCGGCACAAAGTCCGACCGCCTCGACAAGGCAGCGGCAATGCTGAGGTTGGTAGGTTTGAACCCTGAGATGCTCAAACGGTATCCGCATGCGTTTTCAGGCGGCCAACGCCAGCGTCTGTCGATTGCCCGCGCACTAACGCTTGATCCACAGCTTTTGGTTTGTGACGAACCGACGTCGGCGCTGGATGTTTCGGTTCAGGACCAGATCCTAACGTTGCTTGAGGATATTCGCGACGAGGCGGGGCTGAGTTATCTTTTCATCAGTCATGATCTGGCGGTAGTCGCCCGGATCGCTGATGAGGTTGCCGTCATGCGCGCAGGTGTCATTGTCGAACAAGCCACACCAGATTTGCTGTTTTACAACCCACAACACCCCTATACGCAGGCGTTGATTGCGGCCCAGCCTGAACCGGACGTTAACCGCCCCATCGACCTTGATCTGGTAGCCAAGGGCGCTGGTGATCCGACCGGATGGCCAGAAATGTACCGATTTGAAGGCAACACCGCGCCTGCTCTGCGCGAGATTGAATCCGGCCACATGGTGCGTTGTCATGCATAAAATGTTGATCCTTTTCGTCATCGCCCTTCTGTCGGGTCCGGCCTCTGCGCAAACCATGCAAGAATCAAGTTTCTGGGCCGCCGAAGTCGCGCGGGGCGATTTACCTCCCGTGACGGAGCGTTTGCCGAATGAACCGCTGATTTCGGATATGGAAACCAAAGGCCGCAGCTATGGCCGCCAGGGTGGGACGCTGCGCACGCTCGTTTCTCGCTCCAAAGATGTGCGGCAAATGGTTGTTTACGGGTATGCCCGACTGGTAGGCTATGCCCCTGATTATTCGCTAAAGCCTGACATTCTGCGTGCCATAGATGTCGAGGACAATCGCCGCTTCACCATGCATTTGCGCGACGGGCACCGCTGGTCAGATGGCGCGTTGTTCACCTCAGCTGATTTTGAGTATTGGTGGAACGACATCGTTAATAACGAAAAAATCACCCCTACCGGCCCCCCGGAATTCATGACCGTAAATGGAAAGTTGGGGAGCGTGACTTTCCCCGATCCGTTGACCGTAGTATTTGAATGGGATGACCCTAATCCGGTCTTCCTGCCGCTGCTTGCGCAAGCAGCGCCACCGTTCATCTACCGGCCCGCGCATTACCTCAAGCAATTCCACATTGATTATGCGGATTCTGATGAGTTGCGCTCGAACATGAAAACAGCGCGGGTCAGAAGCTGGGCTGCGTTGCATAACAAATACGACAGCATGAATAAGTTCGACAATCCTGACCAGCCGACGCTGCATCCGTGGTCGAACGCAAGCAATCAGCAATCGTCTCGCAAGCTCTTTGTCCGCAATCCGTATTTTCACCGCATCGACAAGCGCGGTGTGCAACTGCCCTATATCGACGTCGTCGAAATGACGATTGTCGGCGGCGGCCTGATCGCAGCAAAGGCCAATGCTGGCGAAGTTGATCTTCAGGCGCGTGGCCTTGATTTTCGCGATGTGGCGATCCTTAAGAAAGGCGAAAACGAGGGCGGAAAATACAAGACTTTGCTGTGGGAAAACGGGGCAGCCAGCCAAATTGCCATCTATCCTAATTTGAATTTTGCCGACCCCGTATGGCGCGAGGTCATACGTGATGTGCGGTTCCGCCGTGCGCTCAGCCTTGGCATTGACCGGCGCATGATCAACCGCGCGCTGTACTTTGGCCTCGCCGTCGAAGGTGGCATGACGGCCATTAACATGAGCCCCTTGCACAAGGATGCGGATCTGGAAATGTGGTCGGTCCTTGATATTGAGCGTGGCAATGCGTTGCTTGACGAAATGGGCCTTACTGAGCGGACACCGTCAGGCCTGCGCAAGCTGCCGGATGGACGCCCCATGGAATTCGTGATCGAAACGGCCGGCGAACGGCAAGAAGAAGAGAACGCACTGGCGATCATTACCGATACGTGGCGCGAGCTGGGCATCCGGTTGATCATGCGCCCGCTGGACCGTGATATCTTGCGCAACCGGGTCTACGCTGGCGTTGCGATGGCAGCGACGTGGTATGGCTGGGACAATGGCCTGCCGCGCGCAGAGACATCGCCAGGCTACCTCGCCCCGACCCAGCAGGAATTCTTTGCTTGGCCGAAATGGGGGCAATATTTTCAAACGTCGGGTCAGGCGGGCGAAGCACCAGACATGCCGGAACCCGCACGCCTGATGGAACTGAGCCATCAATGGATGGAAACCTCCGATACCGAAACATTGACTGCGATCTGGGATGAAATGTTAACCATCCATGCCGAGCAACAATACGGCATCGGCGTGCTTTCAGAGGCCCCACAGCCGGTTGTTGTTTCGCTTTCGCTGCGCAATGTGCCAGAAAATGGTGTCTGGGCATTTGACCCGGGCGCACATTTTGGCATCCACCGCATTGATGAGTTTTACTTTGAGGACGGCATGCAGCAGGTTTCCCAATGATGTTTCTGAAATACGCGGTCTACCGCTTTTTCACCATGCTGCTGACGCTCGTGGTGGTGTCGGTGATGGTGTTTGTCATTATCAACTTGCCGCCCGGGGACTACCTGTCGAACCAGATCGCAGAATTGCGCGCAACAGGTCAGGCCGAAGGTGTCGCAAAGGCAGAATTCCTGCGCACGGAATACGCGCTTGATCGGCCAATATGGGAACAATACCTCATCTGGGTTGGGTTTGCGCCGGGGCCGCAGGGTTTTTATGGATTGATCCAAGGCAACTTTGGCTGGTCGTTTGAATTTGACCTGCCTGTCGCAGACATCGTCGGTGACGCGCTGTGGCTGACGGTTCTGGTGAACCTTGCAGCAGTGGTTTTTGTCTATCTCGTCGCCCTGCCCCTTGGTGTGTTGGCCGCCGCGAAATCAGAGACTTGGGTGGATTATACGGCTGGGTTCGTAGGCTACCTGGGTCTAGCGACACCCAACTTTCTACTGGCGTTGATGTTATTCTACTACGGTCACAAATACTTTGATCTGCCCATCGGGGGCCTGATGGATCCGGTCTATGAAGGCGAACCGATGTCGTGGGACAAGGTCAAATCCATCATGGTCCACCTCATTGTGCCGACTTTCGTGATCGGGACGTCTGGTGCCGCGGCGATGATGCAGCGGTTGCGCGCCAATATGCTTGATGAATTAGATAAGCCATACGTAGAAACCGCCATCGCCAAAGGCATGAGGCCGTCGCGGATGCTGGCGAAATACCCGCTACGCATGGCGTTTAACCCTTTTGTCGCTGATATTGGCAACCTGCTGCCTGCGATGGTGTCGGGGTCGGTTTTGGTATCGGTCGTGCTGGGCCTCCAGACGATTGGACCCTACCTTCTGGCAGCGCTGAAATCGCAAGATCAGTTCCTAGCGGGCTTTGTGCTGATGTTCGTCGCACTCCTAACGCTGATCGGGACGATGGTTTCTGACATGCTGCTGGTGCTCTTGGATCCGCGCATCCGTTACGGAGGGCGCGAGACATGAGTACCTCCCCGTCAGACGACCGTTTCGTCGACTCCGAACCATGGGAAGACGAGGCCAACCTTTCCGCGCCAGAGCGAGCAGAATTCGATGCACCTGGCTGGATTTTGATGTGGCGCAAATTTCGTCGACATAAGCTGGGCCTGATCTCTGGTCTGTTCTTGCTGTTGTGCTATCTGATCTTGCCGGTGGCTGGGTTTGTAGCGCCCTATACTGCAAATGAACGCAGCGCGGATTACCTCTATCATCCGCCACAAAGCATCAACCTGTGGCATGAAGGATCGTTTGTCGGCCCTTATGTTTATCCCACGACGGCCGTCGCCGATCTGGAAAACTACCGCTGGACCTACACCGTCGACAAGACCACAGCGGCACCCTTGGAGTTCTTCTGCGAAGGAAATACCTACAATCTCTTTGGCTTGATCCCTTCGGACACCCATCTTTTTTGCGCGCCTGAAGGTGCGACGGTATTTGTTTGGGGATCGGACAGACTGGGCCGCGATGTATTCAGCCGTATTCTCTATGGGGCTCAGCTGTCGCTAACCGTGGGCATCATCGGCATTACGGTGTCGTTTATCCTTGGTATTTTCTTTGGCTCCATTGCGGGCTATTTTGGCGGCAAGACAGACTGGTTCATCAACCGCGCCATTGAGATTTTGCGCTCGCTGCCAGAGCTTCCCTTGTGGCTGGCGCTGTCTGCTGCGGTGCCGTCGAACTGGGGGCCGGTGTCAGTCTTCTTTATCATCTCGATCATCTTGGGCATTCTTGATTGGCCGGGACTGGCCCGTGCGGTCCGATCCAAATTTCTGTCGCTGCGCGAAGAAGAATACGTGCGCGCCGCTGAGATGATGGGGGCAAGGCCGTCTCGTGTGATCCGCAAACACCTGTTGCCAAACTTCATGTCTCACCTGATTGCGAGCGCGACCTTGTCGATCCCGGCGATGATCTTGGGCGAAACCGCCCTGAGCTTTCTGGGTTTGGGTCTACGTGCTCCCGCAGTCAGCTGGGGTGTGATGCTCAATGACGCGCAGAACCTCGCCAGCATTGAGATCTACCCTTGGACGGCGATCCCGATGTTGCCGATCATTGTGGTGGTTCTGGCGTTCAATTTCCTTGGCGACGGGCTGCGGGCCTCACTTGATCCTTATCGCAGCTAGGCGCGCCTAGCGGTCATCGCCCTCGGTGTCGTCCATCAGCTCTTCTTCCATGGAGGCATGGGCGGCAGCGGCAACCTCTTTCTTTTGTTCTTCGTTCAGGTCCTCAACTTTGCCGTCAGCCAGGCGCACCGTAACTTCGCGGTGGGCAAAACGGATGCCATTGCGCTCAAAGAGCTCTCGAATTTCTTCATAAACCTTTTTGCGCACAAGCCATTGATCGCCGGGTTTGGTCATGAATTTGACGCGAATGATCATCGCGCTGTCCTGCATTTCAATGACGCCCTGTGACTTCAAAGGTTGAATGAAGTTATTGCCGATCACCGGATCATCCAACAGCTCGACGCCCAGCTGCTTGATCATCTTGCGCACGACCTCAACGTCGGTGTCGTATGTCACTCGCAAGGGCAGCTTCATGATCACCCAGTCACGGCTGTAGTTGGTCATGACCTGCAGCTCACCAAAGGGGATGGTGTGCAGCGCGCCCAAGTGATGTCGCAACTGAAAGGACCGCACTGAGATTTTCTCGACCGTGCCCTTTACGCCGCCGACATCCAGATACTCACCTTTGCGGAATGCATCATCAAAGAGGAAAAATGCGCCCGCAAAGATATCGCGTACCAAAGCTTGGGAACCGAAACCAACAGCGATGCCGACGATCCCGGCACCAGCAAACAATGGGCTAACGTTGATCCCGATTTCCATCAGAATGATCAAGGCGAGCGTCACAACCACCACAATCAACATGAAGTTCCGAAATAGCGGTAGTAGCGTGGCCAAGCGCGAGGCACCTGTTCCGCCGCCTTCACCGCCCAGTTCACCTTCGACATCATCCGCTGTCTCATCCGCGATCTTGTTGTCGATCCAGATGCGGAAAGCGTGATAAACGATGTACCCCACAAAGAGGATGGCCATAATGTCCAGCACCCGGTCGGCATAGCTTTCGACCATGCGCGCACTATCATTATCCCAAATGTAGAAAAACGCGTAAATCCCGGCCACAAATGCAAGGATGCCTGCGACCCGCCGAGCCAGCGCTTCAAAGCTATTGAGCGCGCCACGCGGCGTCAGGCCCTGATCTTCGAGGGTATGCTGGGCGACCAAGATATCATGTTGCAGGGCCGAGACATCGTCCTGCGCCGGTTCGCCATCGCCGCCTATGTCGATTGCGGTGCTGGCTTTGGTTATCACCTCATCCGCGGCAACGGCAGGCAGCGCAGGCGCTGAGCCTGTCTCTGGATCCATAACCACAAGGGCCGCATCTTTGATATCATCTTCGTCGGGGCCGTCTTCCTGACGTTGGCGCAGGGCAAGCGCTTCCATCTCTGCCCGTGCCTGCTCCAGCGCTTCAAGTTCCCGGCGTTGTTCCTTGAGAAGACGAATGGCGCGGGCGCGCGCAAACCAACGTTCAATCGCGTAGCTGATGACCCCGTAAACCACGATGATCGAAATCAGAATGCCGTACGCACCGGCAATCAGCGGTACCGAACTGGGGTTCTGGAGCACCAAGTCATAGGTCAATTCAGCCCAGGCAAAGAGCACATAAAGGATCACAACAGGGGCCCAAAGGCGCACAAGCATCCTGATCATGAGGCTGCATTCAGCATAGGGTTTGTCGGCCCGCAATGCACTGGAGATCGCCTTGTGATTAACGAGAACCATCAAGATATTTAGCAGCACAATCGTCGCCGACATCATCGAAGAAATGAAGGCATAGACGTCATAGTTCAGCCCCAACTCGCCGATCCAGATGCCGAACAGGATAAAGACGATATCGATGCTGGCCAATGACCACAGCCACAGGTGCAGACGCTTCGCCTCGCGGTCTGTGAGGCTGGGAATGCGGTATTGGGACAAAAAGGGCGACAGGATCATACGCCACAAGGCCGCGGCCAATCGGCAGGAAAAGTAACCAACATTGATCAGAGTGACGGTAAACCGCATGGCCGTATCTTCGATCGGCCCAAAGATAATCGCACCAAGGATGTAAGCCACGGCAATAGAAACAAGAATACCAACAACGCCCAAGCCAAAGCGGAACAAAAGCAGCGGCATCTTTTCAGAGTAGCCTTGCGGATTTTCCTTAATCCGTGGGGCAAGCCAGCGGGAAGCAATGCGTTGCGCGAAAATCTTGCGCTCAAATAGTGCACCCGCTGCAAACATCAGCAGGCTCAGACCCAGCGCGTTGAAAAAAGCGATAATGGTGCCGTCCGGGCTGGCGGCTCGTAGGATGAACTGCACTTCGTTAAAGGCCGCAGGCAGCTCCATCAGATGTTCTGTCAAAGCACTGCGAAACCGATCTGCGCGCTCCTGCTCCTCCATCAAACTGGTGCCGTCCACGTTTGGCAGCCCGTCCTCGGTGTGCGGGGCCGCTTCTGTTTGACCTAACACTTTGCCGTCTGGGTCGATGACAACAACGCTAACCCCATTATTGGCAGCGTTGCGCAATGTTTCAGACAGAGTTTCACTAACGATTTCGGTTTCGGTTTTCGCCTGGCCGGGTAACAAAGACCCCAGCGATTGCGCACCAAGAGGGGCTGAGATGCTTAGTGTTGTTAAGACTATTGCAAAAACTGCAAGAAAAAGCCGGACCATCAAATTCCCCGTGCGGTAAGTGTTTATTCTGTACGTATTTCGCGGACGCTAGGCGTTCCACCGCTTCTTTGCAATTCCATCGATCTCACGTTTGGTAATGCGCCCAAGAGATTAGGCGTTTTACACCAGTGTCATATCACCTGGCGCAGGTTGCAGTGCGCAGTTGGGCACTGGGCAACACATCGGCACTCAGGAGGGCATCAAGACATTGACAGTACATAACAGCAGCGGGGGCATTTCTATCATCGGCAGATTTGCAGCATTGGATGATTTTATGACGCTTGCGTTAACTTTTTCGCCTTTTGGTCAGCTGTTTGAGGCTTTAGAATGAGGAGAACGCTTTGGATTAGCATGCATGCCACACGGATCTTCACGTCATACTCAGACAGAACCGCCCACCCGGCGCGTGATGTTCTACAGCCATGATACATTTGGCCTAGGTCACCTGAGGCGTTCGCGCGCTTTGGCGTCGGCGCTGACCGAAAGCGACGACCACGCCTCGGCTATCATCCTGACCGGATCGCCAGTTGCCGGGCGGTTTACATTTCCCGAACGGGTCGACCACATTCGCCTGCCCGGTGTCACCAAATTAAGCGATGGCAGCTATGTCAGCCAGACGCTGGGCCTGGATATTGACGACACCACATCTTTGCGGGCGGGTTTGATTCAGACCGCGATTGAACAATATGAGCCTGATCTGTTGATCGTTGACAAAGAGCCCACCGGGTTTCGCGGTGAACTGCTACCGACGCTGGAATGGCTCAAGTTGCGCGGGCGGACCAAGACCGTGTTGGGTCTGCGCGACGTGCTGGACGAGCCTGAGGTTCTAGCCGCAGAGTGGGAGCGCAAGGGTTGCATGCCTGCCGCAGAGAACCTCTATGACGAAATCTGGGTCTACGGAATGCGTGATGTGTATGACCCCACCAGCGGCCTTGCCCTGTCGGACCGCACACGAGACCGCATGTACTGGACAGGCTACCTGAGGCGCGAGGTAACAGACGCCGCGGATGCACCTGAACAGCCCTACATCCTGGTCACGCCAGGTGGTGGTGGTGATGGCGCCGCGATGGTGTCTCTGGTGCTGGAAGCCTATGAAACGGATCCCACGTTGGCCCCGCGCGCTGTTTTGATCTATGGCCCATTCCTGTCGGGCGATGTTCGGGATGCTTTTGATGCGCGGGTGGCAAAACTAGGCGGACGGGTTACAGCGCTTGGTTTTGACAGTCGGATTGAGGCGCTTTTTGCGGGGGCCGAAGGAATTGTCTGCATGGGCGGTTACAACACATTTTGCGAAGTTCTGAGCTTTGACAAACGCGCCGTGATCGTCCCGCGTACGGTGCCGCGTCTGGAACAATGGATCCGCGCCTCGCGCGCCGAAGAGCTAGGACTGGTACGCATGCTGGACGAAACCCGTGATGGTATGACACCACAATCGATGATCGCCGCAATCCGCCGGTTGCCCAGCCAGAGCAAGCCATCTGATGCAGGAGCAGACGGATTGCTGGACGGGCTGGACGTCGTCATCAAGCGCGCCCGCGCCCTGATGCAAGACAAGACGTGACTGAGCAGCCCCTCGCCATTATCGTAAAAGGCTGGCCGCGGTTGAGCGAGACTTTCATTGCGCAGGAACTTGTGGCGCTGGAAGAGGCTGGGTTGCACTTTGATATTTGGTCGCTGCGCCATCCGACCGACATCAAGACCCATCCTTTGCATGATCAATTGCGCGCCCGTGTGCGTTATTTGCCCGAGTATTTGCGCGATGAACCCGAGCGTGTGGCGCAAGCAACAAACGCGGTGGAAGCACTCCCTGGTTTTGACGCAGCGCAACATGCCTTTGCCGCAGATCTTGCGCGGGATGACACGCCCAATCGCCGCCGCCGTTTTGGGCAGGCATGCGTCCTTGCACATGAGGCCCCCAGCACATTGCGCGGGCTTTATGCCCATTTTCTACACACACCGTCTTCTGTCGCGCGTTATGCGGCGATCCTGCGCGGAGTGCCGTGGTCGTTTTCAGCACACGCCAAGGATATCTGGACATCGCCCGAATGGGAGCTGCGTGAAAAGCTGTCTCCCACGCATCACGGGGCGGATTTTGGTGTGACCTGTACGGGGTTTGGCGCGACCCATCTTCGCAGCCTTACATCAGAGCCTGAGCGCATTGACCTTGTGTACCATGGCCTCGACCTTGGTCGTTTTCCTGCCCCTCCATTGCGCACCCTGCGCGATGTCGGTGGCCCGCTTAAGCTGATGTCCGTCGGACGGCTTGTGGAAAAGAAGGGCTTTGACAACCTGATAGACGCGCTAGCGCTGTTGCCAGAAACGCTCAACTGGCACTGGACCCATATCGGAGGTGGTGCGCTGGACGCGCAGATGCGCGCACGCGCGGCTGCTTTGGGAGTATCGGACCGCATCACATGGCGCGGTGCATGCGACCAACCCGAGGTGATTGAGGCAATGCGTGCCAGTGACCTTTTTGTGCTGCCCTCACGGGTAGCCAAGGATGGTGACCGCGACGGTCTGCCAAACGTGCTGATGGAAGCGGCAAGTCAAAAATTGCCGATCCTGTCGACGCCGGTCTCTGCCATTCCAGAATTCATCGATAACGGCACCCACGGCATCCTAAGCGATGATGCGCCCGCTGCTCTTGGGCGGGCTGTTGCGGCCTTCGCTGCGGATCCTGATCTTGGACCCAGATTGGCTGAAGCGGCCTTTGCGCGGCTCCGCCAAGATTTCACCATGCCGCCTGGCATCGCCCGTCTGCAGATGCGTTTGAACAATTTGTTAAGCACGGCAAGCTGATGCGGCTGAGCTTTTATGCGCCGCTCAAACCCCCGCATGATCCAGTGCCCTCCGGCGACCGCACCATGGCTCGCGCGCTGCTTGCAGCTCTCGATGCTGGCGGCGTGGTTTGCGATCTACCATGTGATTTTCGCAGTCGGGACGGCAAAGGTGATGCAGCGTTTCAGGCGGCCAGAATTGCTGAAGCCGCCGCGTTGATCCCCGATATTATTGCGCAAGGCCGCGACGCAGGCTGGCAAGGGTGGCTGACCTACCACTCTTATTACAAAGCCCCCGATCTGATCGGTCCCGCAGTGTCAAACGCCCTTGGCATCCCATATTTTTTGGTCGAAGCAACCCGCGCACGCAAGCGATTGGGCGGACCATGGGATGCCTATGCTCAAGCAGCAGAGGCAGCATGCGACACTGCAGATGTCATCTTTTTCCTCACACAGCACGACGAGATCGCGCTAAAATCTTATGCGCCTGCGGGTCAGCAATTGATCCATCTCAGGCCATTCTTGCCCCTGTCAGAACTGCCTCCTGCTGCGCAACCGACCAAGACCATGCTGAGCGTAGGGATGATGCGACCCGGCGATAAACTCGCGTCCTACGACCTTATTGCGAAAAGCCTTGCAGCGCTTAGTGGTGACTGGTCGCTTGAGATCGCAGGCGACGGCCCTGCCCGGCCTGATGTCGAATTGCGCATGGCCCCGTTCGGGAACCGGGTGAAGTTCCTGGGTCAGTTGGACGGGGATGCGATGGATGCTGCCTATGCGCGTGCATGCCTGCTGTTCTGGCCGGGCGTGAACGAAGCGTTTGGGCTTACTTATCTCGAAGCGCAGGCGCGCGGTGTTGGTGTTGTCGCACAAGACCGACCGGGCGTCCGCGACGTGCTGGTGCCCGGCCAATACCCCAGCCCTGAGGCAGGTGTCGACGGATTGGTGGCGCTGCTGCAAAGCACACTCGCTGCCCCGCCAAACGCGACATCTATCCGTTCTTACATTGCCGCGCATCACTTGCTGCCCGCTGCGCGTGACACGTTGTGCGCAGGGTTTTCAAAGGGAGGTATCTCATGATCCGACTTGCTCTTTTACGCCACGGCCACACCGCGTGGAACCGCGAAGGCCGCATTCAAGGGCGCAGCGACATCGCACTTGATGCAGAAGCCGAGGTGGATCTTGCAGCCCTTGCCCTCCCATCTCCGTGGGATCAAGCGGCCCTTTGGTCGAGCCCTTTGAAACGCGCGGCGCGAACGGCTGAGTTGGTAAGTGGACGCAAACCACAAACCTCAGATGCATTGACCGAGATGAATTGGGGCGATTGGGAAGGTCTGCATGGCACTGAACTTCGCGCTGATCCCACCAGCGGGTTTCGCGACATCGAACAGTGGGGTTGGGATTACCGCCCAGCAGGTGGCGAAAGCGTGAGTGAACTGCGTGCCCGCCTGCAAGGCTGGGTTGCGGGTTTGCAAAGCGATACTGTCGCTGTGTGTCATATCGGGGTTATGCGGGTATTACTGGCACAGGCAAGCGGATGGAATTTTGACGGCCCTGCCCCCTTTGCGGTCAAGCGTGGACGGTTGTTTGTGATCGAGGTTACCCCCGAGAGTTGGACTATGTGGCCAGATCCGGTTCGTTTGGAAAAGCGCCCCTAATGCACGTCATGATCGTCGTCACACATCTATTGGGTACGGGCCATCTGGCCCGGGCTCTGACGCTCGCCCGTGCGTTCAAAGACGCCGGTGACAAAGTGATGGTCGTTTCTGGTGGTATGCCAAGCCAACTGCTGGATCGCGCAGATGTTGAGATTGCACAGCTGCCGCCGCTGCGGTCGGATGGGGTCGACTTTGCAACCTTGCTAGATGCCGATGGGCAGGTTGCAAGCGAGCCCTACAAGCGCGACCGTCAGGAAGCGTTGTTGGGTTTCTTCAAGGCAATGAAGCCTGATATCCTCATTACAGAGCTGTTTCCCTTTGGCCGGCGCAGCCTGCGACAGGAGTTCGAAGCCCTGTTGGCCACTGCCCATAACAGCAGCAATCGACCGCTGATCTGCGCTTCAATCCGCGACATTCTGGCACCGCCTTCCAAACCTGCAAAGGCGGGTTTGGCCGACCAGATCATATCCACTTTCTATGACGCAGTTTTGGTGCATTCTGATCCGGCTATAGCACCGTTGGCGCTCAGCTGGCCGGTCTCAGGTGATCTAGAAGCTAAGCTGCACTACACCGGTTTTGTCGCCCCTGCCGCAGCTGCGCTGCACCCTATGGCGCTTGGTAAGGGTGAGATCATCGTAAGTGCAGGCGGTGGCGATGTCGGTGCACATGTTTATGCCACCGCGATGGAGGCGGCGGCGATGGACCCATCGCAGACTTGGCGACTGTTGGTTGGTGGGGCAGATCCAGCCGCGCGTATTGCCAAGCTGGGTCCAATGCCCGCTTCGGTTGTGGCAGAACCTGCGCGCCCGGATTTTAGACAAATGCTGCACCACGCGACGGCCTCCGTTTCACTTTGTGGGTACAACACGGCGCTTGATATTCTGCAGGCTGGGACGCCTGCAGTATTCGTGCCTTTCGACGCGGGCGGCGAGGTAGAGCAGGGTTTGCGCGCGCAGGCTCTTGCGCAACTGGATGGGATTGCGTTGCTCAAAAACAGCGACCTAACTGCTGCCAGTTTACTAGTCGCCATTGAACGGGTTTTGCATGCCTCTACACGCATGCCGCGCAGCCTCGGCCTTGACGGTGCCACAAAGACGGTGCACATCGCCCATAAGTTGCGAGGGGCGATGTGATGAAGGCTAACTGGGGCCCAGTCGAGGCTGAGCTGGCAAAGATGCGGCACGATGGTCTCGCGCTGCCGATTTGGTGGCGCGATGATGATGCTGTAACCACGACTCGTGCATTTCGACGGCTGATCCGACTGTCAGAGAAGTTGAACGTCCCAGTTCATGTCGCGGTGATCCCAAAGCTGGCCGACACGCGACTGTCCGAAAAAATCGCGGATAGCGCAACGGTAGTGCCATTAGTGCACGGCTGGGAGCACGTAAAACACTTTGCGGGAAGCCAGAAGCTGGCAGAATTCGGCCTCCTGCGCCCCGAGACTGAACAAGAACTGGTGGATGGGCTCGCCCGCATGAAGATCTTGTTTGGCCCAAAACTGGTGCCCATTTTTGTGCCGCCCTGGAACCGAATAGACGACCGGGTCATCCCGCAATTGGCGGACAACGGCTATGTCGGGCTTTCGACATACCTCCCGCGAAAATCGCGATTTGCAGCGCCTGGTCTGACGCAGATCAACACCCACGTTGACCCTATTTTCTGGCGCGGGCATCGCGGATTAGTCCCGCAAGATGAACTGATTAGCCTGCTCGCCAAGTTGCTGGCGGATCGTCGTGAGGGCAAAACAGATGCTGCGGAGCCGCTAGGGATTCTTACGCATCACCTTGTGCACAACAGGAAAATATGGACATTCACCCATGACTGCTTGCGCGTTCTGTTGGACGGGGGGGCGGTCGCTTGCGACTTGTCAAAAATGAAAGATAACTTGCCATGAGCCGACTTGAATCCATGCGGCGCCGTTTGACGGCTCAAATTGATGGGCTGAATTGGGCCGCAACGTTGATTGCCGACATTCCGGGCGACGTGCTTGAGCTTGGGCTCGGCAATGGCCGCACTTATGACCATCTGCGTCAAGAGCTGCCAACGCGGCGTATTCACGTGATTGACCGGGTTCTGCAACCCCATCCCAGCTGCGTGCCGCCAGAGGCTGATTTCCTGCTGGGCGAAGCCGATGACATGCTGAGCGCGCTGGCAAGGCAGGGTGCCAAAATGGCATTGGCGCATTACGATTTTGGATTTGGTATCAAAGAGAAAGACGTCGAGGAAGGCGCGCGCTTGTCGCCGCTGATTGCGCCGTTGATGGTGCCGGGTGGACTTGTTGTATCCCAGCAACCGCTGTTGGGGTTCACCCAGATTTCAGGCCCCGACACGGTTGATCCAAAGCGGTATCTTTTCTACCGCTCCTGAGCCGATCACCAGTAGCAACGACAACTGCTCAACGCATTTTAATCGCTGTATCCTGTAATCACATCGTCGCCCTGACGGCATCCCGATGCGGTTCGGGTTCTACCCGCGTATGCCTCTGATGATCGCTCCACAACTGTGCACCGGGCGTACTCAGACCGTGCACAGGGTGTGCACAGGGTGTGCACAGGGTGTGCATCGCCGCGGTGCATTGGGCGCGGATTTAGCGTTTGCGCACGAACTCGGTCAGGATGACGATGCGCTGACCTTCGACGCGGCCTTCGATATGGGCGTCGTTGTCCTCAACCAGCGAAATGCGGTGCACGGCGGTGCCACGCTTGGCGGTGAACCCTGCCCCTTTGACGTTGAGATCCTTGATCAGCACGACGGTATCGCCGTGGGCCAACGGCTGGCCGTTGGCGTCGCGGTGATGGGTGGCGGCGGCGACGTTATCGGCCCAAGCGCGGGTTTCATCATCAAGGTAGAGCTGTTCGGCCAGATCACGGGCCCAATCGGTGTCGAGGCGGGCCAGAGTGCGCGCGGCAAGGACTTGGAGCGCGGGGTCTTCGGACCACATGGTGGAGGCGAGGGCGCGGAAATGATCAGGCGCGGTGGCCTGGTCCGCGCAGGTGGCGCAGATGTTGACAGCAGCGTCCGCTGGACCGCCGGGCACGGGTGTTGAGATGAGGGGTGCGTCGAGTGTGGTGCAGAGGGGGCATGTCATGGCGATTGGCTATCTGTGATTGCGAAGGGGTGCAATGGGGCGAGGCACGGTCGGGGCAAGGCCCCGATCAATCGGCCCGGGGGACCGATTGAAGTGCCGAGCGCGGAATTCGTGAGAATTTCGCCGGGGAGTCACGCAGTCAGTTTCATTAGGACTGCCGCGTCCGAACCGAGGGGTGGGAAGTGCGGCAGGTAATCGGCTAAGAATTTATATTAAAACGGCAAGTCCTGATCTTCTTCCGACAACGCTTGAAGCAGTTCATCAAGCGCCTCGTCAGCGCCCGACATGTTTCGTCTTATTCCCAACATTAGTTCCTTTAGAAGCATAAAATAGTTAGTCTCAGTTTGGTCTCTATCAAGCAATTCATCATCGAAAACATCAATGACCTTTCCCTGTTTGTTTCTAAGTGAAACAACATAGAGATCCTCTGGTGTGTCCACACTCGTTGTTTGGCGCAACACGACAACAATTCCTGCATGAGATGTTAGAAACTCGTCATCGTTTGAAGTTTCTCTCCATTTCAGCTTTCCTTTTTTGGTTAGTGATTCTAACAATTTGGTTAGAGATCTCCACTTATTCAGAGTAGTAGCACCAAATTCACCGTTCACGATTGGACCTCCATTTTGATCCTAGCCTCTTGCAATGCCAAAACTATCGTTTCTTTCTGATCAGCCACGATCCGTTTATATCGCACTATATCAGGGTTTGCGTCAGCTTTTTGTACAAAACGATCTGCTGCGCCTGCGATAATCCGAAATTGACTTACTGACTCACCCAGTCGCTCTTGTAGCGGTTTTGAGAATACGGCTTCATCGTTTGCAATTATTGCAGCGATGGATACGCGCAAGTCAGTAGCGCGCTCACTGATTATCGGCCAATCTTTTGCCTCAAGACGATAGTTCATGTCATCTATTCTTCCATTAAGCCTGCTAATCTCTGAAAGTAGGTCGAGGCCTTGAAGTTTAGTCTTAGTATTCTGAGACGCTTCTTTCGCCAATGTCGCTGCGTTTTTTGCACGCCACGAGAAACCGACTGTCAGCGCAGTTCCGATGCCAGATAAAATATTACCCCAGTTCTCCGCAAGAAAAACAGTGAAACTCGCGAATACAATCAATAGAAACTCACTCACCCATATTCACCTAGCCCAGCTGTTCCAACTCACTTTGTGGGCATGCTCACTGCTTTGCAATACGCCGCCTCCCACCGTAGCTGAAACGATCGGCTTTTAGCCATCCATTTTCAAAGCACTTATAAATGCTTCTTGCGGAATGTTAACCGACCCAAACTGCCGCATCTTCTTTTTACCCGCCTTCTGCTTATCGAGCAGTTTGCGTTTCCGAGATGCATCGCCGCCATAACATTTGGCCGTGACGTCTTTGCGCATGGCAGACAAAGTTTCACGCGCGATGACTTTGCCGCCAATCGCCGCTTGGATCGGGATTTTGAACATGTGGCGGGGGATGAGGTCTTTTAGTTTTTCGACCATAGCGCGGCCCCGCATGTCGGCGCGGTCGCGGTGGACCATCGTGGAGAGCGCGTCGACGGGTTCGTCGTTCACAAGGATCGACATTTTCACCAGCGCATCCTCGCGGTAGCCGATCATGGCGTAGTCAAAGCTTGCATAGCCCTTGGTCACCGATTTGAGGCGGTCGTAGAAGTCAAAGACCACTTCGTTCAGGGGCAGATCATAGACCACCATCGCACGCGAGCCGGCGTAGGTGAGGTCGATCTGGATGCCGCGGCGGTCCTGACAGAGCTTGAGCACATCGCCGAGGTATTCGTCGGGCACAAGGATCGTCGCCTTGATGCGCGGCTCTTCGATGTGATCGACAAAGGTGAGGTCGGGCATGTCAGCGGGGTTGTGCAGCTGCTGGGTGGTGCCGTCCTTCATGAAGATGTTGTAGATGACGGAGGGCGCGGTGGTGATCAGGTCGATGTTATATTCACGCTCGATCCGGTCGCGGATGACCTCGAGGTGGAGCAGCCCGAGGAAGCCACAGCGAAAGCCAAAGCCGAGGGCAGCAGAGGTTTCCATCTCAAAGCTAAAGGAGGCATCATTGAGGGCGAGCTTTTCGATGCTCTCGCGTAGGTCTTCGAATTCGGCGGCATCCACGGGGAATAGGCCACAGAAGACGACGGGTTGCGCAGGTTTAAAGCCCGGCAGAGCGACCTCGCAGCCTTTCTTTTCGCTGGTGATCGTGTCGCCAACGCGGGTGTCGCGGACCTGTTTGATTGAGGCGGTCAGGAAGCCGATTTCACCGGGGCCGAGCACGTCAATTTCGGTCATGGCCGGGCGGAAAACGCCGATGCGGTCAACATGGTGCACGGCGCCGTTTTGCATAAACCGGATGCGGTCGTTTTTGCGGAGCTGGCCGTCCATGATGCGCACAAGCACAATGACGCCGAGATAGCTGTCGTACCAGCTGTCCACCAGCATCGCTTTGAGAGGTGCATCAAGGGTGCCTGTGGGGGCTGGCAGGTTCTTGACGATGGATTCGAGTGTTTCTTCGATGCCCTGCCCGGTTTTGGCAGACACGCGGATTGCGCCGGATGCGTCGATGCCGATGACGTCTTCGATCTGTTCGGCCACGCGGTCACAATCAGATGCTGGCAAATCAATCTTGTTCAGGACGGGTACGATGTCGTGGTCTGCGTCAATGGCGTGGTACACGTTCGCGAGGGTCTGTGCTTCGACGCCTTGAGTGCTATCAACGACCAGCAACGAGCCTTCAACCGCACGCATGGAGCGGGAGACTTCGTAGGCGAAATCGACGTGACCGGGGGTGTCGATGAGGTTGAGAACGTATTCCTCGCCATCCTTGGCCGTGTAATTGATGCGGACGGTTTGGGCTTTGATGGTGATGCCGCGCTCGCGCTCAATGTCCATGCTGTCGAGCATTTGCTCTTTCATGTCCCGGTCGGCCACAGTGTTCGTCGACTGGATCAACCGGTCGGCAAGCGTGGATTTACCGTGGTCAATGTGAGCCACGATGGAGAAATTACGGATGTGTGAAAGTGCTGTCATATATGAGGATATGGTGCGGTTTTGCGGGGTGGTCAAGGTGGGATGGCCTCTGGCGCAAACCGCTTTGCGATTGGGGCGGAGTTCAGACGATTTTACCCCCTTGAATTGGCCTCAAATCAAACCTCGTAACCTACAAGTTTTGGCAGGTTAATGTCGCTGCCGCTCCAGGCACTGGACCGGGGTGATAGTGATGCTTCAGAGAATGACATCCATCTTAAAGGGTGCTGGCGTGCTCTTTGTCTCTAGGGCAGCAAAATGATTGGGCGCCTTTGGTCTGGAGCCACATTGACTGGATGCCTGAATAAGTGAATCGTCGAAAAATTCCATTTTATCTGATGGTTGTACTGTTTTTGGTTTCACAAAACCGTTCGCCAACTTGTGCTGGTAGACTGATGGTACGGAACGCCTCAACCGCCTGAACTTCCACACGCTCGCATTGAACAGGCTGTACTAGACCGGGACAAACTGTATAAAAACCTTATGATCACCGACCCAGCCGCCGCCTTTTCGCGTCGCAAAAATGTGAATGAATATACCGCTCACGCACTCACATTGATCATTTGACCATTCGCACCAAGGTTGTAAATTGAACTTGAGATCGCTTGTGTCAAACACCAAACCAGAGCCGCGTCGTTGAACGGCGCTGAACATATAAAGGAATGCAAAATGTCATTGCCAACCCGAGTTGCACAGATTGCCCTTCCCGCCCTGATTGCCACGCCGGGTGTTTTATTCGCTCAGAATGTGGAATCCAGTTGGGATTTCTATGGACATCTAAACCTAGGGATCATCAGCGTTGATGATGGGTTCGATACCGAGACCGGGTTAACCGATAATGACAATTCCAACTCGCGTGCTGGAGTGATGTTCAAACAAGGGCTGCAGAACGGAGCGGAGTTTCGGTTTAATTTCGAAACAGGGCTGGGTTTGACCGGGTCCAGCTCAATTAGTCTTGATGATAATAGTTTTGACGTGGATTACAGCCGGACTGAGCTGCGAAAAGTCGAAATTGTCTACGCCTCTCCAACGCTGGGTACGTTTTGGTTTGGTCAAGGTAGCACCGCGTCGGATGGCGCAGCTGAGTCGGACCTTTCTGGGACGTCATTGATTGCCTATTCCAGCCCGCAGGATCTGTCCGGTAGCCAGGAATTCCGGCTCGCGAGTGGTGCAGGCTCTGGCGTTCGGGGCGGCGATGTTTTCAACTCCTTCGACGGCGCACGGCGTTTCCGCATCCGTTATGACACACCAAAGTATAATGGGTTTGTCGCTTCAATCTCTGCAGGTACAGAAGTGTTGGCTAGCGGCAACGACGATGAATACTACGATATCGGTGTGACCTACGGCCGCGACTATGGCGATTTTAATGTCGCCGGAGGATTGGCGTATTCGATCCGCGATTCAGCAGAAGAGCTGCTTGTCGGCTCTGCGGCGGTGCTTCACACGCCCACTGGCGTGAGTTTCGCGTTGTCTGGTGGCAGCGAGCAACAGGGCGACGCAAGTTATTTTTATGCCAAAGCAGGACTGCAGCGCGATTGGTTCGCGATTGGCAGGACCGCGCTATCGCTGGATTATTATGGCGGTGACGACTTTGAGATAACCGGGTCTTCGTCAAGTTCGATCGGGTTGGCTGTGGTGCAGAAGCTGGATGCATATAACGTCGAACTCTACGCGACTTACCGCACCTATGAGTTTGAGAGCGCCGGAAGCGACTATGAAGATCTGGACGTAACCTTCGTCGGCGCCCGCTGGAAGTTCTGAGTCTGATTTTCCTTACGATGCCGCGCCCGCAACCATGCGGGTGCGGCATTTGACCGTCATGCGGCTGCCCCAAACGTGAATTGCTCCCCTGCCCGCTTTGATGCATAGTCGCGTTAAAGCAGAGCGGGCTGTCGCAAGGTGAAAACACCGCGGGTCGTGAGATAGGGCAATAGTATGAAAAATCTGGTTTTGGCGATTGTGGCGCTTGGGTTTCTGGCCGCTTGCGGCGGGTCGCGCGGGTATAATCCGGGTGGCAGTCGCGGTGGTGGCGAAGTGCTGTATGCGACCGGGCCGGTTCAAAAGGCGTGCCAATCCCAGGGTCGCAAGAAAGCGAGCCGCGCGCGGTGTGGCTGTATTCAAGCGGTGGCTGACCGGTCGCTTTCAGGCGGAGATCAGCGACGAGGCGCCAAGTTTTTCAAGGAGCCCGAAAAGGCTCAAGAGGTTCGCCAGTCTGACCGGGACGGCGACGAGCGGTTTTGGCGCGAATGGAAAGAGTTTGGATCCAAAGCGGCTACGCTTTGTGCCTCGAGCTGAATTTAACGCCTAGAATGGGTGATCTGGTTCCCCAAAACGCCCCGTGAGACGCGAAATTATCTGATCACGGGCGGCGCGGAATTGTACGAGCTTGGCCTCGCGGCTTTCACCGATGCCGGTGGGATCAAGGATCGGCCAGTATTCAACCGTAAGGTGGAAAAAGCGGGTTAGTTCCAAGGCGCGGCGTTGGCTGGCCGGGCTAAGTGCGACAACTAGATCAAATGAGCTAAGATCGTCACCCCATTGCTGCATTTCGTCAAAGCTGCGCGACCGGTGGCGCGACAGCTCTACACCCAGTTCCTGACAGACCGCGATCGAAAAGCCGTCAATCTCAAGATCATTCTTCACGCCAACCGACTGAACATAGATGTCGGTGCCGTAGAGTTTTTTCATCATCCCTTCAGCCATGGGTGACCGAACGGCATTATGATCGCAGCAAAACAGGACCGATTGAGGCAAGCCTTCTTGGGGCGGGTCTTTTTGAGGCAGGTCTTCAGCCAATTCTATCCCCCGAAGTGCAATACGCAGATGAGCGTAAACAACCTGCGGGCGGTGTCAGTGTCAATCTCTGCCTTGCCTTCAAGCCGTTCTTGTAACACCCGGCTTCCTTCATTGTGGATGCCACGACGCGCCATATCGATGGTCTCAATCTGTGCCGGGGGCAGTTTTTTCACCGCGTCGAAGTAGCTTTCGCAAATCTGGAAGTAGTCCTTGACCACTTGCCGAAACGGGCCTAGCGACAGGTGAAATTCTGCTGCTTTTTCAGATGCTTCCGTATTCACATCAAAGACCAGCCGCTTGTCGCGGATCGACAAACCTAAGTGGTAAGGGCCTTGCGGCGGCGCGCGATCATCGCGTTTTGGAAGGGCAAAAGAGTTGTCTTCTAGCAGGTCGAACATCGCGACTTTGCGCTCTTGCTCAATCTCCGCTGTGGGCGGGGGCAAGTTGGCGTCATCGAGGACGATATGGGTGATGCGAGACATGTGAGCTGTCCCCTTACTTGGACTGTGTGAATGCCTGCTTAACCGAGCAGCACGTTTCAGGCAATCAGCGCTGAGAATTGAACTGAAGAGTGATGCTGCGCTGCAGCGATGTCAAGATCGGTTTAGCTTTGACAGACGTGCCGTCACCGAGAGGCCGTGCGCCTCAAGGCTTTCCGATTGCGCAAGCGTTTCGGCGGCAGGGCCGATGGCGCGCAAAGCTTCTGGGGTCATTTTTGCCAATGTCGTGCGCTTCATGAAATCGAGCACTGACAGCCCTGAAGAAAAGCGTGCCGAACGTGCGGTGGGCAACACGTGATTGGGGCCGCCTACGTAATCGCCGATGGCTTCTGGTGTCCATTGGCCAAGGAAAATAGCGCCGGCATGGGTGATCTGAGCGCTGAGTGCGTCAGGATCATCCACACATAGCTCAAGGTGTTCTGGTGCGATGCGGTTGCTCAGTTGGGCTGCAGCGGCAAGGTCCGGCACCGTGATGATCGCACCGTTGTCGCGCCAGCTTGCGCCGGCGATGGCGCGCCGTGCAAGGGTTTCGAGACGCTTGTCGACGGCCTTTGCCACAGCGCGCCCAAACGCCGCGTCCGTGGTAATCAGGATGGATTGCGCGCTTTCATCATGTTCAGCTTGGCTGAGCAGATCGAGGGCGATCCAATCGGGATCGTTGTCAGCGTCGGCAATGACGAGGATTTCTGAGGGTCCCGCGATCATGTCGATGCCGACCTTGCCAAAAACACGACGTTTCGCAGCGGCGACATATGCGTTGCCGGGGCCAGTGATCTTGTCGACGGCAGCGATGCTCTGAGTACCGTAGGCAAGTGCCGCAACGGCCTGCGCCCCGCCAATGCGGTAGATCTCATCGACACCCGCCAAACGCGCAGCGGCCAGCACCAGCGGATTGAGAATACCGTCGGGTGTCGGTACAACCATGGCAAGGCGCGGCACGCCTGCGACTTTGGCAGGAACCGCGTTCATCAGGACCGATGATGGATAGCTGGCAAGCCCCCCCGGCACATAAAGGCCCGCGGCGGAGACAGGCGTCCAGCGCCAACCCAAAGTAGCACCGGTATCATCGGTCCAGCTTTCGTCTACGGGCAACTGGCGTGCGTGGTAGGCAGCAATACGGTCAGCGGCGAGGTTCAGCGCATCAAGTTCAGCCTGTGGGGCTTCGGCCAGGGCCGCGTCGATTTCGGCTTCGGTAATGCGCAGGGTATCCGGGGTCAGGGTGAGCCGGTCAAATTTTGCGGTCAGGTCGATCACGGCAGCGTCGCCGCGGCTGCACACATCGGAAATGATGTCTGCGACGACGACATCAACATCGGGGCTGTCTTCGCGCTTAGCGTTCAGGAGCGTGGTAAAGGCGGCCTCAAAATCCGAGGCAGTGCTGTCGAGCGTGACGGGCATCATGTGCTCCAAAATGTTGAGTGCCTTTGGCGCAGGTGGTTGAGGCCAAAAAGCAGGTGATGAGCCGAGCACTAGCGGCTGGGCCGCCAAGGCTCAAGGGTTTAGGGGCGCGGCAGATTTCGCAGCATCAACAGATCATGTTCAGGACCGTCTTTGCCGATGAGGGCGTTGGGGATGCGGCCGATCTGGATAAAGCCGTGGCGTAAGTATAGGGCAATGGCGCGCGGGTTGTCTTCGTTCACGGCGAGTTCAAGCTGCCAAATGCCCAAGGACGGCGCGAGGGCGACAAGCGCCTCCATCAATGTGGCGGCGGCACCGCTGCCTTGGGCGTCGGGGATGATATAAAAGGGCCCGATTTCTGCGCGGTGGGATGCGCGGCCCGGATAGAGGTTCAGCCCCGCGAGGCCGATCGGCGTGGTATCCTGAAAGGCCAAAACCCGATCCCCTCTGGCGAGGTTTTCAGCGTCTTGGGCAACCGGGGTTGCATCATGTTCTTCCAATGATGGGATGAAGACACTGGGATAGCGCACGATGCCGTCGCGGCGCAGGGCGCGCCATAAGGTGGTGTCATCTGGCGTGGCGAGGCGTGTGTGCAACATCAAATTAGTCTTTGTGCTGTGGTAGCTTTTTGGAGGGCGCGGCGTAGGGCTTGGTCACATCTTTGACCGTGATATCCAGCGCTTCGACCTCAAGGCGGATCGCGCCATCGCCCGCAAGGGTCAGCGTCACAAAACCGGAAGGTGCTTCGGTTTCTTCAAAGCTGATTTGCAGCAGCGAAAGAATGGTGTCGGCGTCGCCCTTTGGCACGCCCTGAGACGCAACAGATTGCACAGTGTTGAACATCAAAACCGATTGCACCCGTTCAGGAGCGTGGCGCGTAAGGCCTTTGTCTTCCCAACGGACGCGGTTGACCAGCAATGCAAAGCGCGAGCCCGCACGGTGCCAGCGCATCTCAGAGGCTGGAAAAACCGCGTCTTGTGTCAGAGACGAGATCACCGTCAGATCGCCGACATCAAGCGCACCTAGATTTAGGGGGGCTTCGCGGCCGTCTTCAAAACTTGCGTCTTGGCTCATGATTCTTTGATCCGTTCAATATTTGCGCCTACGCCGCGCAGTTTTGCCACAACATGTTCATACCCGCGATCCAGATGGTAGACGCGCGAAACCTTGGTTTCACCCTCTGCTGCGAGCCCCGCAAGGATCAACGAGACAGAGGCGCGCAGGTCCGTCGCCATAACGGGCGCACCCTTGAGCTTTTCCACACCAGTCACTGTGGCTTGGCCGCCCTGGACATCAATCTTGGCTCCCATGCGGATCAATTCGGGTGCGTGCATGAACCTGTTTTCAAATATCTTTTCTTCGAGAACGGATGTGCCGTCAGCGGTGCATAACAGCGCCATCATCTGGGCCTGCAAATCAGTGGGAAAGCCGGGAAACGGTTCGGTTGTGACATCCACGGCCGAGACGCGGCCATTGCGGCGTTTCACCTTGAGGCCGCGGGCGGTTTCGGTGACTTCGATGCCTGCTGCGTCCAGTTTTTCGCAAAAAGCGCCAACAAGTTCGAGCTTGCCGCCCAGTAATTCGACTTCGCCACCGCAAATCGCAGGAGCCAGCATATACGTACCAAGTTCAATCCGGTCGGCAACAACAGGGTGCGTGGCACCGTGTAGCCTGTCGACGCCCTCGATCGCGATGGTAGAGGTGCCGTCGCCGTCGATATGGGCACCCATCGCGCGCAGGCAACGGGCCAGATCAATAATCTCAGGCTCACGCGCGGCGTTGTTGATGACCGTGGTGCCTTTGGCCAGCGTAGCAGCTAGCATGATGTTTTCAGTTGCCCCGACACTGGCGAAGGGAAAATCAATGACGGCCCCCTTGAGCCGGCCGCCTTGTGCTTTTGCGTGCAGGTAGCCGTCGCGCAGATCAATTTCGGCTCCCATCTGAGTGAGGCCATCGGTGTGGATATCCATGGGACGTGCACCGATCGCGCAGCCCCCGGGCAGCGACACTTCTGCATGGCCTTCGCGCGCCAAAAGCGGGCCAAGCACCAGATTAGAGGCGCGCATTTTGCGCACAATATCATAATCCGCATGGGTGTTGATGTCGCCGTGGCATGACATCGCCAGCACATGGCCGTCCTGAAGCGAGGTGATTTCGGCACCCAAAGACTGCAGCAGTTCCGTCATGGTGCGGATATCGCTGAGGCGTGGCGCGTTGGTAAGTGTCAACGGCTCTTCGCTGAGTAATGTTGCGGGCATAAGAGGAAGGCAGGCGTTCTTTGCCCCCGCGATCGGAATTTGCCCGTTCAGTTCGCTGCCGCCGCGTACCAGTATTGAATCCATTGCCTTAGCTTTCTTTTTCTGGCGCAGGATGCGCCGTGCCTGTCGTGCCCTTGTCCCCTGCCCGCGCGCGTGCTTGCGCCTTGCGCCGCGCCATGTTCGACTTCAACGCCGACTTCATACGCTCTTCGCGGGTTTGCGCCTTTTTGGGCGCGGGTTTGTGGGGCTTACTGTCTGCCATGTGGCTTGTCTATCGCAGGGCTGCGGCAGGGTCCAGAATTGGGTTGCGTCAATATGCGAATGCGTCTAATCACCCGCCAAAGTGCTGTGGTAGCTCAGTGGTAGAGCACACCCCTGGTAATGGGTAGGTCCATTCTAGATTGGTGTGTTAAAGCTGTGAGTTACCAAGTAGAGAAAGAAACTAGTAGGGTATTAGTAGGGCATATGTTCTAGAGCCCTAGATTTTATAGGCTGCTGTAGCTCAGTGGTAGAGCGCGTCATTGGTAATGACGAGGTCGGGAGTTCAATTCTCCCTAGCAGCACCATAAAATCCCCTAGAATAAATAAATTAGATGAAATCGTATATTTGATGGCTGCACATCGTGGTTCACCAGATCGAATGATGTGCTGTTTTCTTTTTTCCAGCAATACATTCTTTTCCCTCCCGCCAAGCTTGAAGATGGGCACGCAGCTCAGCAGCAGTGGGACCTGTGATCAAGCCTACCTGAATACGGTCAACCAGCTAGTGTTCGAGGAAGGCACATCGGCGGCCTCTAAGACAATAGTTGGATTTGGACTCATAAATTGGAAATTGCCAAATATCGGCATTTTTGGACCTAGTGTGGCCCGCAGCGAACAACGGCTCTGAGCCCAAATTGAATTTGCTGCGGTCATGATCAATGTTTGCTTTCTAACACGCCTTTCGACTTTAGCACTCACGCCATTATACTTGACAAAAACGATCAGTTAATATTTTAGAACGTCAGCGACGCGCATCTGCCCGCCGTTTTAATCCTCAAGGAGAGACCCATGAATGTCAGTTCACTGACGCGGGGTCTTTGCTCCGCCACCGCAGCCATCGCATTTAGTTTTGCGTCCGCCACGCTCGCCACCGCAGAGACTATTACCGTTACCGATATCGCCGGCCGTACGGTCGAAGTTGAAAAGAATCCGTCCAAGGTTGTGATTGGCGAAGGTCGTATGATCTATTCCATCGCATTGCTGGACCAAGAAAACCCGTTTGCACGTATTGCCGGCTGGAAGAACGACATGGTTCTGTTTGATCCTGACGCCTACCGAAAATACCAAGCAGTTTTCCCAGAAGCTGCAGACATCCCAAGCTTCGGAAGTCCGTATTCGGATGAATGGAACCTTGAAGCTGTGATCTCGCTCGGTACCGAAGTTGTGCTTATGAACTTGGGTAACCTTCTCAAAGCTCAAGAAAGTGGCATCATCGAAAAGCTTGAAGAAGCTGGTGTCGCAACCATCTTTGTCGATTTCAGGCAGGACCCAACGCAAAACACGGTACCAAGTATTCAACTGCTCGGGCGCATTTTTGACAGACGCGATGAAGCAGACGAGTTCTCAGACTACTATCAATCACAAATGAAGCTGATCTATGCGCGGGTTGAACAAATACCCATCGAAGACAGACCGGTTGTCTTCATCGAACGTGCAGCGGGATATAATCCAGCAAAATGCTGTAACACCTTTGGTGCCGCCAATATGGGCCGTCTTGTTGACTTGGCCGGTGGCCGAAATTGGGGGTCGCAAAAGACACCTGGTTTCACGGCCGCGGTTAGTCTTGAGGCCATATTTTCCGATGATCCTGAAGTGATTATTGGTACGGGCGCTAACTGGGCAGAAGCAAATCCAGATACTGCGGCGGTACTTTTTGGTTATGAAGCCAGTGATGCCGCGGTTCAGGAACGTCTTGCTGCACTTGCAGACCGTGATGGTTGGCCAGAGCTGTCGGCCGTCAAGAATGGCCGTTTCCACTCGGTCTATCACCAGTTCTACAACAGTCCATATCACTTCGTTGCAATGCAGGCCTTTGCCAAGTGGATACATCCAGATCTGTTCGAGGACTTAGACCCAGATGCAACGATGACGGAACTTCACGATAAGTTCCTTCCCATCGATTATTCGGGCGTTTTCTGGGGCACTCTAGAAAACGACGGCTAATTTCCTACTCCTCATCATCCGTGCCCTGATCGAAGTTTACCTTCCTTCTTGGCGCGGATGCACGTGGCTTAGGAGGCCGAATTCATGACAACTGATGTTGATCCTGCCGAAATGCGGCAAGCGTATTCTGCGCAAAATACACGCCGCTTCGCGATGATCGCGCTTGTAACCGCGCTTTTGGTCATAAGCTTCTTTGTAGACGTTGCTACTGGACCCGGAGGATACCCGTTGTCTACGGTATTTGAGGTTTTCGCCGACCCTATGTCACATGGCGTGCGCCTGAAGGTCATTGTTTGGGATTATCGTTTGCCCATTGCTGTCACGGCGGTTCTTGTCGGAGCGCTCTTGGCCGTTGCGGGTGCGCAGATGCAAACAATCCTGAACAACCCTTTAGCTGAACCATTCACCTTGGGTGTGTCGGCAGCGGCAAGCTTTGGGGCGTCTCTCGCCATTGTGCTTGGGTTTAGCGTCATTCCGGCGGTTGGGCCACTTCTGGTCACGATGAATGCATTTGTTTTTGCATTGATGACCTGTGGGTTCATCTTGTTTGCGACCCGCCTTAAAGGGGTGGGATCAGAAACGATGATCCTGTTCGGTATCGCGATATTCTTTACCTTCACGGCGCTTCTCTCGTTGATGCAATACATGGCGTCAGAGGATCAAATCGCCCGCATTGTTTTCTGGATGATGGGTTCACTAAGCCGAGCTAGCTGGGAAAAAATCTCACTGGGCACGTTGCTGCTCTGCGTGGCAATCCCGTTCAGTCTGTATCGAACGTGGCCAATGACAGCACTTCGCATGGGCGAGGCAACTGCGGAAAGTATGGGCGTCGATGTTGGCCGACTGCGCGTTGAAATGCTGATATGCGTCTCACTGCTGGCTGCAACGGCGGTATCATTTGTCGGAACGGTCGGTTTTATCGGCCTGGTTGGACCACATATTGCCCGCCTCTTAGTCGGTGAAGATCAGAGGTTTTTCGTACCTCTGTCCGCGCTTGTTGGTGCGCTTGTATTGTCACTGACTTCGTTGATTTCGAAGTCCATCACCCCCGGCATCATTTATCCGATCGGCATTATCACCGCACTGATTGGCGTGCCGGTGTTTGTTTCGATCATCCTTAGTACGCGGCGGGAGAAGTTGTCATGACCCTTAGCATTGCAAACCTTACCTCCGGATATAGCGGTCGCGCCGTTCTCGAAGACATCAATATTCCCGCAATTAAAGGCGGTTCATTTGTTGGGCTGATCGGGCCAAACGCATCCGGAAAATCAACGTTATTCAAATCCCTAGCGGGCCTTATCAAACCGATGGCAGGTGCAATCCAAATTGACGGCGAAGACATCACAAACCTCAAACGTAAGGATCGGGCAAAACGAGTCGCCTACATGCCGCAGGCGTTTGGCTGCAATGCGTTGTTAACCGTGTTTGAAAGCGTGTTGCTTGCATTGAAGCAGACAAGCGGTTGGCGCGTAAACTCCGATAATTTGGACCGCGTCTCGGACACATTGAATGCGTTGGGATTGGCGCATCTTTCTAGTCGCGGAATTGCAGACCTCAGTGGTGGGCAGGCGCAGATGGTTGCCGTGGCACAAACACTGGTGCGTGCGCCAGAAGTCATCTTGTTGGATGAACCAACAAGTGCGCTCGACCTTCACCATCAGCTGTCCATCATGACTTCTATCCGAACCGAAGTTGGTAAACGTAGGCCCGTTGTTATGGCTGCGCTGCATGACCTGAACCTCGCGGCAAAGTTCTGCGATAGGTTGGTTCTATTACGCGACGGCAAAGTTCTGGCGGACGGTTTGCCGGCAGACATTTTATCCCTCTCAGTCATCGGAGAGACATACCGAGTAGAAACGGACTTGGAACAAACGCAGCGCGGCGCACTCTACGTCGATGCGAGATTGCCAGCGTGATGGAGAGCAATGGACAGAACTTCGATCTCAAAGAAGAGATACGCACCTATTGGTCCGCCCGCGCAGCAACCTTTGATGAAAGTGCGTCTCACAAAATTGAAGACCAGTTTGGTAAACCCAATTGGCAAATGTTCCTTCGGCAAGCCATGGGACTTGGTCCCGACGAAGATATGGAGGGATTACATGTCCTTGATTTGGCCTGTGGCACGGGTGAAATAAGCCGAATGCTCTGTAGTCTCGGTGCGGAGGTGACAGGCCTAGATTTCTCTGAGACGATGCACACTATCGCCAAGGCTAAACTCGAGGGTCAATCGTGGAGGCCACTTTTGTGCGATGCCGAAAACTTGGCGACCGTCGCAGACAACAGTTTCGATTTTGCGACGACACGACATCTAGCTTGGACTTTGACCGATCCCTTGGCGGCCTACGCTGAGTGGCTCCGTGTCTTGAAGCCAGGGGGACGGTTGCTTGTCAACGACGGGGATTGGACGCGACCTTTTTCGCGAAGCTATCGCCTAAAACGGTGGCTTGCGCATCTGCTTGCACCAGAAACACCGCGCTCAGTTGAAGAGCGTGCATGCGATGCTTCCATTCGAGGAAGGCTTCCGTACTCTGGGGGCCTGACTGCACAAAGGCTGCGAGAGGAAATAACGTCTCAAGGTCTGAGCTATAGCAGCGCCTTAAACGTGGCTCCGTTATACCATCAAGGTATGCAAGCTTTGCCCATCGTTAAACGCCTTCGGCAGTCATCGGAAAACCGCTATGCGCTTGTGTTTGAAAAGATTGGAAATACTTGAAACGATCATTTATTTGGGCTCGGCGAGAGCGCACTTTGCCCACATAGCAGACATTTCTGTGCCGTATAGCGAACGGCAGCTTTGAGCCCAAACCGCTCGAACTGAAATCGCATCTATCACTGATACAGAATACCCGTCGCCCTGATTGATCCCGTTACTACGCTGCATTGCAGCTACAGAAGCCGCAATTCGGTGTTACTTCAGCGAAGTCTGCTGGGACTATGCCCGAGTTACGAGGCGGAGCCGCCGTTCACTCGTAACGAGTAATCATTTCAAAGAACATCGTGACCATTCGCGACAAGTGTGATGATATCGCTAAATGGATATTTTAGAACGTTTTATTACACTTTGGGTGGTTATCGATCCGATTGGCACAATACCCGTGTTCATTGCGGTTACTGCAGGGATGGCAACGGCAGCGCGTCGTTCCACAGCTCTACTTGCTACCATCGTTAGTGCAGCCGTCCTTTTGTTCTTTCTCGTTTTCGGACAGCTGTTAATCGATGCCTTGGGTATAAGTCTTTTGTCTTTTCAAGTTGCCGGCGGAATCATCCTCTTCATGTTTGCGCTGACAATGATTTTTGGGGACTCAAAGCAGGAATCGGACAAGCGCTCGGTCGAACAAGATGCCGATCTGCCCGACGACAGTCGACCTTCACCAGCGATCTTCCCACTTGCGGTTCCATCCCTCGCATCACCCGGAGCTATGCTCGCGATCGTGCTTCTGACGGACAACAACCATTTTGCGGTAACTGATCAGATAGTCACAGCTGCAGTTATGATGGCCGTCCTCGCGGTCGCGTATCTATTCATGCTACTTGCAGAACCAATTATTCGACTGATCGGGAATTCGGGTGCAGCGATTGTGAGCCGGGTTATGGGAATGATACTGGCCTCAGTCGCCGCAGATGCGGTTCTATCGGCGTTTGTCGAAATCATGTCGACAGGCTCGCTTTAGCTTTCGTCACAATCCGGGCAATCAACATCGAAGGTCCATTTAGGCGGAGCTGTTTAGCTCAATTGTTCCACCGCGGATCGCTTGGTGATCGCCCAGGTATATGAACACCTAGCCGAACCTTTATAGCATTGGCATTGGCCCCAGCCAAATGCTTCTGAACGCGAAAGACCGCCCCCTATCATGACGATCTTTGAAATCTTCCTACTTGTCGGAGCCGGGTTTGCCGCGGGTCTTCTCAACGCCGTAGCCGGGGGTGGAACGTTCCTGAGCTTGCCTGCGTTGATATATCTGGGCGTCCCCCCGATCAGCGCCAACGCCACGGCAACGCTGATAGCCTTGCCAGGATATATCAGCAGTGCTTGGGGCTTTCGGCACGACATGCAGCGCGAGGGCGTGTTGTCGCTTTGGGTTATTGTCGGTGTCGGGTTTGTTGGTTCTGTCTTGGGGGCGCTTTTGCTGATCATCACCCCCGCCGATACATTTCTGTGGGTTGTGCCTTGGCTGTTGTTGCTTGCGACGGTGATGTTCGCCTTCGGACCGGCCTTATTGCGCATGATTCAGAAACGCGGCGTGAACAGCGCCGGAGTTGCCGTCTCGATGGCAGCGATCCTCGCGGTGTCAATCTATGGCGGCTATTTCAACGGGGGGCTTGGTATCATGCTGCTCGCAACATTTGGATTCATCGGGTACGTCAATTTACATGGGATGAACGGCCTCAAGAACGTATTGTCGGCCGTCGTCTCGTTGGTATCGGCAACCACTTTCATTGCTGCTGGATTGATCGTGTGGAAACCTGCGCTCGTGATGGCCATCAGCGCAACTGTTGGCGGCTATCTGGGCGCGAGAATGAGCCGCCGCATCGTTAGGACCGACCTTTTGCGTCACTTCGTGACCGTCATCGGCGTCACCATGGCGGCAGTGTTCTTTCTGCGCTGAACAGACGAAGCGGACCTTGAGACAAGGTGCGCGCTGTGCCCAAAGCGACCGATGCTGCGCGATGTAAAATTGACGGCTTGGGACAAGGACGCGGCCACTGATAAAAGGCAATATCGTTGGCGTGCAGTTTAAGGTGTCCGTTATCCCCTATCTTACAGAGGGTAAAATCTGGCTCTGATATCATTCCAGCAGCGCGCAGCCTATTTTCCAGAACCTGATCTTTTGCGAACAGCCTTTTCAGGCTCACGCATATTCCAACGGAAGGCGATGTCGACTGAATTTTTCATTCGGGGCTCTGCAATATTTCGAATGCAGTTTGTCCAACGTTTTCCCGGGTTGCATATGCTCAGTCAATAACGGGATCCCACTTCATAACATTGGTAACTTGGTGTTGGTCAGTCATCATTTTTTTGAACAGGTGCGCTCTGGCATAACCCGCAGCCAGCGCTCAAGATCCGCCGTTCTTGAGCCAATTTGCGCAGGTCTCTCCAAGTTCTGTAACAGCAACCTGCTCATACCGGTCACTCACTGATTGTGGGAGCTCGTCCTTCCAACGGCCATTATTACCCTTGTGGATGAAAGTCTTTGCGCCGCCTTCCCAAAATGCACCACCAAGCGGCACCGTTTGGGCTGCATTTGCTTTCATGTAATCGAATGAGCAATGCTCAAGCACGCGGTCCATGACGGCCTGCTCGGCAGGTACGTCAATGAATTCGGCGATGCGGCGAATTTGGCCTTCCATGTCCGACTTAAGGTCCGCGAAATGCACCAACATCACGTTTGGAAGGTTGCGAATGGCCCACCAAGAACGGACGTTCTCCCAAAAGGGCCAGAAGGGTGTTCCATCATTGTCTAACCAGTTTTCAAAGTAATCTTGGGTGGTTCCAATTGGTGGCGTGATCGGAGGCCCGACACGACCAGGCGTGTTATTGAGCGCGTCATACCATGCATCATTGGCGCAAGCATGGTGGTTGTGCATAGACCAAGCAATGTCGCGACCATCGCGTGCAACATAAATGTATTTTGCTTTTTCAGAAAAGACGAGCGCATCGACTGGAAGATGCGTCTTTAGAAAGCGTCGATGCGTCTGGGCCTCAATCATCGGCAGTTTCACCTCTTTGGGCGGTATGCGCAGATCAACCCAATGGCTCATCTCTGACACAGGCAGGTTTTCCTCACCTTCGAAGATCAGTTGGCTGACGATTTGTTGCATCCACGTCGTCCCAGATTTTCCATACGTCCCGATAATAATGTCATCGTCGCGAAAATGAATGTCGTCCCAGACCGTGCTGTCGATATGATGATTGTGTATGTCGCGGGTTTTTGTAGGCAAGTTAGGCATTGTGAAATTCCTTCATACTCCAAATATCTTGCCCAAAAGCTATATGCAGCCACCCATTGCACAAATACACAATAGTGGCCTGCGGCTCTGCAATAGTGCACAATGCCCCTAAGCTTGGGGGAATAATGTTCAATTGGAACGACGTTCGAGTGTTTCTGGCTGTTGCTGAAGAGGGGTCGACGCTCGCTGCTGCCAGTATCATCGGCATGAACCATACCACTGTTGCGCGCCGCATAGACGCATTAGAATACGCTCTCAATCTTGCGCTTTTTGAGCGCACGAACCGTGGGTACAGCTTGACGGCCCAAGGGTTGGTTTTATTTGACGCCGCGAAAACAATGCGTGTTTCAGCGGCATCCGTCCAAACTGCTGCTGACCAGTTGGCTCGCGATGATGAAGGTGTGATCCGGTTTGCGGGAAATGCTGAGGCGATGCAGAGATTTGGCGTCGAAATGGCCTCAAAATTCAGAGAAACTAACCCCGATATTTCGTTCGAACTGTTGATTGATGTGGCGTGGGACAAAAGCCAATCGCCACTAGAAGTGGGCAAAGCCGATTTGGCGCTTCGACCATTGGATGAGCTTACCGGAGATACACTAATAGCTAAAAAATTGGCTCGGATTCCGCTCGGGATTTATTGCAATACGGCATATTATCGAAAGTACGGTGCGCCACGATCCTTAGAGGAGACGAAAGGCCGGAAGTTCGTGATCTATTCCGACGAAGTCGCCCGTGGCATGAAAGCGGTGAACTGGCTCAACCAGCAACTCGACCCAAAAGATATTCTCTATCAGGTAAATGCTGTTACCAGCATGGTCGCAACCCTCCAATCCGTTGCAGGATTAGGTTTGTTGCCCTGTGTTACAGGTGACGCAACCCCAGACTTAGTCCGTTGTTTTCACCATGAGGAGCTCCATCATACGCTCTGGTTGGTCGCCTCGAAGGAAAGCTACCTGCGCCCCGCCGTGCGCAAGTTTATGGCCTTTGCAGGGGAATATTTTAGGTCGGGTATTCAAGTCGAGACTTAGTGGCGCGTGTGCCCGGCGTGAGCGGTCAACAACGGTTTCATAAGTGAGGCTAACGGCACAAACGGCCATTGAAATACAATAGACGAAAGGTTGCTTTGCCCACATAGCTGTCTTTGGTGCATGCCGCAGCGAAGGGCCGCTCTGAGCCCAGCTTCCAGTTTTGCCGCACCGCAGCCAACGTCCGCTTCTGTCAGGCCCAGTTCGCGTTCAGCACTTGGTTTGCGTTTGGAATTGGTTTGACCGAAATTGGGAGTTGCTGACTTGATCTATGGCTCGGGCACATTTACCCAATGGGCGCATGGGGCTGGAATTTTCCAACGTGCCTCTGCACTAACGCAGCTTGAGTAGCTCTAATCTTAGAAAGATGCGCCGTGGACCATGCTGAGCTGACCAAGGCATTTGGTGCCTTTTTTGCAATCATGAACCCCTTCGTGAATTTGCCGATTTTTCTGGCATTGACCGCTGGATTCACAGTAGTGCAGCAACGCAGTCTGGCTGTTAAGATCACGTTGTTTTCCGCCATCATGTGCGGGATCATTCTGTTTGCGGGACAGCAAATCATCGGCTTTTTCGGCATTTCTATTGATGAATTTCGGATCGCTGGCGGTATCGTGCTCGCTCATATCGCGTGGTCGATGCTGAACGGGCAAGAGATCACATCACACCACGGTACAGATGGCGAAAAGGCGCATATGGCGGACTTGTCCGGGCTCGCCTTTTATCCAATTACATTTCCCATGATCGTCGGCCCCGGGACAATTGCGACACTGATCATTTATGCGGGACATGCAAAAGGGATTGAGGGGTACATTTCCATTGGTGGTGTGGTTGCGGCCATCCTCGCTATTCTATTTGTCGTGCTGTTCTTTGCATCCTTCTTTGGGAAGGTTCTAAGCGACACAATGCGGGTTATCATGACACGGTTGATGGGCATGATCTTGCTTGCGATTGCAGTTGAAATGGTTGTGGCGGGTATCAAAGCTGTGCTGCCCGGCCTCGCCTAAGGAGCTTACGATGAAGATATTTAACCCTGACAATCATACGCGAACTGAACAGCACAAGAAAATATACGCTTATTGCGAACTAGCCTACACCATTGTGGATGTCTCAGCGGCGGTCCTGTTTGTGATAGGAAGCATCCTGTTTTTTAGCGAGACCACGACATATATAGCGACATGGCTATTTGTGGTTGGATCAGTCCTTTTTGGGCTGCGTCCAACAATCAAGCTTTACCGAGAAGTCGCATACCTTCGTGTAGGTGATTACGACGAGATAACTGGCGGTTAAGGCCGGATTGTAATCCCCTTCCAGGGAGTTGCCGCACCAAATTTCGTGTAAGAAGGCGCGGACCTGAGTACCGATAGGTGGACCAAAACCGAGTAACCGCCATTGGGGCAAATGCAGCGAATGACCGCTCTTGGTCGGTTTTTAGGTCCTGACCCTAGTTTGAAGGTTTCAATGCACCTATCGGCTATAAGAGCACTGGTTAGTGCGGGAACAGCATGGGAATCTCTCCGTGATGGAAATCACCCGGCAGATGCACTCAAGAACAATCGGCATATCTTGGCGTTCCCACAGAAAATAGGAGAACCAGGCAACACCTGATTGCCTGAATTAGCCCTGCCCGAGGCTATATGTATATATGGCCAGTTTTTTCTCAGGCGACATTTCCCATTCGGATTTTTCCCGTCGCGATTTTCAGGACGGTATCCCACCTCACGGACAGCCAGCGCCGGCGCATTGATGGGCGTTTCCAGATGGTTCTGACGTCAACCGCAGCCTTGATCCGTTAGTGACCGATGCTGGTCCAAGACCGAATGGCCGACGGTAGCCTCTCAACTGATCCCCGATAGGTTCATTACCTGTAATCTTTCGTAGCGGCGTGCTGTTTCTTCCACCCTATTCGCAAAATGCTGCGTGTCAGCGCCCATTTGTGCTTCGACCTGCAATCCTATGACGTCCGTTTGGTATTGACTGGCCAAAGCCTTGGGCTCGCTATTTGACTGCAATTCACCAAGTTGCCTGGCCTTTTCAAACCCCTGCACCATGTTCTCAACCATTCGCTTACGGTAATCACGGGCAATCCCAGCGATTTCGGCTGTGTCGTCGGTCGCATTGATGACAGCTTTGATCAGCATGCATGGTCTACGAAGTATGTCATCAGCCTGCGATATCCGGCGGATCATTGCGACGAGTCCTGCCAAGGGGGATTGGGCTTCAAGGACATCTTTCTCGAAGGCGTTCTGACTGTTTTGGAAATATTGCTCCAAAGCCAAAGCGTAGAGATTCTCTTTGCTTTTGAAAGCCGCATAGATGCTCCCCGACCGCATCTTCAACGCATCTTCCAGATCCTTGATCGATGTCGCATGAAATCCCCTCTCCCAGAACAGGAAAAGGGCCGCGTTCAAAGCGGCGGCTCTGTCATATGGCTTGGCGTATTTCATGGTTTCTTGAACTTAGTGGCTGGAAATACGGATGTCTCGTCGAAACCATCACATTTGGTTGATCCACCAAATTTATATTTGAGTGATCAACCAAATTATTCTACCTCTCCCCTACCGGCAACAAGATCACGCCAAAATCAAAGAGAGACCCAATGACAAATGACTCCCCCAAACCCGCCTCACTTTTCTCTGACATTCTGCAATCGTTCATCTCGCTTCCCAAATGGGTGAAATTCTGGCTGATGTTCATTCTCGGCCCCGTCAACATGGCTTCTATATTCTTCCTCGGAGAACCTGGCAGCGGGTTTGTTGTGTTTCTTGTAGTTGCTGGCATGTTGCTCAGCCTGGCTCCCGTCCCCTTCGAGCGCGGCCTGTCAAAAGCAACTGCAATTGGTCACGTCGTGCCTTGGACCCTGCTGGTTGCATACATCCTGTTTGCACGCCCCGAGGGCAGCGGAAGTTATCAGACCTACCTAACGGTTCTGGCTGTCGTAAACGCAATCTCACTCGCCTTTGATTATGTAGATTCGCTAAAATGGCTCAAAGGAGATCGCGCGGTTGCCCGTCCGAAAGGGTGACATTTCACACCCCTCCCAACATAGACTATTCCCGCATCTTAGACCTCTTGGATGCGGGAATTGATTTGGCAAAGCAGCGGACATTCAAGACAGCTCGGTCTATTTCCACTTTGTCCCGCTTAGCAGACCTTGATGCCGAGAGCAGCCTATGCGTGGTCTACCCAGTCCAGAGTAAACCACAGCTACGCTCACCTCTTGGCTGATTTTGAAACCTGTATTTTGACGCGAAATTACAGAGTCGCAACCACTCTCCCTAAAAGTGTTCGATCAATTCTTCGCTCCCGCTGAGTTTGAAACAATCCTCGATTTGAGCCCTAAATGTGCAGAAAACACAGAAAATGACACAATTCAGTCGCGAAATCGGCCGATCCGTCGTTGAAAAAGAAGCTGTTAATACGAGTTTACCGAGAAAGTAGTTTCGCGATGGAAGTCCAGAAAATGCAAGCAGCGTTCAGTAGCTTTTCGTTAGGCCGAGCTCAGCCATGGGTCGTTCCAGATATTGCGGACGCGTTCCGGCTTGATCCCTCAGAAGCATTATTCAGCAAAATCGCAATTGCAGATGTTTGGGTCACATTGGGATCGATGCATGGCAATGTTCTGCAGCAGTCGGCAGAGTTTGAGGTAGGCGATGAATACCGTGTTATCGGGCTACAAAACCGGCTTGCCGCCAATAGCAATGCACCTGATCACCGCGGCGAGCGTATCTCGCCTGTTCAAGCTGCCTATCTGAAGCGCCTTGCTCGCTCTTGTCCTGTTGAAAAGCTAACGTTCATGAGCCCGTGCGGCGAGACGGTTACCCTGCTGTCGGTCACACCAGAACGCGGCACACATCGGCCAGCCTATATACTAGCGCCACATAGTTTTTCTCAGGCTTTGACCTATAGTTTGATCGATAAACGCCCCGTCTAACGCGCCGAGATATCTAGAGGCCGGCAATTGAACTGAGAGCTAGGCATCAAATATCTGGCGAGACGGCTGCGCAGGTTCGCGAAAATTAGGATTATGATGTCTCTCAAGAAAACTGTTTTCAACATTCAGAGTCTAGAGCACATTGTCTCCTGGTAGTGGCACCGCAGAAAACTGTGCATAAAACATATGTAGCTCATTTGCGGTATTCTCAAGTCGCTCGACCACCTTCGCGACAACGCATTTTCAAAACCATTCGCAACCCGAATTCCCACCGTTTCCAAGCTCACCAAGCGAGGTATTTTCAATTCTTGGAGCACCCCATTGCTTCGACCGCAAACGAATGCTGGGAATAGAATTTGGAAATCGACTTGATGCCGCAAGCAATTCATTGTCAACTTAAGGTCAATGGTGTCGCGCTTAAGGGACGTCAGACAAAGCTTAGCGAGATCTGGTTTGGGCCAACCACTATCCAAGAGAACCCTTATTAAATTGGCGAATAAGATCAGGGCCGGCGATCGGGTCGATGTGGATCTTGTTGAGCCATTTCTGAGCCATAAGTTTCCCGAAGCGTCCAGCTTTAGTCAGTTTATGCTGAGGGTGGCAGGATGGCTAACTTTGTTCTTTGCCTCTGTATTGGTGATTTTTCCTGAGGTAGGCGAATATTTGATTGGAGTTCTTCCGAGTTTCCTTCTCCTGTCTGAACGTGCGGCCAAAGCATTGGATTATGTTTGGGGACTTGTTGGTAAACCAGTCGGCAAACAGCATCTGATGTACCATATGCCCAACATCATTATTTATGCTTTTGGAGTGGCCGGTGTTCGGCAATTGTGGCGACGGATCAACAGGGATAACTGGCGCGATCATGTCGAAGACGCCCAGGAAAAGCTAACTAAAGCGATTGCTGCGGGAACCGGGCGGTTCGCTTTTCCAGATGGTTTTTCATTAATGTTTACGGGCGAAGGCGACCAAGTCGCAAAGAACCTCATTATGGACGACCACACCATTGGGCCCACATTGTCTTCCAAGCGGCCGCTCCACACAAATCTATGGGGCAAATTTGACAATGCCGAAGGTGACGAAGGCTTCATTCGCGTCTTGGATCAGTTCAATTCGGAAGATGCGGGCGAATATGTCCTGTTTCCAGTCGTCGACGAGCACCTCTTCCTGCCAGGGTTAGAAGAGTTTGATATTCCTCCTCACCGGGTCGAAATCGCTGTGAGGCGGATCCGTGAGTACGAAAAACAAAAAGGCTGGGCCCCGAAAAAGACTGTGATCGTGGGTGACAAAGAACAGCAAAGCAAATTTATCACAACCTCCAAGGAGGGCGAGGTGCCGTCGCCAAATGACGAAGTCAGCCTGCGAACCATCGCGGCGGAATACGAAAACGTCACCATCGCAGACCCAACCGATATTACCCTATCGAGGATTATCGAGATTGCGGAAGGGAGACAAATTCTCTTCCGCGCGTCAGATCACGGGACCAAAAAATACAGCAATGAATTCTACCATCGACTTTCCTTGCTCGGGTATGAACCAACAAGCGACGACAAACTTGTCATCGGTTATGACATCACCGACTTGGAAACCGAGCATCAAGTTGTCTCGCAGAAACACACCGCGTATCTGCCCGTCATTCTGTCACGCGATGTATTTGACCTACTGTCCAAACACTATTTGCGCGACAACACTTACATCTTTGTACCCGCCTTGGTGAAACAAGAGTTGAAAAGATTGGTCACCGGACCAGACTCCTGAAACGCTCATCCCACCCGTTAAAAAGCACTGCATTAGTCCCAAACGTTAGCCTAAGCTACGCAGCAATTCAGGCGATGGGATGCCTGTTGGCTCAAGACCCACACTGCTTTGATAGTCGCTAATCGCTTTCTGGCTCTTGGGGCCAAGCACGCCGTCAGCGCCATCAGTATCAAACCCTTTGGCCGTCAGACGTTTTTGCAACGCGACCCGGTCATCTTTTGTCAGGCCCGTAGCATCTGGTGGAAAGCTGCCACGCAGAGGTCCGGCACCACCGATACGGTCCGCCAAATGACCCACGCCAATCGCGTAAGCATCCGAATTGTTGTAGCGCTTAATCGCGCGGAAGTTGCTGGTGACAGCAAACTTTGGCCCGCCCGCTTGCGGTTGGATCACCGTACCTGCGGGCGCGCTATTTCCAACTTCACCGCCCCAACGGAGACCACGGGTCCAGCCATTGCGCGCCAAATAAGCCGCTGTTGAAGCCAGAGAGTCTGTGGGGTCATCAGACCAGATATCGCGCCGTCCATCCCCTGTGTAATCGACTGCAAACGCCTGGTAAGATGTGGGAATAAACTGTGTGTGACCCATTGCCCCAGCCCAGCTGCCCGTCAGCTGCGCCGGAGTAGTATCTCCATTTTGCAATATTTTGAGCGCAGCGATCAGCTGTTTTTCAAAAAACGCGCCGCGTCGACCATCGAACGCAAGCGTTGATGTTGCTGACACAACGGGCACATCGCCGCGCCGCTCGCCGAAAAAGCTTTCCAGCCCCCAAATCGCGCAAATGATGGTCGCATCAACACCGTATTTGGCCTCCAGCGCATTCAAGGTGCCACTGTGTCGACCAAAGGCCGCGCGCCCTTTGCTGATGCGCTCATCGGAGGCGGCGATGGAGAGGTAATCTTCAAGGCTGCGTTTGAATTCCGTTTGGTTTCGGTCGCGTTTTACGCAGCCGGGCAGATATCCCGTGCCGCGAAATCCGGATGCCAATGTCGCGTCTGATATACCGCTGCTGCCTGCACGTCCGCGAAAACTGGCAACCCAAGCGTCATAGGCGACGTTTGGTGTAGGTCGAAGATCAGCGGGCAATCCACTGGTACTGCCCGTGGATCGTGGCCCCAAAGTAGAACTGCCGCCGCAAGCGTTCAGTGAAATCGCTGCAATGCCAAGTCCGAAATGTCGACGCGTGATGCTCATTTTGATGCCCGAACCTTTTTTTGATTTTCCGCATCCTACCGCAATGACCGGCACGCGCAAATCAGATCGCACCGGGGCTGCGGGGTTTTGCCGAAACATCGAGCCGCCAATTACTCCGGTATTATGCAAGGCCTGCGCGGTCCGTCGAAGCCTAGCCTTCTTTCAATCCAATGATGGGTTTGAGGCAGCCCTTAAGTAGGAAAGATGTGGTGCCGAAATTTTGTCGAGGCAGTTGACATTGCCCAACCTAGCGAATTCATTATGTAGAAAAATGATTATGCCATATACCTACTTATTACGTGAGAACCGAGATTGAGGTTTGAAAAACCTATGCATTTTCATACCGTCCCCCACGCTGATGAGGTCCAAATGAGCGAACCCATTCTTAAGATCGACGTTGACGGATATGTCGCGACCCTGAAAATGAACCGACCTGCCAAGCGGAATGCCATGTGCGAAGATCTGCTGATCGCGTTAGACAGCTTTTTCTCAAAACCTCCCAAAGACCTGCGCGTTGTGATCCTGACCGGGATCGCAGGCCATTTTTGTTCAGGGCTGGACCTGTCTGAGCATGTGCATCGCTCCGCAGAGGATAATCTTTTCCATTCGCGCCACTGGCATAGCGTTATGGAAAAAATCCAGTTTGGCGGCCTGATCGTGGTCTCCGCGATGTTTGGCGCTGTAATCGGTGGCGGCCTTGAGCTGGCAACGTCGACGCATGTCCGTATCGCTGAACCGTCGACTATTTTTCAACTTCCTGAGGGGCGGCGCGGTATTTTTGTGGGTGGTGGTGCAACGGCGCGAGTTGGTCGATTGATCGGCCCTGACCGCATGACCGAGATGATGCTTACGGGCCGTAAGTACGGGGCGGATGAAGGCGTGGCACTTGGATTGGCGCATTACTCTGTCAAAGAAGGTGAGGCGCTTGAGTTGGCCCGAAGCCTCGCAGGCAAAATTGCCCGAAATGCGCCGATGTCCAACTACCTGATGGTACAGGCGATCGCCCGGATCAACGACATGTCCCAAAGCGATGGCTTGTTTGTGGAATCCTTGGCGACGGCCTTGGCACAGACGACACCCGATGCCGAAGAAGGCCTGAGCGCTTTCCTTGAAAAACGCGCCCCTAAATTCCGGTGATTTGATGAAGCATCCTGCACCAACCCCGCAGCCCGCGACCAGCACCCCACCAGTCAGCGATGAAACCCTGCGAGAGTTTATGGGCTACCATATGAAACGGGCGTTCAATGTGGTGCAGGCGGACCTGAGCCTGACGTTAAAGCCATTCGGCTTGCGTATGCTGACCTACTCCGCCCTTGTTTTGATCGTCGACAATCCGGGCCTCAGCCAATCGCAACTTGCTGCCGCGATGGACGTGGAGCGACCCAACCTTGTGGTCATTATCGACGCGCTTGAACAACGCGCCTTGATCATCCGCGAACGGGTGCCGACAGACCGGCGCGCATATGCGCTGATGGCAACGCTAGCTGGGCGGCAACTTTATGACAAAGCAATTGCCGCAGTTAAGGCACACGAAGAACGCGTCTTTTTGGACATAGACAAAGACACCCGCAAAACGGTGATCGCGGCGATGCAGTTGATCCAAAACAGATCTTTTGGGAGCTAGAGGATGCGGCGCACGTCTCAATTCCTGCCCCACTCGGTGACACGCCATGATCGACCCGATGGCACGATCCTGCTCCGTTCAAATTACGAGATGGGTCCGGTTGTGGAAAAAACCGGTGACTGGTTGCATCATTGGGCGCAAGCAACGCCTGACGCCGTGTTCATTGCGGAACGCAGCGGCGCGGGGTGGCGCACCGAAAGCTACGGCGCGACGTTACAAAAGGTCCGCGCCATAGGGCAGGCCCTGCTGGCAAGGGGCATGGGGCAGGATACACCCATTCTGATCATGTCGGGAAACGGGGTCGATCACGCGCTGCTGAGCCTTGCAGCGCAATACATCGGCGTGCCCACGGTCCCGGTGGCCGAGCAATATTCGCTCGTCTCGGCGGCACATGGTCGGTTGCTGCAGGCGGTTGAATTGACCCGCCCCGCGATGGCCTATGTGGTTGATGCTGGCCGTTATGCCGAGGCACTCAGTTTGGATGCTTTGGCAAAAGTAGAGATCATCGCCAGCCAACCGGGGATGTCTTCCGCGACACCGTTCGACGCTCTGATCAAAGGCGATGCAGGCGTTGACGTAGACGCGGCTCATGCTTCTGTGACGCCCCAGACCGTTGCAAAAATTCTGATGACCTCGGGATCAACCTCAGTTCCCAAGGGGGTGCTGACCACCCATCGCATGATGTGTGCAAACCAAACGCAGCTCGCCGATGCGCTGCCTTTTCTGCGCGAACGCCCACCGCGCGTGATGGATTGGTTGCCATGGAACCACGTGTTTGGCGGTTCTCATAATTTCAACATGATGCTGGCGAATGGCGGCGCGCTTTATATTGACGATGGTAAGCCGGTCGAAGGCTTGTTTGATCGCACGATCCAGAACCTAGGCATGGTTGCGGGGACCCTATGCTTTAACGTTCCCTTGGGGTTTCAAATGCTCTTGAACGCACTCCAAAAAGACACAGGGTTGCGTCATAGATTTTTCGAAAACCTAGACCTGATTTTCTATGCGGGCGCGTCGTTGCCGCAGGACGTTTGGGAGGGGTTTGAGAATATGGCGATGGAAGTGAAAGGCGAGGTGCCCCTCATGACCTCGTCTTGGGGACTGACAGAAACCGCCCCTGCCCTGATGATCCAACAAGAGCCGACCGACCGGTCAGGTGTTGTTGGCGTGCCGGCCACGGGCGTCGTGGTGAAGCTGGTTCCGGACGACGAAATGCGATGCGAAGTCCGGGTCAAAGGCCCCAATGTGATGGAAGGCTACCTGAATGCCCCGGAAAAGACAGCGGAGGCATTTGACGCCGAAGGTTTCTTTATCACGGGCGACGCGATGCGGTTTGTGGACCCCGAGAACCCAAATAAAGGTCTCAAGTTCGATGGCCGGATGAGCGAAGATTTCAAACTGCTGACGGGTACTTGGGTGCGAGCAGGTCAGTTGCGGCTTGATATGCTTGCCCGCCTTGCCCCTTTGGCCGCTGATCTGGTGATAACGGGTGCGGATAAGGATCAGATCGGGCTGATGATCTTTCCCAACATCGCTGAGGTAAAGCGCGCTGGTTTTTCTGCCGTGCAGACAAATGGCGTGCTCTGTGACCCTAATCTGCGAAAAGAAATAGGCGACCGGTTGGTTGGAAACGCCACCGGATCGAGCAGCTCAACATATGTATCGCGCGCGATTGTGCTGAGCGATCCTGCCTCCATGGCGCTTGGCGAAATGACGGCCAAGGGCAATCTGAATTTCAGGACAATACTAACACGCCGCGCGGATCTGTTAACGCGGCTCTATGACAACAACGACCCTGCGGTCGCAAAAATCTAAGGAACGCCCTATGGTCGATCTTTCAAAAATCCGCGCCATCGACATTCACACCCACGCCGAAGAGCCTTGCGGCTGCCATGGAGACGACGGATATGACGATCTGCAATCCGCAATGGCCACGTACTTTCGCGCGCCCTGGGAACATCCGCCGACGATCCAAGACACCGCCGCGCATTACCGTGCGCAGAACATCGCGGCCGTGATCTTTCCCGTCGATAGCGAACGAGAAACGGGCTACCGGCGTTACAAAAACGAAGAGGTCGCCGCGTTGGCTGCCGAAAACGATGACGTGCTGATCCCTTTCGCCTCGATTGATCCATGGAAAGGCAAAATGGGCGTGCGCGAGGCCCGCCGCCTGATCAGAGATTTTGGCATAAAAGGGTTCAAATTTCACCCCACGATGCAGGGGTTTTACCCTAACGACCCGATGGCCTACCCCCTTTACGAAGCGATCGCCGAAGAGGGTGGGATTGCCCTGTTCCATACTGGTCAAACCGGTGTTGGTTCGGGGATGCCCGGTGGCAATGGGATGCGGCTGAAGTATTCCAATCCGATGTACATGGATGATGTCGCGGTGGATTTTCCTCAGATGAAAATCATCCTCGCGCACCCATCCTTTCCCTGGCAGGAAGAGGCCCTTGCGGTCGCACAGCACAAGCCAAACGTCTATATTGATCTGTCCGGTTGGTCGCCAAAGTACTTCCCTGAAATTCTTGTTCGCTACTGCAATTCGATCCTCAAAAAGAAAGTCCTGTTCGGTTCTGATTGGCCCATGATTACACCCGAACGCTGGCTCTCAGATTTTGAGAAGATCGCAATCAAGGACGAACTGCGCGACGACATCACCAAAGGCAACGCCGCACGTTTGCTAGGGCTGACGTAATTCTTGCACATGTGGAAATGCGTTTCATGCCGTGAAAGATATGCATGATGGCGGCCCCGGAAGCTACCGAACCACTGATCATACATCGCCACAAACCCTTTACAATAAGTAACTTGGGTGGAATATATAGATCACAACTGGTCACAGTTCAATTTAGTTAATCACAAAAAGTGAGTACGAAATTGATTAGAAAACTCACCGACAGCAAAGTCAAAACCGCCAAACCGGGAGATAAAGTTAAGCGCGTAGCAGACGGCAACGGCCTGACGCTGACCATCACGCCTAATGGAACAAAGACTTGGCATCTACGTTACCGTAGAGACGACAAGGCGACCATGGTTAGTCTGGGGAGGTATCCCGATGTCAGTCTGGCAATAGCGCGGGAAAAGGCGGATCAGATGCGCGCGGCGCGCGCTACTGGCGTTGATCCGGTTCGGGAGAAAGAGCGCCAGCGGCGGCAACTTGCCGTTGCTCCGGGCGAGACGTTTGAGGAGGTCGCGGCCGACTTCTTCGCTCAAAACGCACCGGGTTGGTCTGACGCCCATGCTGACCGGTTTCGCTTCAGGATTGAGAAGGATGTGAATCCGGCCATCGGCAACATGCGCGTCGGCGATATCCGCCCGACAGATGTCTTGTCTGTGGTGCGCAGTATCGAAGGCAGGGGAGCCGTTAATAGCGGCCGTCGGGTAAAAGGCATGATCGGACAGGTGATGCGCTACGCGGTCGCTCTGGGCCTCGCGCCATTCGATCCCAGCCGAGACATAGGCGCGGCACTCAAGCCATCACCGAAGGCCAAGCACCGAGCTGCTCTGATCCACCCTGAAGAAATCGCCAAGTTCATGCGGCGGCTGTACGCCTATAATGGAACATCGATTGTGCGGCCTGCGCTGGAAGTTCTGGTCCGGACATTCCAAAGGCCGGGAGAGGTTCGCTGCATGCGATGGGCTGACATCGATCTGGAAGATCGGATTTGGCGGGATGGCGTCACTAAGGTTGAGGGCGGGCACGCTGTGCCCTTGTCGCGGCAAGTTTTACGCATCTTGGAAGAGCAAAGGGGAATATCCGGGCACCGGGAATATGTTTGGTCCAATCCGTACAAGCCATTCAGCGACGTTATGTTTTCCAAATTTCTGCGGACCAACCTGACTTACGATCAGTCCGAGGTTTCGGCCCATGGTTTTCGCGCGACTGCTCGCACAGTTCTGGCTGAACGCTTGAAGTACGAGCCGCGCATCATTGAGCTGCAGCTATCCCATGCCGTGCCGGAAACTCATGGCGGGGCATATAACAGAGCGCTCTACATGGATCAGAGGTCAGAGATGATGCAGCATTATTCTGATTGGCTAGATCAGATCGCCTCTTGAACTGGTCATGACCGGGTATTACCAATCAGGTTGACTGTGAGAAACGTTTAGTGTCGCGTCGATGTATCGACCAGTAGGTCCGCGAAAGCGGTTTGAGGGGTGGCTCTCAGTAATCCGAATTCAGATGAAGTCTGGAATGAGCCAGATGGATCGCGTTCACGAAAGCCGAGGAAGCACGCCTTAATTTGGCGAGAATGCAGGTCCGGTGTCTGATCTTCCCCCGACACAGCGGCTAGGAGGGTCCCGAGAGGGGTCTGACTGGTTGCTGCCCTTCTCTCAAATCGAGGAGGGCTTTTTTTATGCCCCAACCATATCCGGCAGAAGAACTGCCAATGAGCGGGTGGTTTACCGCGAAAGAAATCGTGTCCCGTGTCGCAAATCCCGGCCCGTATCCCTTCACAAACACCGCATCAGAATGTGGCAGGCTCATCACAAAGAAGTGGATCTTGCACTCCTTGCCGCCAATCACACCAAGCGTCTCGCCAAAATCAACCTGCGCATGGCCCGGACGATGCGACAGCGGCACAAACACTTCCTTGGTCCGTCGCTTTTGCTCGCGCACGTAATACGTCACCGTCGTCTGACTGCCTGTATATTGGTGTTCGTCACGCAGAACCTCAAATATCCGTTTGGCTGTATGGCGCTGCTTTTTGATCAACGCTTTGTCTGTGCGCAGGATCTCATCAATAATCCCAACATAAGCATCAAGCGTTGGGCGACGGGGCTCCTCGGAACGCCGATAACCTGGGGGAAGTTCATGCCGCAGCATCTTCGCAATCGTCTTGCGATCTTTGTTGAAATACAGCGCCGCTGCACGCGCCGACATCCCATCCTTCAAACACGCTCGACGCACTCGACTATAAATATCCACAGAATACATCTCCCGCCCTCCGCTTAAACGAAGGGCTCAAAGTGGCGGGATTTTACTCCGCGACAACCGCATCTCGCAGCCGTTTCTGTGGTCCAATATTGCTCCGCCTTTTACAGTCCGGGCTTCCAGCCTTCAACGGTCGCCATTTCTTCTGCGGCATGCGCCTTCAGCACGCGGTAGGCCGTCGATTCAGATACAAAATACCGCTCTTGGTTTGTGAACGTCACCGCCAATTGGTCGAGGGATCGCATCTGTCAGCCCGTCTGGCATTGGCCAAGCCGGGCATCCCGCGGACCACATTTACAGTTGCCCAGTGCGATATCAAGGCACCGTTAAGGCCATCTTTGCGGCCGGCAACTGGCCGGAGTAAAATCATGGCCAAAAATCCAGCAAACCACTGTTTAAAAACAATAATTTGGCGACCCGGGGAGGATTCGAACCCCCGGCCAGATGCTTAGAAGGCAACTGCTCTATCCAGCTGAGCTACCGGGCCACGGGCATTCACTACCACCATGGCATTGGTGTTAAAAGTTAAAAAACAAAGTAAACAATTCGAAGTCATCAAGCCTTAACCTTTTCTTAACCGCCGGAAGGGGTCGGGTCTTATCCAGGCTGTCAGATAATTCGCATCTGTTCCCATCGCGCCCCTGAAAACCGAGCCAATCGTCTCGGTTTTCATTTCGCTCTGCGATGGCCAGCAAGGAACCCTCAACCCTTTGGGCTAGGTCTAGGGCTTTCTTCGTGACACCAGTTCTACGGCCAATCGTCAGCGTTTCGGTTTTTCCAACCATTAGGTAAGTTTACTGGGTCATATCCGGTGTTTAAGTTTACCCGCTCTAATACCGATTTCTGCGCTTCAATCTGTCAGCTATTCTGAGCATGGAGGCGACACCTGTGTATCCTGATCAAATATTCCTCGTCAACTTAGCAAGGCTATGCAGTATGCGCTGCGGTCCACCAATTTTCTTACCGCCCATCTTTCAGGCCTTTCCTCTTGCACCACCCGATAAATGGCTGCGAAATATTTGCGCCAGCAATTATCTCATTTTCCTCAATGCCGGTTCTGTCTTCAATTGTATTTTTGGCGAAGTTTATCTCAAAAAACGCACGGGACAAAATTGCCTGAACCAGACTGTACGTTCGGTGACAGTCTTGTTCCCAGTCCACTTCATGGTCTTCAATCGAGGAGGCGGCCTCAATCTGCGGGGTGCTGCTTTCCGAATCTTGCATTTTGCTGATAAACGCCTGCAAGCGACCGTTGTCTGCTGAGGCATTACTAAGTCGCAACTCGAGCTCAGTTACCTTGTGTCTTAATTTATTCAGTTCAGCTTCCGCTCTCGACATGTATCCAGACTTGCCACCTTGTTCATTGATGTATTTTATTATTAGTACTCGGTATGCTTTATTGCGTCTTATCGTAACATCTGTAAGTCCCGTTGCCTTGGCTATAGCTTGCGACAAAGCTGTAATGGATTCGAAGTTTGCGCGGGCCTCCTTTAACTTCGCGAGCTCCCCCTCAACTGAAGCTTTGTTTTTGGAAGTGATGGCATCCTGATATGCCTTTGCGTTTTTCGAACCTTTAGGAGCTGGCATTTACGAGCCTCACTTCTGGTTTCGTGTCAGCGATAAGAGTCCCGAATTCTTGTTCGAGTAGTTCTCCTGCTTCATCCCATGTCTTACCGAGAACTTTCAGGCGAGTCTTAATTAGGCTGTAAAGCGTCAAAATTTCCTCATTCTCATCAGCAAAAACCTCCTGTTCAGACATGGCCAGTTTCCTCACCAAGCGAGACGCCTGACGCTGTAGAACTTCATCGCTCAACGACGGATACATTTTCGCGTCGACAATTCGATCCACCAAAAACTGGGCTGGTTGCACCTGCCGGACCACGCGATTTAGTTGAAGTTTGATAATGTCTGGGCTACCTGCAACGATACCTTCGGACTTTTTCTCCTCGAACAGCCGGCGGAGAGTGACGCTTGCGTCCTGCCAGCCCACCAACTGGTAGCTGTCGGCCATGAGATTGCCATGGAGCGACCTCAGGCGAGCTCTATCCCTCCCTCCTCGCTTCTCCCTCACTAGAGAAGTACTCGTAGTCTGTATGCGGGCTATGAGTACCCTACACTTGGCCTCGATAGCTGGTAGGTGGTCTACGGACTTACAGGCCAATTTGCAGGTGCCGCAGCGCATAGGGCCCCCAGCGGCTAAAATGACATCATCTGGGCACATTTCTCCAGCCGGGCAAATGTGGGTCTCACGGAACACCAATTCTGACGCTTGGCTGGATTTGAGAAGTTCAATCCCCTTTGGATCTTCGTTGCCGTCCTCCGATTCATGCAGATCTCGCAGGCTGCTGATACCAAACCGATGTATCACTTCTTCTGCACTATGGTCCGGCGATGTGAGCTGCGACCGCAATTCGCTTATTGAGGATGAGGCATCCAATGGCGGCCTATCTTGATGTTCGAGCACATCAACGATCTTATCAAAACCTGGGACATCGTAATACGGCGTAGAAACTGGATCGCTGTGCCCGATAAGTTCGGCCAAAACGACGTATTTTGTTGAACCAGAACGCCGAGTGACAAAGCTTGCCCTCGCCGAGTGAGGAGTGTGAACAGGCGACCAGTTCAATCGGCAAACGGCACATCCGTCAGGCCCGTCCTTTCCTGTGTCGTCTTCTTTTGGCGGCTTCACTTTTATCAGAGGCTTAAAAGAAAAGCCACTTTCATGCAAAAAGCCCTGTAAACTAAGCAAAAGATCAACCCACACTCCCGAATAGCCCCCATCAGAAATTACCGAGCCATCCTCTTTGGCAAACAGCGGCACCAAAGGTTTGAATGGCGACAATGCGCGCCCTTCGTAGTCAGTAACAATTTCTGGTATTCCCTTTGACTGCCTATGGTCCTGTTGGCGCTTCAGCATCTCGGCCACACGAGATAGCACTGGAATGTCCTTCGTTATCCCCGTCTTGTCTGTATTGATATGAATGAGTTTAATAGGGTCTTCATCGCTATACTTGTCGCTATGTTTGGCCCAGCTGCTTTCGTCAAGCCATTGTGAAGATTGTCCACGCAGACCAGTTTCAAGTATAAATATCAAAAGTCGGAACGCGCTAAGGTTTATGCCGTTTGATGCCCTCTTGGCCCCAACGATTAAGCGCTGAGGTATTTGAAAAACCCTAAAGACATCATCTTGATAGCTAATGTTGAACTCGGTATCGAGATCGCGAAGGTCAACCATGTGATCGGATGCTTGATTGGTGAAATTGCAAACTTTTCTTGCAATTTCGGGATGGGCCTCAAGATACATACCAATCCGCTCTACCTCTTGGACATAAAGGAACACGAGGGGATAGACCTCCTCTGTAAATGGGATCTTTGTAGTCCCAGTTGGTCGCGGGACGAACGGGAAATCCTTCCTGTGAAGTGGGCACTTGAATCCCGGCCCTGCGATATCTGTAAAATCTTGCGTTGCCAGATTCAATTCAACCCACTGAAAGAAATCGTAGATAGCGTATAGATTGGCTTTCTGGCTGGATTTCGCCAGGCCGCGTTTTTTGAGATATTCTAGATAGGTAGGGAAAGGCCTTTGTAGAAGCGTTTGGCTAACAAACGGGTATCGGGTAAATTTTCTCGGAGACACCGGCATATCGATAGGCTCTGAAGTGTGCATCTCAAATATTGGGAGCATTATCGCGATGTAGTCGGCAAGAACATGTAAGGCCGGTCTTCTCCTTTCATTGGCAGAACGTCCAGTCTGCTCCCGGTGGATGATGTAATCAGCGAATAACTTATCCCAAAGTTGGACAGTGGTTACTGCGGGTGCAAATCCATCAACTTCTAATTGCGGGAGGAGATAGAAGTAGCTCTGATCAGATCTCCTTCGAGGAGTAATGAAGGCATTCAGCTCTTCCGGCCCTGAGCTCGTGTTACGAGCAGAGTTAAAGGCGTCCTTCTTTGCAACATTGTATTCATTTACGTCATGGTTGATGTATCCGCGTTCTGCAAATATCTTCACGGTTCTCTCAACTGAAGAAGGATTTCCTTTCCTATTTTTATTATAGTCAGACATGAAAACGTGCAGTTGTGCGGCTTCGATACCCTTTATATCTGAAAAGTTGATCCAATCTGTGCAGTATATCCAACTCAGCGAGTATTGCGTCAGCCACTGCTGGATATGTTTTCCAAATTTCTTAACTTCTATGGATTCTGACACGTAGTTCGCTAATGTTCTGAGTACCAGAGACGGGCTTTCTTGCCTCATTTTTGGAGTTATGGCCTTCTCCATTTTGAATAGAATTGGTAAAGTGACATCCCGCTCGCACCAAGAAAAGTACAGAACCATGCGGCAAAATTTTCGAATATGGTTCCGGCTCGAGCTTTTTTCAGTGAATGAGAAGTAATTGCAAGATAGTGCTATTTTATCATCTACACGTGCGTTTCGGGTTGCAATTTCGCAAAAAGACCTCACGATAGTTTGCGGATCATCTCTGTTTGTCACTGAACTGGAGATGACCTCAGCTAGTCTCAGCTTTCTTTTCTGATCTCGACTGGGGAAATCTCCGACCTCCCGCTTAAGGGATGCGAATGTCGCATTCATATGGTGACGGAGTCTCTTGATAGTCAAACTATCTGAGATACTAGGCTTGTCCGATAAGTTAATCATTGCCACTCAGCCTCGCAGACCAAATATCATTCAGCCGTTTTGCCTGGTTGGAATGTTTTTCGGCCATCCACTTTACCAGCTGGTCAACTTCTGGTCCTTCATTCATAGCTTGCATATTCATGAATATAATCTTGGCATCGAGTGCATGCTTGTCCCGCCGCGCATATTTCATTGTCGTTTCGAGCTTCTCATGGCCCATCAGCCTTTGTACATCGACCGGCTCTAAGCCATATTTGTTGTTTCCGACGGGGACGTAGTTGAGCATAAAAGTGCCGTAAAAGTGCCGAAGGGAATGTGGAGTAAGCTCGCTTAAACCCAGTTTGGTTTCTGGTGTTCTTTTCTGAAGGCGTAGACATGCGCGATTAAAAGATTGCACTCTACTCTTGTCACTCACAGAAACATACGGCTTCTGGTCACCCTTTATTGACTGAAAAACGAGCGTTTCATTAGGGTGGGGCATATACTCAGTCCTGATATAGCGTTCCAATGCCTTGAAAAACCGGTCTCGCAAGATTGGAATGAAATAGGTTTCGCTTACGGCTCGCCCCTTCCACCTTGCAATATACTCATCAGGCATTTGACTGGCGAAACGTCGGTTATGTGGATCTTCTACGACTACGGTTCTGCGAGTAAAGTCAATTTGATCCATTTCCATTAGGATTGCCTCGTGTGGTCGCATGCCTGTTCCTGCTTGCAATGCCCACAATGCTTCGTCTCTCGCGCAAGTAGCGCAATCGAGAAAGGGGAGAATATGCTCTGCTGGAAAATCTTTGTCTCGGTTATTACTCGCGTCCTTGCCTCTCACTGTTAGGACTTTTCCAGCAGCTTTGGTTGGGTGATGGTTCATAACATTGACCAACATGCTGCTTTGGCAAATTCTCTTTATCTCAGCGCTGGACCTTTGCCGTGTCGAAACTTGGAAAATTTGTTGTGGCGCATTGCCTGCTACTCCGGTCTCCCAGTCTTCGATTTGCTGCATGTGCAATGCGTGATTGTCACTTCCAAGTAGGAATTTATTGATGGCCGCTGCATGGTTCTTGGCGGATGATTTTGTGAGCTTCGTCTGCCCCAGTATTTTGCGTGAGATAATGTCAAACTCGTTGCGAGCATTTGCCCCGGCCAGCCTGGCAGGCAAATATGCTTCGACAGCAGGCAGGATTTCGGACTGACGGCAAGGGTAACCAAACACCTTCGCTTCGGTCAAGAAGTCCAGGAACGCTGCAATATGATTTGAATATGTCTCAACAGTTTTGGCATGGAGGCCTTCTTGGACAAGGCTATCCACGAAGAGGTCAAATGCATGAACTGAATCACCTGCGTTGTCGATCAGCGAGAACGCCTTTATGCGACCAGTTGACCGGTTCAAGCGAGTAAAGTTCTTCATCTATTCCACCATTGAAGCCTAGTGGACGATGATAGTTATAAATGTGTATTAGTAAATATCTAAAAAGTACGTCGATAAATCGTTATAAAACAAATACGTAACAAACATCTGAGGACTGTTAATGCGTTCTGCGAGACTGGTTAACATAAGAACCCTCAACCTCGGACTTAGAAGGTCCTTGCTCTATCCAGTTGAGCTACGGAGCCGCGTGAAAACGGTTCGGAAAACCGTTCTCATGGGGTGTCTACCTGCCATGGTTCCTGAAATCAAAAGCAATTTTAGCCCTTGGCCCATCGATTTGGCGGTCCTTGCCAAAAACCGGTCGAGCGAGTGGTCCGAGATCTTGTCGACAGGGCTACGTGCAAGCGCCTAGCACGGCTAAACTGCATGCAAGAATCAACCCGTCAGCAGCGCCTTTTGAACTGCATCATCCCAACCTAGATAATACGTATCCCCGTCGCGGATCACGGGGCGGGCCATGACTTTGGGCTTTGCAGATATCTGCGCCTCAGCCTCCGAATTTTTCAACCAGTCATTCAGAGCGCGGTAGTCATTCGATGTTCGATCCACCAACCGATCCCCAAATTCCACAATCAGATCAGCCAGTTCCGCCTCGCTCAAAGGGTCTGATCGGATATCTCGAAAAGTGATATCTTTGCGTTCTGCCTCCAGCGCTTTTTGGGCTTTTTGGCAAATCGAACAGGTACTCAATCCATAAATAATGATGTCGCAACTTCCTTTGGCGTTGGCCCCTAACTTCACCGCTTGGGCCCTCTAACGCAAGCCATTGGATGGGGGGTTTCCTAGGGGCCGGTCCGAAACCTGTCGCCCTACAGATCCTTAACGAGGCGCAGCGCATCATAGATCGCAGCATGCGTATTTCGGGCCGAGACCGCGTCACCGATACGGAACAATTGAAAGGTCCCCTCTTTGTTGCGTGTGACAGTCTGCGGGGTGCCCGCGATCAATGCATTATGATCCACAGCGCCACCATTTGAGCTGTGGGGCTTGAGATCAAAGTAAAGCGCGTCCAACGGCAGAGTGCCGTAGTTTACAACGACCTGATCGTAGTCTTTTGTATCAAAATGATCGCTGTAATCCGTGCCGATGGTGGCTGTCAGTTTGTTGCCATTGCGCTCAACCTCCAACAGGCGGCGAGTCACAGTAAAGGTCACATCCTTGTCCTGCAAAGACCGCATGTAGGGGACCAAATTCATCGCCATAATGTCAGGGGAAAACGTGCGGTCCGGGGTCATAATCTCGACCGTTGATCCAGCGGCCGCTGCGATTTCCGCCGCTTGCAGGGCAGGATGATCGCCGCTTTCATCATAGATCAGGATATTTTGTGCAGGCTTCACATCTCCCGCGATGATGTCCCACGACGAAACGACATGCGCCGCTTCTTTGCCGGTCTCATACAACTCCATATTTGGCATCCCCCCTGTCGCGACGATCACCACGTCGGGGTTCAGGTCCGTCACGTCCGCGGCTTCGGCCCACGTGTTAAAGTAAAAGACCACATCGCGCGCGGCGCATTGGGACATTCGCCAATCAATGATTGAAATCATCTCGCGGCGGCGCGGACTTTGGGCGGTTAAACGGACCTGTCCACCGGGATTTGGTTGCGCCTCAAACACAACAACATCATGGCCACGCTCAGCAGCAATACGCGCGGCTTCCAACCCAGCAGGCCCAGCCCCGATCACAACGATTTTGCGCTTTGTTTCAGCAGGCTGGATTACGTGGGGCATCGTCAATTCGCGCCCAGTTGCCGCGTTATGAATGCATAGTGCCTCGCCCGCTTGATAGATGCGATCAAGACAATAGGTCGCCCCAACGCAAGGGCGGATATCATCTTCGCGACCTTGCATGATCTTTTGAACGATGTGCGGATCAGCCATATGCGCGCGCGTCATACCCACCATATCCAACAAGCCAGCATCAACCGCGTGACGTGCGGTTGCTACATCTGGAATCCTGGCGGCATGAAAAGTTGGCATCCCAGTTAGCTTTTTTACCTGCCCAGCAAAAGACAGATGCGGGGCACTGGCCATGCCTTGCACAGGGATCATATCAGTCATCGCTGGGTCTGTATGGATGCGTCCCCGATTGACATTAAGAAAGTCGAGTAGGCCTGTTGCCGACAGCTTTTTAGCAATCTCCAACCCATCTGCCGCAGTAATGCCGCCCTTCTGCACTTCATCCGCTGTAAAACGGAATCCCACGATAAACTCGGGACCAACCCGTTTACGGACTGCGGCGAGGACATCCAAAGGGAACCGCATGCGGTTTTCAAGCGTGTCTGCACCGTATGGGCCCACCAGATCATTGGTCAGCGGTGACCAGAATTGATCCAGCAAGTGGCCATTAACCAGCAATTCAATGCCATCCATGCCGCCAGCTTTCATGCGTTCGGCCGCATCTGCAAAGTCGTTGATGATCCGGTCAATATCCCAGTCTTCGATCAATTTTGGGAACGCGCGATGTGAAGGCTCGCGGTGTTTAGATGAGGACACAGAAGGCAGCCAATCTCCCTTGTTCCAAGTGGTACGTCGCCCAAGATGGGTCAACTGGATCATGACGGCGCACCCGTGCTCGTGACACCCATCAGTTAGGTTTTGAATCCATGGCACCACTTCGTCTTTGTAGGCCAGAATATTGTTGAAAACGGGCGGGCTGTCTTTGGACACCGCTGCTGATCCCGCTGTCATGCTCAGCGCTACGCCGGCTTTGGCGCGCTCTTCATGGTACGCGCGGTAGCGTTCCTTGGGCATCCCGTCCTCTGGATATGCAGGTTCATGACTGGTCGTCATAATTCGGTTTTTCAACGTCAGGTGCTTTAGTTGAAAGGGCTGCAACAGCGGATCTTTGGTCATCAGGGTCATCTCGCGATCAGAGGCTTAGGCTGGAGTGCCATTTCTTGCCGGTATCTTGACACATGTGTCATGTTCCAAGGATGCTGCATAATTGACATGTGTGTCAAGAAATATAGGGTGCCGCATATGACAGCGCCCTACCCTCGCCTACGCGGCTCGAAAGATCTCTGGCTCAATGCCGCCTATGAGCTTTTGATTTCTCAAGGGATTAACGCCGTAAAGGTGATGCCCTTGGCGAAAAAACTCAACCTGACCCGCACTGGGTTTTATTGGTATTTTGAGGATATTTCTGAACTGCACAGCGCAATGGTTCAGCGCTGGGAAAGCAAAAACACCGGAAACCTTGTCGACCAGTGCAACACAGATGCCGCCAATATTTGCGAGGCGCTTTTCAATCTGATGGATTGCTGGCTTGACCCGGAGCTTTTCGATGCGCGGCTTGATCTGGCCATTCGCAATTGGGCGCGCGTCGATCCAGATCTGAAACTAAGGTTAAACGAAGCCGACGCTCGCCGGATAAAGGCCGTGGCAAACATGTTCACCTGCCATGCTTTTTCAAAAGAGCAAGCGGATGTCCGAAGCCTGACAGTCATCTACACGCAGATCGGCTATATCTCGATGCAAGTCGAAGAAACGAGAGAAGAGAGATTGGCGCGGGTTCAGCACTATGTTGAGCTTTTTGCAGGTGTCCGTCCAACGTCCGAAGATGTCGATCGTTTTCTAAACCGCCATCCACATCACTGATGCCGACACTTCAGCTGGCTGTGCTGCAGCTCTATTTTTCAACAATGCATCGTTCGGGGCCAACACCCGAGAAATGCGCGCGGCATTCATCGACAAAATGCTGAACAAGCTTGCGAGGGCGGGATTTGTCATACGCGACCGCAAGCGTCAAAGGCGGAAGATTATCAGAAATTGGGAGCCCGACCACGTC